>NZ_JBFUDZ010000045.1:0-46835 GCF_056404455.1 Mesorhizobium sp. P2_D1
CTGTGAAATAGGCTTCGATCGCTTTTCGGTGATCTGTCGGAAACACGGCCCGGACGAAGAAATCGAGCAGCATGTCATCCTTGCTGATCTCATAGGCGACCTTTTTCGCTTCGGCGATCGACCGGGCGAGTGGTTCATGCTCTGCCAGTATGCCGGCAATATCGATATCTGACATCGATTCTCTCTGAGTCGTCTGCCGCCAACCCACAAGCCGCCTGCCACCAACTTACAATCTGGAGACAATTAAACAATCTGCAGCCTGCCTTTTAGGTCGCGTTTCTGCCGCATGCCTGGCGTCGAGGAACTCCGACACGAATTTGCGCCGCGGCAAGTTCGGGGCATCCGAGCGCTGCGGAAATCGCTTATCGGTCAAAGCGGAGCGCGAGAACGGACAGGCAGCATCGACCGTTGCTCAACCGGGCCGACTAGGCGTAGGAAGAGTGAACAAGTCCTCCATAGAGCTGGCACTCATGCCCAGGGCAATCCTTCATATCGGCCTCGCCAAGACTGGAACCACGTTCCTGCAGAACTGGCTCCGATACAACAGTGTTGTCCTGCAACCGGCCGGCTTCTACGTCGCTCCTGACATGGCCTCCCATCAAGTCGCCGCAAGCCTGGTCCAGGACGTGTCGCGGCGCGCCTTGGACGATATCAGGGGTCTCGCCAACCTTCCTGACGAGAAGGAGACGCTGTTCTCGTCCGACCCCGATCTGGTGTCGATCATATCGTCAGAATACTTTCATATCTGCGAGCCGCTGCATGTGGCGGAATATTTCAGGCAGGAGAATGTGGACGTCGTCATGATCGTCTGTGTCCTGAGGCGGCAGGACATCCTGTCAGCTAGCGGCTACGCGCAGGACATCAAGTCGCTCGGACGCAGCGATATTGTAGACGGCGCCGAATATCTTCCCCATCTCGACTGGAATTGCCTCTACGAGAGCTGGACCGGCGCATTTCCCGATGCCGCCATGCGGATGATCAACTATAGCCCGCGTTCGCTGCTGAGCGCGTTCAAGGTGCGGCTGGGTATTGGCATCGAAACGATCGATCAGGTGCAGGAAATTCATGCCAACCGGAGCCTTAACGCCGAAATGACCGAGGTTGCGCGAATGCTTAACGAGCGGGGTCTGCCACCGATGTCAGAAGCGCTTTTGGCTCTTCAACGACACCTGCCAGGGCCGCCGTTCGGGTTGCCGGCATATGTCGTAAAGCAGTTTGAAGACGCCTATCTCGTTTGCAATCGCAGGCTGGCCGACCGGCTGCGGGATCCTGAATTTGAGGAAATGTCACGGCCCGGATGGCAAACGGACGGCGTGTGCATGGCCGGACAGATCGACGACGCCAGATTCGCCGAAATCATCAAACTGGCAGAGCGGGAAGGCGCCGGCTTTGGCGATCTCGAGACATCGACCTGAAATTCGGTCGAGCTTCTTTGCCTTCCATTGAAACTCGGATTTCTCACAGACAATTGGTGTCAGGCGCTCGCATGCGCATATCGGCGTTCCACGAGAGCTGGGGGGCCAATTGTGCCAGGTTTGAGTCGGCCTCGGACGTCGTCACGCAGGGTGCAAATCACTTATGCGGCGACAGCGACAACAGCGTCGACAAAAGCCTGCGGTGCTTCCTGGGGCAGGTTGTGGCCGATGCCTCCCTTGATTAATCGGTGCTCGTATTTGCCCGAAAACATCTTGGCGTACGCGCTTGGGTCCGGATGAGGCGCCCCATTGGCGTCACCCTCGAGCGTAATCGTGGGGACACCGATCACGGGAGCCGCGGCGAGCCGCTTCTCCAGGTCATCGTACTGTGCTTCGCCCTCTGCCAGCCCAAGCCGCCAACGGTAACTGTGGATCGTGATCGCAACATGATCGGGATTGTCGAAAGCTGTTGCCGACCGCGCGAAAGTGGCGTCGTCGAACTTCCATTGCGGCGACGCAAGTTCCCAGATCAGGCGCACGAAGTCGCGTGTGTATTTGGCGTAGCCGGCCGCGCCTCGCTCGGTCGCGAAATAGTACTGATACCACCACTGCAACTCGGCCTTCGGGGGCAGTGGCACCTTGCCGGCTTGCTGGCTGCCGATCAGATAGCCGCTCACAGACACCTGCGCCTTGCAGCGCTCCGGCCAGAGTGCGGCGATAATGTTGGCGGTCCGCGCGCCCCAGTCAAAAGCGCCGAAGACGGCCCTATCGATTTTCAGCGCGTCCATCAGCGCGATGATGTCGACGGCGAGCGCTGCCGGCTGGCCTTTGCGCGGCGTTTCGGCGGACAGAAAGCGGGTAGGACCGTAGCCGCGCAGATAGGGAACGATCACCCGATAGCCGGCCTTGGCCAGGATCGGAGCCACGTCGACATAGCTGTGAATGTCGTAGGGCCAGCCATGCAGCAAGATCACAACAGGGCCATTTTCAGGGCCATCTTGAGCGTATCCAACATTCAGCACGCCGGCGTCGATCTGCTTTAGCGCCGCGAAGGAAGTATGTGCTCCAGGCTTGACTGTAGAACCCGACTCCGTCTGCTGTGCCGCTGCCGCCGATCCGAGCGTGCCGAGCTGAGCGGCAACGAAGCCCGTCGTGGCGACTGCAAAGAAATCACGACGGCTTGGTGTGACCTGATCCAAGATATTGAAGCTCTTCATCTGGTGGTTCCTTCTCTTCGATGGTTCCGGATCGGACTGCGGGCCCCCATCGGCACTCGGGAATTGTAGGCCCCCAGGGTGCGGATGTCTTCCTCGATGACCTTCGCGACTGCCTTCGCCAACGCTGTCAACCATCGGTCGAGATGCTAACGGACTCCCATGCTTCGACCTCATGCTTAAGACGCTCGACCCTCTCCGACACAAATCCAAGGGCATCGCTGCCGAGCAGGAGCTGTGGTGGAGGGTTGTCGGACTCGACCAAGCCCTATCGAGCGTGAATACGACCTCATAGAGGCATGGATGTGCCTCACCGATTCCCCTGTTTCGGTCCAAAAAGCCAGCGTCCCTCAAGCGATCGATCACCCTCTGGACGGCCTGCGCGCTTGCGCTTTGCGCATAGTTGACGACTCGCGTTCCATCGAGACTTTTGTGGATGCTTGCCGAAACCCATCCCGATGTTTCTCGTGCGAATCTGGCTGACTCGCTAAGTAGCTCGATGAGCGGCTGGGTCACGTGTGGATTTCGCGTTTGGCATGCTTGGCCAGTAGCTCGTGAACCATATCCAGTCGGCGGCAGTGTACCGTCCTTCGCTGGGTGCTTGGACCGATGCCTATCCAACCCCGCCTGGTGCCTGGGTTGAAACGTTGACTGCCGCCACGGCCCGGTTCACGCTTAGAATCAAACCCTTGGCCGTAGGGCAGACAATTGCCAGCGCACCATGATCGAGGACTACGCAAAAATGAGGCGGAAGATATTGTGAGGCAGCCCGCAAAAAGCGGCCAACGGCATTCTATTGCGGCGGAACTGATTGCGGTGCTGGTCGCGGTGACGATTGGCCAGCCGCGCGTCATGACCATCGAGCGAGGTCAATCCCTGCCTTCCGGCCCATTCGAACTTGGACATCGTTCGCTGCAGTCGGGGCTAAGAGATTGGGTCGAACACCAGACACGCCACCCTTTGGGCTATATCGAGCAGCTCTACACTTTCGCCGATCGCGACAGGACAGCAAACGGGAGCGCGCAACGCGTGGTTTCCATCAGCTACCTGGCGCTGACCCGGGAGGAGCAGGCGGCACCCGCCGACAAAGCCGCCTGGCGCAACTGGTACGACTATTTCCCCTGGGAAGATCACCGTGCAGGTGTTCCCTCTGCATTGCCGGACGTGATCGTTCCGCACCTGAAGGCCTGGGCGGATGGCGCCGACGATCGCCCTACGCACGATGACCGCTGGCAGCGAGCGGCGATCGCCTTCGGTCTTGATGGCAATGGCTGGAATGAGGAACTGGTGCTGCAACGCTACGAGTTGCTCTACGAAGCGGCCCTTGTCGGGGAAGCGCATCGCCGCCAAGGCGAAAACGGCACTCTATCGGCCTTCGGCCTTGCAATGGCGGCCGATCACCGCCGTATCCTGGCCACCGGCATCGCCAGGTTGCGCGCCAAGATCAAATATCGTCCCGTCGTCTTCGAACTCATGCCGTCGGTCTTCACGCTCCTGCAACTCCAGCGCAGCGTCGAGGCGCTCGCCGGTCGGCTCGTCCACAAGCAGAATTTCAGGCGGCTGGTAGAGCAGCAGGAACTTGTCGAAGAGACCGGATCATCAACAACCGACACAGGCGGCCGACCGGCCAAGCTGTTTCGCTTCCGGCACGGCGTTCTGGCCGAGCGGGCGGTCGCAGGGACGAAATTGCCACTTTCGCGTGCTTGACATTGCTTATGCTCCATATAAGCATATGCCCTATATATACTCAAACCGAGCATATGTGAGGGACAAGAATGACGCTGAGCTCCGCACTCTACGACCGGGTACGGCGAGTTATTCCGCCCATCGAATGGCCGGCATTTGCGGATGATATCGACGCCATTCTCGATCTGAAGCGGCAGCGAAATGCCGTCATCCTGGCGCACAACTACCAGACGCCCGAGATTTTCCACTGTGTGGCCGACATCGTCGGCGACAGCCTGGCGCTTGCGCGCAAGGCGATGACGGCCGAAGCCGATGTCATCGTGCTCGCCGGGGTGCATTTCATGGCCGAGACGGCGAAGCTGCTCAATCCGCAAAAGACGGTGCTCATTCCCGACCTGCGGGCGGGCTGTTCGCTGGCCGACTCGATTACCGCCGAGGATGTCCGCCTGCTTCGGCGGCGCTATCCCGGCGTGCCGGTCGTCACCTATGTCAACACGTYGGCCGCGGTGAAAGCAGAGTCCGATATATGCTGTACCTCAGGCAATGCTAAAGCCGTCGTGGAGTCGCTGGGCGTTCCCCGGGTGATCATGCTGCCGGACGAGTATCTGGCCCAGAACATCGCCACCCAGACCGACGTGCAGATCATCGCCTGGAAAGGGCATTGCGAGGTGCATGAGCGCTTCACGCCAGCCGATATCCGCCAGCTGCGCGAGGACCATCCCGGTGTGACGGTACTTGCCCATCCCGAATGTCCGCCCGACGTGGTGGCAGAGGCAGATTTCTCCGGCTCGACTGCGGCGATGTCCGACTATGTCGGGCTGCAAAAACCGCCCCGCGTCGTGCTGATGACGGAATGTTCGATGAGCGACAATGTCGCGGTYGACCATCCCGAGGTCGAGTTCATCCGGCCCTGCAATCTGTGCCCGCACATGAAGCGGATAACGCTCGCCAACATCCGTACGGCGCTCGAGCAGAACCGCCATGTGGTAACCATCGCGCCCGAGATCGCCGGGCGCGCGCGTCTGGCCGTCGAGCGGATGTTGGCGGTATGAGCATGGACGTTCGCAATCTCGCGGGCCGGCCGGTCATCATCGGCGGCGGCATAGCCGGATTGATGACCGCGTTGCACATGGCRCCSGAGCCGGTGCTYCTGCTGTCGAGATCGCCGCTTGGCGCGGACGCGTCGAGYGCGTGGGCACAGGGCGGGTTGGCCGCCAGCCTAGGCGACGATGATGAACCGGCACTCCATCTTGCCGATACGCTCGCCGCAGGCGACGGCCTTTGCGATGCGGAAGCAGTAAGGCGCATCGTGTACGCGGCGCCGGCCGCGATCGAGGATCTGTCGCGCCTTGGAGTTCGCTTCGATCGGACACCCGAAGGCGCGCTACGTCTCGGGCTGGAGGCCGCGCATGGCCGGCGGCGCATCGTTCATGCCGGGGGTGACGGCAGCGGTCGCGAGATTATGCGCGCCCTTGTCGCCGCCGTGAGCTCCACGCCGTCGATTGTGGTCGTCGAGGGCATCGAAGCGCGCCGGCTGGTCGTGGAGGATGGCAGGATTGCCGGCGTGCTGGCAAGTTGTTCGACAGGTCCGGTGTTCGTCGCCACAGGACGGGTCGTTCTCGCCACAGGCGGGATCGGCGGCCTGTTCCACGACACGACAAACCCGCTAGGCAGTTGCGGACAAGGCCTGGCACTCGCCGCACGCGCCGGTGCAATTCTTGCCGACCTCGAGTTCATCCAGTTCCACCCGACCGCGCTTGACGGGCCCTGCCGTCCGATGCCGCTGATCAGCGAGGCGGTTCGCGGCGAAGGCGCGACAATCGTTGACGAGACAGGCCGACGTTTCCTCGATGGCGTGCCCGGGGCGGAACTCGCACCGCGCGACATCGTCGCGCGCGCCGTCTGGCGGCATCTTGCCGACGGCCATCGCGTCTTCCTCGATGCGCGCGAAAAGCCGGGCGCGACATTCGCGCGGCATTTTCCAACCATCGCATCGGCCTGCGGCAACGCCGGTATCGATCCGGCGCGGGATCTCATCCCTATCCGGCCGGCCCAGCACTATCACATGGGTGGTGTCGCCGTGGATCTGGCCGGGCGCACATCGATTCCCGGACTTTGGGCTTGCGGAGAGGTTGCCTCGACCGGCCTGCACGGGGCCAACCGGCTTGCCAGCAACTCGCTGACCGAAGCCATCGTTTGCGCGCGCTGGGTTGCCGAGAGTGTAGCCGCTTCGCCTGAGCACCGCGGAAAGCCAGCGATGGCCTCTGACCTGCCCGCGCCAGATCCAGGGCCTGTGCGCCCCCTCCTGTCACATGCCCTCGGCGTCACGCGGGACGGCAAAGGGTTGAAGCAGGCTGCCCGGACCCTGCTGGCGCTGTCGCAGCGACACGAAACGGCGTCGGATCCCGCCGCCGTCGGGTTGATGATCACAGTTGCCGCCTTGCTGCGCCGGGAAAGCCGCGGCGCTCATTTCCGGACGGACTTCCCCCACGATGTTGCCGTGGCCCGCCGCTCCCAGATGACGCTCGACGCAGCCGTTGCCGCAGCGCTGGAATTCGAATCCTCCCCAATGCTGGAAAGCGTCGCGTGATGAACCTCTCACCACTTCCCGCAATCATGCTCGAACCCCTTGTGCGTGCAGCTCTGTTCGAAGACCTCGGCAGGGCCGGCGACGTGACCACCGATGCCATCGTACCGAAGGACCTTTGGGCAACGACCGTCCTTTCGGCACGCCAGGCTGGAACTGTCGCCGGGCTCGATCTGGCGATGCTCGCCTTCCGGCTTATCGACCAGAATGTCGAAATGACCTTGCATCGTTCAGACGGCAGCGAGGTCGTGCAAGGGGAAATCATTGCATCGGTGAGCGGTCCGGCCCGGGCCATACTCACGGCGGAGCGGACGGCGCTCAATTTCCTGTGCCATCTGAGTGGCATCGCCACGGCGACGGCGTCGGTCGTCACCGCGGTTCGCGGGCATGGCGCAAAGATCGTCTGCACCCGCAAGACGACACCCGGCTTGCGAGCTGTCGAAAAATACGCCGTGCGCGCCGGTGGCGGATCCAATCACCGCTTCGGCCTCGACGACGCGATCCTGATCAAGGACAATCATATTGCCATGGGCGGTGGAATTCGTACAGCAGTCGAGCGGGCGCGAAGCAGCGCCGGCCATCTCGTCAAGATCGAAGTCGAGGTCGATACGCTGGCCCAACTGGAAGAGGTGCTTGCTCTGGCCCCCGACGCCGTGCTGCTCGACAATATGTCGGTCGACGAGCTTCGCCAGGCGGTAGCCATGGTTGCCGGCCGGGCCACAACCGAGGCGTCGGGCGGGATCACCGCCGCGATTGCGCCAGCCGTTGCCGCAACCGGTATCGATTTGATTTCCATCGGCTGGTTGACTCACAGCGCGCCGATCCTCGATATCGGTCTCGACTATCGTGAGCCTTAACCGTCGGGGCTGACCATCCAGCCGACCCAGCTTCTTTCGACCGTGTCCGCCATTTCAAGAGGCGCCTGTGTCGCACAACGTAAGGAACAGCATGGAAATGCATACAGCGATTTCGGAAAAGACCATGCCTGAGGCTCGATCCTTCGGCGGCGGCCGGACGTGGTCCCTTGAAGAGGCTCGGGCGCTGCATGATGCCCCTTTCAATGACCTGCTGTTTCAGGCGCAGACCGTTCACCGTCAGAATTTCGATCCGAACAAGGTCCAGCTCAGCCGGCTTCTCAGCATCAAGACAGGCGGATGCCCGGAGGATTGCGGCTATTGCAGTCAGTCGGCGCATCACGAAACCGGCCTGAAGGCGTCGAAGCTGATGGAGGTCAGGCGCGTCATCGCCGAGGCAACCAAGGCGCGCGACGCCGGCGCCACCCGCTATTGCATGGGTGCCGCGTGGCGAAACCCCAAGGCGCGCGACATGGACGCGGTGGTGGCGATGATCGAAGGGGTCAAGGCGCTCGGCATGGAAACCTGCATGACACTCGGCATGCTCGATCTCGAGCAGACAACTCGCCTGAAACAGGCTGGTCTCGACTACTACAACCACAACATCGATACGTCGGAACGCTACTACAGCGAGATTATCAGCACGCGCAGCTTTGCCGACCGGCTCGATACGCTCGAACAGGTTCGCCAATCCGGCATCAAGGTCTGCTGCGGCGGCATTGTCGGCATGGGCGAAGAGCCGGTGGACCGGATCGACATGCTGGTGACGCTGGCCAATCTACCGGAACATCCGCAAAGCGTTCCGATCAACATGCTGATCCCGATCGCCGGTACCCCGCTTGCCGACGCCAGGCCGATCGAGCCGATCGAATTCGTGCGCGTGATCGCACTGGCGCGCATCATGATGCCGAAATCGCATGTCCGGCTTTCAGCCGGCCGCACCGCCATGACCGACGAGATGCAGGCGCTATGCTTCTTTGCCGGCGCCAACTCGATCTTCGTCGGCGACACGCTGCTGACGGCGGACAATCCCGGCGAGGACAAGGATAGTCTGCTGTTCCGCCGTCTCGGCATCGAGCCGATGGAACTTGAGGCGCAATGAACGGGGTACCGCTTGCCCGCTATGACGCGACCTTGCAGGGGCTGGCGCGCAAGGACCGGTTGCGGACACTGTCGCCGCGTGCCGGCCTCGACTTCTCGTCGAATGACTATCTCGGGCTTGCCGCTTCGAGAAGACTAGGCGACGCGGTTGCGGCGGCGATCGCGCAGGGCACGCCGGTCGGCGCCACCGGGTCGCGGTTGTTGCGCGGCAACGCGCCGGAGCATGAGGCTCTGGAGGCGGACGCTGCGGCGTTCTTCGGAGCTGAACGCGCGCTGTTCTTCGGTAGCGGCTACATCGCCAACTTCGCTCTCCTGACCGCGCTGCCGCAGAAGGGCGACCTTTTGGTCCTCGACGAGCTCGCTCATGCCAGCATGAATGAGGGGGCCCGCGCTGGCCGCGCTGAGTTCAAGCTCGCCGCGCACAACGACGTCGATGCTGTCGAGGATGCGATCACGCGCTGGCGCGCCGAAGGCGGCACCGGGCGCGTCTGGATCGTCGTCGAAAGCCTCTACAGCATGGATGGCGACCGCGCGCCGCTGGAAAGCCTGGTCGCGCTCGCCGATCGGCACGAGGCATTCATCGTCGTCGACGAGGCGCATGCCACCGGCGTTTGGGGACCGGAGGGCCGCGGCCTTGCCGCCGGTTTCGAGGGCCGCGACAACATCATCGCACTCCACACTTGCGGCAAGGCACTCGGAGCGTCGGGCGCGCTTGTCACCGCTCCACGAACGCTGTGCGACTATCTCGTCAACCGGTGCCGGCCATTCATCTACGCCACCGCACCGTCRCCGCTGATGGCGGTCGCGGCGCGCGAAGCGCTCGCCATGCTGTCCGATGAGCCGATGCGCTGTCTCCAGTTGCAGGAGCGTGTTGGCTTCGCGGGTCGCCAATTGGCCGGGCGCTGCGGCGTGATACCGAGCGGCTCACAGATCCAGCCCTTTGTCATCGGCGACGTCAGGCGCACCATGGCGGTGGCGGCAGCACTGCAGGCGCGCGGTTTCGACATTCGCGGCATTCGTCCGCCGACGGTTCCCGAGGGCACGTCGCGCCTGCGCATTTCGCTGACGCTCAACGTCGACGAAGCCGACATTTCGGCCATGGTCGAGGCGCTCGTCGAGGTGTTGGCCTCGGCATGACCAAGCGCATCGTCATCACCGGAACGGATACCGGCATCGGCAAGACGGTGTTTTCGGCCGGGCTCGCCGGCCAGCTCGACGGCTTCTACTGGAAGCCGGTGCAATCGGGACTCGACGACGAGACTGACAGTGAGGTCGTCGCCCGGCTTTCCGGTTTGCCGGCCGGGCGCGTCCTGCCGGAAGTTTACCGTCTGAGAACGCCGCTGTCGCCGCATCGTTCAGCGGAAATCGACGGCGTTGCGATCGAGGCGGCAAAGCTCTCGCTTCCAGCCTTGCCGGGTCCGCTTGTCATCGAAGGCGCTGGCGGGCTGATGGTGCCACTCAACCGACAGACGAGGTTCATTGACATATTCGCGCAATGGCGGATGCCGGTTATCCTGTGCGCCCGTACCACGCTCGGCACGATCAACCACACCCTGCTGTCAATCGAGGCGCTCAGGGCCCGTTCCATCCCGCTCATCGGCATTGCCTTCATCGGTGATGAGGTGGCCGATACGCAAAGAACCATCGTGGAGTTCAGCGGTGTGCGCCAGCTTGGCAGACTGCCGCGCATCGATCCGCTGACGAGTGAAACGCTGAGAGAAGCCATCGTTGCCGGCTTCGACCTCACAGCGATCGCAGGGGGCGAATGATGTCGCAGTCCCGTGTGTGGCATCCGTTCACTCAGCACGCGCTCGAACCGGCGATCCCTGAAATCGTCCGGACGGACGGCGCCTACCTCCACAAGGCCGACGGCACGCGCATCCTGGATGCCATTTCCTCCTGGTGGGTCGTCACCCATGGCCACCGCCATCCCCACATCATGAAGGCCATCGAGACGACCGCCGCGAGCCTCGACCAGATCATCTTCGCCGGCTTCACCCACGAGCCGGCCGAACGCCTGGCCAGGGCGCTTGTCGGCCTCGCTCCGGCCGGCCTTGACTGGGTGTTCTACTCCGACAGCGGCTCGACCTCTGTCGAGGTCGCGCTGAAGATGGCGCTCGGCTATTTCCGCAACATCGGCGCACCGCGCACGCGCATCGTCGTCATGGAGCACAGCTATCATGGCGACACCATCGGCACGATGAGCGTCGGCGCCCGCGGTGTGTTCAACGCTGCCTACGAGCCGTTGCTGTTCGAGGTCGATACCATCCCCTTCCCGGCCGCCGGGCGAGAGCAGGAGACGCTTGATCGGTTCGAGGCCGTCAGCCGCGACCGGCACGCCGCCGCGCTGATCGTCGAGCCGCTGGTGCTTGGCGCCGGCGGTATGCTGATGTATCCGGCCTCGGTTCTGACCGAACTGAAGAAGATCGCCGAAGCTTCGGGCACGCTGCTGATCGCCGACGAGGTGATGACCGGCTGGGGCCGCACCGGAACCATGTTCGCCTGCGAGCAGGCATCCATCTCTCCGGACATCCTGTGCACCTCGAAGGGCTTGACCGGAGGCGCCATCCCGCTGGCGGCGACGCTTGCCACCGACGCCATCTTCCGGGCCCATTTTTCCGACGACCGCAAGAATACCTTCTTCCACTCGAGTTCCTACACCGCCAATCCGATTGCCTGCGCGGCCGCACTCGCCAATGTCGAGATCTGGCGCGACGAGCCGGTAGCCGAGCGGGTCGCGGCCCTGAGTGCAAAGCAGGCCGCCGGGCTTCAACGCTTTCGCGATAACCCTCGCTTCACCGACAGCCGGGCGACCGGGACGATCACGGCTCTCGATCTGCGCACCGGCTCCGCCGGCTATCTGGCCGAGATCGGGCCAAAACTGCGGGCTTTCTTCCTCGAGCGCGGCCTGCTCGTGCGTCCGCTTGGCAATGTCCTCTATCTTCTGCCGCCCTATTGCATCACCAGCGAGGAACTGGACGGTCTCTATGACGCCATCGAGGAGGCCAGCGAACGCTTCGGTTCGGGGCCATGAGCCGATCGTCGCGCATTCTCGGGTTCGGCCATCATGCGCCGGCGCGCAAGGTCGAGAATCAGGAGATCGAAGATCGTCTCGGGCTCGAGCCAGGCTGGATCGAGCGGCGCACCGGAATTCATTCGCGCTTCTGGGCGACAGATGAAGACACGCTGTCCGGCCTTGCTGTGCGTGCAGGCGAAATGGCGCTGGCGAACGCCGCTATTGATCGCAGCGACATCGGTCTCCTGTTGCTTGCCACCTCGACGCCCGACCACCTTCTGCCGCCCAGCGCACCCCTCGTCGCGCACAAGCTGGGACTTGGACGAGCAGGTGCGATCGATCTGACCGGCGCCTGCGCCGGCTTCATCTATGCGCTGATGTTCGCGGACGGCTTCACCCGCCTGCATGGTAAATCAGCTTTGGTCATCGCCGCCAACATCCTCAGCCGTCGCATCAATCCGGCCGAGCGCGCAAGCTCGGTCCTTTTCGCCGATGCCGCCGGCGCCGTGGTGATTGGTCCGTGCGAGGATCCCGACCGGGGCATTCTCGGTGCCTCGGTGGATTCGGACGGCTCGCGCTACGGGCTGATCCAGATCCCGGCGGGCGGAAGCAACATCCCGTTCCAAAGTGGCCTGGATCTCGGGCAAACCCGAATGACGATGACCGACGGCCGCGAAGTGTTCGCCAGGGCCGTGGACATGATGACTGCATGTTCAAAGGACGCGCTCGCCGCAGCCCGAACGCAGCCGCAGGACATCGATCGGTTCGTGCCGCACCAGGCCAATGCCCGCATTTTCGATGCGGTCGGGAGGAGCCTCGGCATTGCAGATCACGCAATCGTCAAGACAATCGCCGACTACGGCAACTCTTCCGCTGCGACGATCCCGCTCTCACTGTCGCTCGCTCATCTGACCGAGCCGTTCCGGCCGGGCGAGAAAATTCTCCTTGCGGCAGCGGGTGCGGGTCTCAGCGGCGGTGCACTGGTCGTCGGGATTTAGCTGGGCCACCGACAGCGCGAACCGACTGATCTTGATTGGTGGATAGGACAAAGGCATTTGGGTCGTGGCGAGTGCGAAGCTGACAACACCTCGCGTTGGCCGGCAGCGAGCGCTCGACTGGCTGCCGCGTTATCCACTCTTCAGGTTTCGGTGTCCAGACGTCCCTGGGAATGGGGTGCCGCTCGGTTTTCCCAACCCGTTGCCGCAAGGTGCGAATCGGAAACAGGACACCTGCCATCGTCGCCAAAAAGATGATGCCTACCGCAACCAGGCTGGGCAGGTGCCAGAGGATGTTCCCCCAGTTCGGGATGACCAGCGACGCCGTATTGAAGGTCTCGCCGCTGAACTGACACACGACGAACGACGCGCGGTTCTGCACCATGTCTGCGTCGATCCGTGATATCAGCGCCTCGACGGTCGGTTTATCTGCCGACATCTCGCGCAGATGCGTCAGCGCTGCCTGCATCGCGGACAGATAGGCATGGCTGCATTCATTGAACGGGCTTGTTTCATCTCCAATGCTGCCGGGCATCAGTCCCCAAAGACAGGCGGCATACTGCAGATTGGCGAAATTCAGCAGCCTGCGAAACATTTGATCCGTACGATCTTGGTTGGCCGCCAGATCAAGAATTTCGCTCCGATAGTTGGCGATCACGGCCATTTGGCCGTGAGTTAAAGCTGGGATTTGAAGACCTGATCTGTCCAGGTCTAACTTCTGGCGATGCGCCTGCGCCGATTCCGCAATCATCGAGAGCAGCAAAAGACAGAAACACCATGCCGCGGCGCGCGTGGACACCCGGATGCTCCGCGGCATCCCGGAATGGCCTAGCGGACCGCCACGCTTGCCACCGGTCGACCGTCGCGACGCTCGACCAGCCTGCGCTTGGCGACCACTCCGAAAAGCACGCCGATCGCAGTCCAAAGAACCGTCTGGATACCGAGTGAAGCAAGGCGGAAATTCCACAGTACAGCGGCAGAAAACTGCTCCGGAACTTCATTGATCGGCGGCAGCGCATATTCGGCAAGAGACATCACGAGAAAATAGGCACCCCCCGCCGCTATCCAGGCATTCCAGATTCCGTATTGTGATGCCAAGCGTCTGGCGAGGCCTATCGAGGCCACTGCCGCCAAGATCGACACGGTCAGCAGTACAAAGAAGAGCTGGGTGCGCGCCTGGATCGTTTCGGGATCACCCACGGAAGGTGGGTTGGACGGATATTTGAACTGCGGCACCAGGATGATCGCGACGAATCCGACCAGCGCAATTAGTGCTGCCGTGCCGCGCGGTCCAAAGCCACTGACCCGTCCCTGGACATAGGAGAAGACCAGCGCGAAAAGCCCGCCTATGGACGCGCCATAGACGAGAATGCCTGTGAGCAGGCCGATACCGGCCTGGGTCGAACGACTGACGAGTTCGGGCTCTGGCGCCTCGCCTGCGGCCTGCGCCTGCTGTTCCTCGAAAGCGATCGCGTGATCGACCTGCGGCTCGCCGAACGCACGGGCGAAACCGAAAGCAAATAGGCCGGCTATGATGCCAACTAGCATGCCCCGCACCAAAAGACTCCCAACCATGTCATTGTTCCTTGGCTAGTGGCAGGGAAAGCCGAGCAGATGGCGGCCGTCGTGGACGAATTCGTGGACGTACATGCCACGGATCAGCGACGTCGCGCCCTCTTCGGCACCGATGAAATAGATCGCCAGCATCAGCATCAGCCCGCCAAAGATGGCCCAAGGCAGAAGCTCGCGAACCGGAATGGGTGCCGGCAGGGCAACGGGTTTAAGAGCGATTTCGGACATGGAAGTTCTCCTGAACGGTGTTTGTTGGAATGACTTGGCAACGAAATGTTCGTCCGCCCCCACTCTGCGGTTGCGGCGCTGCTGCCGGCTTGTGGTTCACGCCAGCCGGGTCGCTGGCGCGCGGCAACTGTGATCGTGGTCATGAGAATGATCGTGATGATGATGGTGGTGATGAGAATGACCATGATCATGTCCGTCGAGGCTGAGCGGTTCGCCAAAGCTGCGGTGTTCGTCAGCGTGACGCCATTGTTCCTTGCGCGCCATCAGCTCATCGAAGCTTGACAGCTTCTTGTCGGTCACCAGTTTCTCGAGCGCGGCAAGCCATTGATGATAGTAGATCCCGTTGTGGTTTTCCGGGTCGAGGCCATAGGTCTTGCCGAGTTCGATTTCGGCGCTGATGTAGTTCACCCATTCCCGCCACTGGAAATAGCCGTTGCGGTGAAGCGCGAGAACGATCCCGAACGCGGTGAGTTGCCAAGGCTCGGCAAAGAGCGGTCCGCCTTCATTGCGTGGAAGGCCGGGAAGCTGATCGAGACTGCTATTCTGGTCCATGGAAAAATCCTCTTCATGCCGGAGTGGATGAGAAGCTGGAAAGCGCGCTAGTCCGCGCTCTCGAGGTAATCGTCCCAGGCGTCGACATACATCCGGTCCTGCGGATGGCCGGCGTCGCCCCACAACTCGCGAGCCGTGAAGACCACCGTGTAGACGTGCTGTGGCTTGGGGCCATTCCGGTGGGCGCTGGTGTCCGGGAACACGAACACGCCGTGATCGAAAGTAACGGTTCCGGCCTTGCCCCTGATATAGGCAGGCAGCCGGTTGTGCGCGACCTGGTTCAAATTGACGACCGTTACCCGGTCGCCGGCCTTGAACTTCGGCGGGACGTTTGCATCGACGCGGGCCGGATCGCCTGTGGCCAGAACCGTCGGCACCATATCGGGGGTGAGCATGTTCATGCTGCTTTTCCTTTCATGAGCTGGGCATGGCGGGCATCGACTTCCTCGCGGGTAACGATGCCGGCATCGATGCAGTTCTGTTCGACGGTGCAGAGCCACTTCTCGTAGTAGCTCGACATCAGATAATGGCGCGGATCCATCTTCTCGATCGGATGCCGGAACCGGTCCACGTTGTAGATGCCGGCTGCGAAGCACGCGATCATCATCGATAGCATCCGCCCCTCCCATTCCTCGTGGAAATAGGGTTCGTTCTGTTCAACCAGCACCGGACCGAAGCCGTGCTTGCCGCCAACGTCATGAATTCCATTCATGGTCTGATCCTTTTGCCAGAGCCTAGTGCGAAGGTGATTGCGCTACGCCGGTTCCGATCATGGAATCGCGGGTAACGAGAGCGGCCAATTCCTGTTCGGTCAGGCTTTCAGTGCCTGCTGGACGCATCGGCAGCACCAGGTAGCGGAGCTCGGCCGTGCTGTCCCAGACCCGCACCTCGACATCATCGGCGATATCGAGCCCGAATTCCTTGAGGACGCTTCGCGGTTCGATCACCACCCGTGCCCGGTAGGGCGCCGACTTGAACCAGATGGGAGGCAAGCCGAGCGTCGGCCAGGGATAGCAGGAGCAGAGCGTACAGACGACGACGTTGTGCACCTTTGGCGTGTTCTCAAGGACAACCATGTTCTCGCCCTGCACGCCGATATAACCAAGGCTCTTGATGGCGGCGGTGCCGTCCTCCAGCAGCCAGTTCCTGTATTGCGGATCGGTCCATGCCTTGGCGACGACCTTCGCACCGTTCTTGGGTCCCATCTGCGTCTCGAAGGTTTCGACGATCAGATCGAGGGTCGCAGGATCTATCGCCTTCTTCTCGGCGAGCAGAGATTCCAGCGCTTTGACGCGCAGGCCGACCTCGGGGATCAGCACGTTAGCATGAGTGTGACTGTTGTTCTTCATGACTTACCTCACTGATATTGTTCGAAGATTTCCGTCTGGGATGGCAGCTTGCGGTCAGGCGACGGCCAGCGCCGGCTTGGTCAAGGCGGCGGCGAGCTTGGCCGATGCGAAACCGAACAGGGCGCCGCCGATCATCGATACCGGAACCACCACCAGCGAGTTCTCGAAAGACRCCGAGAGCAGTTTCGCCAAAGCGAGCCGGTCAGGCGTCTGCAGCAGGAACGCGAATGTGCAGGCATAGCCGAACGTCGTGCCCGGCACGGAAGCCAGGGCCGGAACCTGCGATGCCAGGATGTAGATCACAACCGTGATGAACACCACGATGGCAGGCCAGATTTGGGGCCCAACAAAGTTGCCGATAGGCAGGCCGAGGATCATGACAGCGCCTAGCCAGCCCATGAAACAGCCGAAGATATTCGAGACGATCGTGCTCTTGAGCGCGGCTTCGTCGCCGCCCGACTGGAAGAAGCAGGCCCAGGCGACAAAAGCCGCCCAGACCAGAATTGTGCCGATGGAAAGAAACGCCCAGGTGCAGATCGCGCCGAGGACGCCAACGCTCAGAGCCGTTGCTATGACAGGTTTCATTGCCGGGTTCCCCATTGTCTTTTTTCAGAACTAAAAAGGCCCGCCACCGTCACCGGTGAGCGGGCCTCATCGCCATAAGCTCGCATTTTCACGAGCTTTATCTATTCATGCTGCGCCTCTTTTGGGCGCTCGCTTTTTGTTCCTATTTAGCGTCGCTGAGGAATTTTTCTTTGTCAACCGTTATTCATGCGAATTTTGCAAAATCAACAAATCACCTGAGTTTTGTAAAACAAAACAGATACTTATGTGATGCCCGTAGCGCCGTGACAAACCGTCGGAAATAGAATTTGACATTTTTGCCGATCTGACGGACGATTTGATTGGATTTGCCGGCTAGCCGGTTTGAACTAAAAATTGAGGGATCAGGACGATCCTTCGCGGCAACGAAGCCCTGACGCCTTCCAAGGCCTCAGGGCTTATTTTTTTGGGGCTGAGCTATTTTGGGCGAAAAAGCGAAAATCCCGGTCGGCGTGCTGTTTTCCACGACCGGGCCATACGCCACGGTCGGCGAGGCGATGCTTAATGGAACGCTGCTCGCCGTCGAGGAAGTCAACAGATCGCCGGACTTCGATTTCGAGCTGGCACCGCTTGTTCGAAATCCTGGAGGCGAAACGGCTGAGTACGCTTCGATCTGCCGGGATCTCATCATCAACTCCGATGTTGCGCACATCGTCGGCTGCTACACCTCTTCCAGCCGCAAGGCGATCGTGCCTGTCGTTGAGAAATACGATGCGCTACTTTGGTATCCCTCACACTACGAAGGCTTCGAAAGCAGCGGCAATGTCGTCTATCTTGGTGCGTCGCCGAACCAGCACATAGTGCCCCTGGCGCAATATATGGCCTCAAGGTTCGGCGCTCGCGTCTATTGTTGCGGCTCGGACTATATTTGGCCTTGGGAAAGCAATCGCGTCATGCGCGAAATCGCCGAGAATTTTGGCGGCGAGGTGCTCGCTGAGCGCTATCTGGCTGTCGGATCGACCGAGGTTACCGGGCTCGTTGAGGAAATCCGTCTCGTACGGCCCGATTTCGTGTTCAACACGCTTATCGGCGAATCCAGCTACGCATTCTTGCGTGCTTTTCGTGAAGCTGGACTAGGAACCCAATCTCCAGGCGACGTTTCCATTCCCATCGCCAGTTGCACGCTCTCCGAACCGGAACTTCGCACGATCGGCGATCCCGCAGCGCTCGGCCACATTACCTCCAGTGTCTACTTCCAGTCGCTGGACAACCCGCAAAATCATGCCTTTGTCGAAAATTACAGAACGCGTTTCGGCCAGCAGAAGGTGACCTCGGCAGACGCCGAAGCTTCGTACAATTCCGTTCACATGCTTGCACTCGCGCTTCGGTCTGCAGCCTCGACGAAAGCATCCGACATACTCGCCGTACTCGGCGACTGTGTTTACGATGCACCGCAAGGACGGATCCGCATCGACACGGAAAACAACCATTGTTACCTGACGCCGCGCATCGGCGTATCGAGCGCCGGCGCGGAATTCACTATCGTCGCGGCCGCGCAAAAGCCTATCAAGCCCGATCCGTTTCTGGCTTCGCTGAAAGGGGCGGCTTTCATGCTGGATTCTCGCGATCAGGATCAGCCGCCCGGTGACCGGCAGCAACTGAAGCTGAGGGTCGTGTCGTGACCAAGCAAGTGATCCCAAACTTCAGCAACAAAACGGCGCTGATCATCCACAGGGCGGATAGCAACGTGGACGCCCTGTTGAGCCAGCTCCGCAGGTTCAACATCGAAGCCATATGCCAATGGCCGCCGCGAGCCAAGGATTTTGGCCCTGTCGATATCGTGTTCTTCGACGTCGACAACGGGTTCGACGGCATGTTCCCGTGGTCGCAGGCGCCGATCCCGCTGATCGCCATCATCGGCTCGGAAACGCCGGGCCGGCTTGCCTGGGCCATCAGCCAGAATCCAAGCGCCTACCTCATTACGCCCATAGGTTCGAAAGGTGTGTTTCAGGCACTGGTCACGGCGTTCCACAACCATAATGACCGTACCGAGCTTCAGCGCGAGGTCGCCGACCTGCGCGAACGGCTGCGATGCCGCCCGCTGGTGGTTCACACGATCCTGCGCATCATGAGTGTGTTGGGCATCGATGACGACGCGGCATTTCACCTAATTCGGGACGAGAGTATGCGCCGGCGCATCTCAGTCGAAGCATGCTGCCACGAACTCGAAGCACAAGCAGACAGCTTTCTGTCGACAATTCCCGAAATCAGCAGATCCGCCGCCCGCAAATAGGCGGCAGGGCTGAGCCTCGATATCGAAATTGAATACGCACAGCGCCGTGCGAACGCCAGCGAAAGCGGCGCTCGCGCGGCTTTGTCTTTTAGAGGAGAAAAAGATGAATACGCAGACCGCAAAGCCAGCCTTGCCATTCACGCATCCATGGGTCGAGGGATCGATCATGGCAACGCGCGGGGTCGGGCGCGGCGAGGCACGAAACACGCACCACCTGACCGAGGAAAAGCAGGGAAAATTTCACTATACGATGGGACCATATTCCGAGCCGGTCCTCAAAATCTCTCCCGGCGACAGGATCGTCGTCGAAACCCGTGACGCCTTCGAGGGCGCCATCCGGCACGAAACCGACAAGCCTTCGCAACTCTTGCGAATGCCGTTTCTCAATCCTCAGAATGGACCGATCATGGTCGAAGGGGCGGAAAAAGGCGACACCGTTGCGGTCTATATAGAGTCGATGGTGCCACGCGGCCAGAACCCACGCGGCACGTGCTGCATGATCGAGGAGTTCGGTGCCCTGACCGGTACGACGTACACGGCCATGCTCAACGAGCCGCTGCCCGAGGTGGTCCGCAAGATCAACCTCGACGAGGAGCATGTTTACTGGAGCGATCGGGTCACGCTCCCTTACAAGCCTCATATCGGGACGCTGAGCTGCTCACCAGAGATCGATTCCATCAACTCGCTGACGCCCGACAACCACGGCGGCAACATGGACCTGCCGGACATGGGGCCTGGCAGCGTGACGTACCTGCCAGTTCGCTCGCCCGGCGCTCGCGTGTTCATAGGTGATGCGCATGCCTGCCAAGGCGACGGCGAGGTTTGCGGCGTGGCGGTCGAGTATTCGGCGACCGTCACCATCCGTGTCGACTTGATCAAGGGCTGGACAATCGATTGGCCTCGGCTCGAGACCGCCGATCTCATTATGGCGATCGGCAGTGCCAGACCCCTTGAGGATGCAACACGCATCGCTTACCGCGAACTGATCCGCTGGATGGTCGCTGAGTTCGGCTTCGACAAGTGGGACGCCTACATGCTGCTGAGCCAATGCGGCATCGTGCGGCTGGGCAATTTTGTCGACCCGAAATATTCCGTCGCGGCGGCTGTAAGGAAAACGATTATTACCTGTTAGGTTGGTTGCTGCAGGCTTTGGCCGCGAAGACAGCTATCATCGAACCGAAACGCGGACGCGCGGTATGAGAGCGACACGCCTGACGCTGGTTTGCAGCGGCATCACGCAGAGAATGCGCAAAGCGGGGTTCCCGCTGTTTGACGAGACACTGGAAAAGCGCTCGGTTGAGCTCGCTCGCGCGCTTGGTCAGCAGCTTTCGAACACGAACCGCGTGTTGGTGGCTCCATCGCTACGCGCCCAGCAAACAGCCCATTTCATGGGGCTCCGCGCAACGGTCCACGACAGCTTGCGAGACCAGAACTACGGCGCCTGGGAGGGCAAGACGCCAGATGAGATTGAAGCCGCGCAGCCCGGTTCGCTTGCCGCATGGCGAGCCGATCCCGCCTATAGTCCCGGAGGCGGTGAAGCGCTGACGGAAGTGGCCACCCGAACTGCAGGGTTCCTCGATTCAATGCTGTCGGCAGGCGGACAACTGATAGCGGTTACTCACCCGGCGGTGGTGCGGACAGCCATGATCCACATATTGGGGGCACCGCTAACTTCATACTGGCGAATCGATACCCCGCCAATTTCCTTGATTGGTCTCTATTCGGACGGTACGCGCTGGGTCCTTCGCACGTGCGGTTGACGCCTCATTTGGGCCGGAACCCGATAATTTGGACTCATCGCTTCATATGTCGTGTTTCGTGGCCAGCGCTCCGTTTGTCTCGTCGAGCAATACAAGGCCCGCGGTCCCCGGCGTCGTATCTGTTCTGAACGATCCGCGAAGGCGGTGCGATATCCGCATCCAGGACATCAGAAGAGCACATAGAGGGCGTCGATCTTTTCGGCCCGATGCGCTTCGTCGAGACCTTCGAACCGCATGAAGGCGGCCAGTCGCGCCCGCGGCGAAATCCATTGACGGCGTATAGGTGGAGGGCAAGCCGGCATCGGAGGTGCCTACAGCGCCTAAAATCTCAATACCCAGGCTTCCACTTTTCCCTTGCCTTTGACTTCGATAGCGCCGCGCGGCTCGAAGACGAATTGGTCCTTGAGCTGTTCATAGACGGGGCGCGTCACCTGAACAGAGTCGGGAACTCCGGCAGACTCCATGCGGCTGGCCAAGTTCACTGTGTCACCCCATAAATCATAGATGTACTTACTCTTCCCAATGACGCCGGCGACCACTGGCCCGCTGTTGACGCCAACCCTGAGCTTCATAGAGACGTTGTGTTCCATGGCGTGCTCGCGGGTAATGTGGACCATGCGGATGGCCATGCGGACCATGCGCTCGGCGTGGTTGGCTACCGGTACGGGTAGGCCGCACACCGCCATATAGGAGTCGCCCACCGTCTTGATCTTTTCGATGCCGAGATCATTGGCGGCAACGTCGAAGCGCGTGAAGAGTCCGTTGAGAAACATCACGACATCGTGCGGCGGCATTTCCGATGTCAGTGCCGTGAACCCGACCAGGTCTGCGAAGGCGACCGTGACCTCGGCGAAGCCGTCGGCGATCCTCTCCTCGCCAGCGCGCAGCCGATTGGCGATCGGTGCCGGCAGGACGTTGAGCAGCAGCTGCTCGTTCTCGCGGTTCTTGTTCTCTATCACGAGATTCTTCTGGTGCAGATCCTCAACCATGCCATTGAAGGCCGAGCAGAGTTCGCCAATCTCGTCGCGCGTGCGGACCGGCACGCTGGTCGCATAGTCGCCAGCAGAGAAGCGTTTCACCCCGGCAGTGAGATCGCGGAGCGGTCCGAGCAGCGCGCGCGAAAGCCAGGCGGCGATGGCGGCCACCACGAGCAGCGCCAGTCCCCCGACAAGCAGCAGATCCCGGCGGAGTTCCGCGATCGGTGCGAAGGCCTCGGCGCTGTCGATCTTTGCGACGAGAGCCCACTTGACACCGGAAATCGCAAGCGGTCCCCATGAAGCGAGCGTCGGGACGCCACGGTATCCGATGATCTCGCCCGTGCCCTCGACACCGGCGAGCGCGGCACGTGTGGCCTTGGTGTCGGCGCGCTGATGCAGCACTGGTGTCCCGTAGCGCTGAATGGCGGCGATCTCCTCGTCCGAAGCGCCGGCGAATTTGAGGTCGGCGAAGTAGTTTTCTCGGTTCTCGTAGAACGCCCGCGAGCCTGAGCGCGCCAGATAATCGGGGCCGACGAGATAGGCCTCACCCGTGTCGCCGAACCCTTCCTGCCGCCAGCGGCGGTTACCAGTGACAACGTTGTCGATCTCATCATTCGACAGTTGCGCGACCAGCGCGCCGATGACGACGCCCTGGGCAATCACCGGTGCTGCCATAAAGGCGATCGGTGCGCCGCCAGATGGCGCATAAGAGGAGAAATCTTCGAGGCAGATGGCTGACGGATCTGCGATCTGCGAGCAGCGGGCGACGGCGGCCGCGACGTTGGTGCGACGGTACGGACCCAATTGAAGGGACGTGGTGAAATCAACCTCCTTCTCGACCGTATAGATCAGGCGACCTGATTTGGGATCGGCAATCATGAGATCGAAAAAGCCGACCGTGGTCGCCGCAGCGCGCATCAACGGATGATATATGGCATGCAGCCTGGTGTATTCGCTTCCGTCGCCAGCGTCGTCGAGAAGCTTGCGCCGCTCCGGCGGGTTGGGATTCTCCACAATGTAGTGATACTGCAGATAGTAGGGGGCACCACCGACCGGCAGGTAGTCCGACAGGGCTGGTTCCCTGCCTAGGGTGCGCGTCATTCCGGGGATGAAGTTCTCAGCGTACCAAACGCCGACCTTCTGCCGCAGGTCAGGCGGCGCGCCTGCCCGGTCGAGTTGGTCGACCGCGATCCGGAACTCGCGTGTCGCATCGACCACCATCTTGGAAGTGGCAAGCAGGCGCAGCTCCGCCTGGATTGTGCGGAAGTAGGTTTCAACCTGGCGCGCCTTGGTCTGACGGGCGGCCGTGAGTTGGTCGAAGACTGCTTTTTCGAGGGCGTCGCGGGCGCGGAAGTAACCGAGCACCCCGGTCACCAGGACCGCGGTCGCGCCAAGAAGGACGAGGGTTGTAAACAGCTTTGCGGCCAAGCCCCAGCCCGCGGGGCGGGATGAGCCGGTCACATCTTGAGAAGACATGAGATCTGACATTGCTTTTGCATCACGTCTTCGGAAACAGGAGCGTCGGCGTCGAGTCGGACGGCAGGCCAAGAATATGTTTCATCTGTTACCCTCTCCCTCGCGTATGCATACCAACTTTACTGCGAGACGTGTGCGGGAATGCGTTGTCGATTTGCCCGTGGGACCGCACTGCGCAGAAACGTCGCGGTCGCACCGACACCGTCCCCTCGTTCGATCGCTGGGTTTAGCAACTATACTCACCAACTGCATAGCGCCGCTCCGTGCGCCGTGCCACCCCGGCGAGTAAACGGTCACGCGGACCATCCGACCAATGGCGCGGGCTATCTTCCTTTGGCTCGGCAGTAGTGCCAGACTGGATGGAGGGAGCACGACATGAGTGAGGCCCGCAAAATTGCAGCGATCCTGGTCTCGGATGTGGTCGGCTACAGCCGGTTAGCCGGCGCAGATGAAGATCGCATCTTGGCACGGTTGCGGGCGCTGCGCAGCGATCTCATCGATCCCACCATCGCTGTTCATCGTGGTCGCGTCGTCAAGCGCACAGGCGACGGGAGCCTCGTCGAGTTCAGCAGCGTAGTGGAAGCAGTGCGCTGCGCGATCGAAGTGCAGAACGCCATGCTTGAGCGCAATGCCGGGGTGCCGGATGATCGCCGCATCGAGTTCCGGATCGGCATTCACTTGGGCGACGTCGTGCAAGAACGCGATGGCGACCTGATGGGCGATGGCGTCAATATCGCCGCGCGCCTTGAAGGCATATGCGAACCCGGCAATATCTGTCTTTCCGAGCAAGCCTATTGGCAGGTAAAGTCAAGGCTCGATATCGCAATCTACGATCGCGGCGCGGTTCAGTTGAAGAACATCGCCGAGCCGATCCGGGTCTATTCGCTGCAGGTCGGAGTTCCCGCCAAGGCCAAGCCCGCGGCACCGGCTGACGCTCTCGTGCCGGAGAAATCTTCGCACCCGCTCGCGCTGCCCGACAAGCCTTCGATTGCCGTGCTGCCCTTCGTCAACATGAGTGGCGACGCCGAACAGGAATTCTTCACCGACGGGCTGACGGAGGACATCATCACCGATTTGTCGAATG
Source organism: Mesorhizobium sp. P2_D1 (assembly GCF_056404455.1). Taxonomy (NCBI): domain Bacteria; kingdom Pseudomonadati; phylum Pseudomonadota; class Alphaproteobacteria; order Hyphomicrobiales; family Phyllobacteriaceae; genus Mesorhizobium; species Mesorhizobium sp. P2_D1. Next base: position 24,703 of record NZ_JBFUDZ010000045.1, read on the forward strand.
TGTCCGGCTTCTTCGTCATCGCCCGCAACTCCACCTTCGCCTACAAGGGCAAGCCCACCGACGTCCGTCAGATCGCTCGCGATCTGGGCGTCAAATATATTCTTGAGGGCAGCGCACGGCGATCCAACAAGCGGTTGCGTGTCAATGTGCAGCTAATCAATGCGGCCGAAGGCGGCAATCACGTGTGGGCCGAGCGCTTCGACCGCGATATCGCCGACATCTTCGACGTTCAGGACGAGGTCACGCGACGCGTCGTTGAAGCGATTTCTGGCAAGCTTGGTGACAAGAATATTGTTGCCCATTCCCGACCGTCAAATCTGGAAGCCTATGATCTTTGTGTCCGGTCGCGAGGCAAATGGAATGTTTCGCGATCAGACACCAGTGAGGCCTGTGACGATTTGAAACGTGCCGTACAGATCGATCCGAACTACTGCGAAGGGCACAGCAATCTTGCCCTATCATTGCTATTTAGTTGGTTTATCTGGGGAGGCCCGCAGACGCCTCGTCGCGCAGAGGCTCTAATGCACGCGCAACGAGCGGTGGAAATCGATCCCGGCGATTCTCACGCACGCATGGTTGTGGGCTGCGTTCATCTCCACGAGCGGAATTGGGATGAGGCGAAATTTCAGTTCGATGCTGCCATTCGGATAAATCCCAACAATGCAGATGCAGTGGCATGGAGCGGTGAGCTTCAGACCTATTTAGGCGAACCGCAAGCAGCGCTGAAGGCGTGCGCAGAGGCGCTGCGCTTAAATCCTCGCGCTCCCGGTTGGTATTTCTGGATTATTGGAGCGGCTCAGATCTCCGCCGGTTACTATGAAGAAGCTATTGCATCCTTAAGCCGGGAAGAAACCTATGGGACCGGTTCGAGAGAGCACCTGATTGTCGCACTTGCCCTTGCCGGCCGCGTTTCGGAGGCACAGGAGGAGGCACGGATATTCCTTGCGGGAAATCCAAATTGGAGGTTCGCTGATTTCTCTGCGAACTCCCCCTTCAAGAGCCGGAGCTCTGCGCAGCCGTTTGTTGATGGCTGGCGTCTGGCGGGCCTGCCAGATTAGGCATGGCAAGGGGCCGTTTTCCAAGGGACCTGGCAATTAAATCTATGCCGAAAGGCTCGAACAGTCGCGACTCTTCCCCTTCCACAAGCTCCAGGCCAGTTCCTCGCCGTCACGCGCAAGATTTCTACGCCACGCGTGGTTGAGCCGGCCGGGGTTTGACCACGGTGGCGAGTACGATGCCGGCGACGATGAAGGCCGCACCGACCAGATCGTAATCGTGCAAGTCCTCGCCGAGCAGCAGATAGGCGAGTATGGCGACGAACACCGTCTGCAGATAGAGCAACATGCTCGCCCGGCTCGCGCCGAGCGTTTCCACGCTTTTGTTGTAGAGATAGTACATCAAGGCGCCGCCGGGACCTGCCAGATAGGCGAGCGCGAGAATGCTGTGGACGTCCATGGCGGAGCGTTCGTCGTTGAACAATTCCCACAAATGGAAAGGCAATGCGACCAGCGCACCGGCGCCGAGCAGCAGCACGACCATCGGCAGAAGTTCGATGCCGAATTTGGCACGGCGCAAAAGCACGGTGTACAGGCCCCAGCTGAACGCGCTGCCGACGATCCACAGCTCGCCGGCGTTGAACTTGAGTTGCAGCAGCGCCGTCAGGTTCCCGTGGGCAACGATGAAAATCATCCCGGCGAGCGCAACCAGCGCGCCAAGCGACTTCCACAGGCCGAGCGGCTCGCCAAGCACGAAACGGGCGAGCACCATGGTCATGACAGGCGACAGCGCCATGATGATGCCGGCCGTGGTGGCGTCGGTGTCGTTGAGGCCATGGTAGATCATACCCTGGCACAGCGTGAGGCCGATCGCCCCCACGGCGACGACCTCCACGGCGCGAGTTCGCAAAAGCCCTATCATCGCGTCGTGATGATGGTGCACAATCGGCAGCAGGATTGCGCAAGCGAGCGTCAGCCGCCAGAAGCAGAGGCCCCAGGGCGGCATTTCAGGCGCCACCCATTTGGCCGCGATATAGACCCCAGCCGAAAGCAGCCAGCACAGGACGGCGGTCGGATAGCCGGTCAAGGAGGATACGGGCCCGACCACGGGTTGCGCGGCTTGATGCGCTATCGGCATTGCCTGCATGTCATGCCCTCCCCCTTCGATGACGTTGGCCCGTGGGGCAATATAACCTGCGTCGTTGGGTCGTGCATTCGTTTTGAAATGATGGGGTCGAAAAGGAATCTGCTCTCGGCCGCCATGTGTCTTTCGAGGGAGCGAATAGGCTCTTTCCCGCGCCATCCTCAGCGGGCTGCAATCACAGGGTCTTGCGCGGTCGCTCTCACGAAATCAAACAGTGCCGGCGTCTGGGCGTGTCGGGTGGTGTCTTCGAGAAGATTGGCATCGGGGCTGGAGTCCCTGGTCTTCTCGATCTTGCCGGCGAGCACATCCTGGTAGAGGCCGGGCACCCGGGTTTCGGCATAGGTCAGCCATTCCTTCATGGTGACCGTGCCATCGCCGTCTGTGTCGGCAAGCTTGTGCGTGCTGGTTCCGGTCGTCAACCCCTCCTTGAGCGCATAGGTCAGCAGCCCCTGGCCGAGTGAACCGCTCTCCAGGGCAACGTCGTCGGCCTGGGTGGCCGCAAGGATGCGCATGCCCTTGTCATAGGCCAGTTGACCAAGCCCGTGATCGCCCATCGGACCAGGCTTGAAGCCTTCCGGCACCCCCGCCGCGGAGTGACAGGCGTCGACGATCATCACCATCTCGCCGGCATCGACATCGCGCAGCCACGCCGTCAGTTCCTCGCTCGAGATCATTCTGTCCAGCTTCGTCAGGTCGTTGCCCGAATCCGACGGCAGGATGTAGAAGCGGCCCTGCTCGTTGTGGCCATGACCGGAGAAGGCAAGGATCACAACATCGTCCGGCGTCGCCTTCGCCAGATGGTCGATGACCGGGCCGATCTCCTGCCGCAGCCGCGACCGTTCCACCTCCCCCTTGCCCGCCAGAAGATACAGCACCGCCTGGATGTCGGCCTTGCTGGCGTGGTCGACCGCGGGGATCTGTTTATCCCCTTCCGTGCGCGCGTAGTCGGTGGTCAGCAGCACCGGCACCACGTCGTAGCCCTTGATTCCCCGCAGCGCCGTCTCGATCGCCCTGGCGTCGGCCACAGCGAAGTTCAGCCGCAGTGCTTCGTTCTCGTACTCGTTCACTCCGACCGTCACCACATAGGCCCGCGGCTTCGCCGGAACGGCTATGCCCTGCGGCACCGTGTAGCTGTCGTCGGTGGCTGTCGCGCTCTTCACCCGGTCCTCGTTGAACCCATAGGCCGTGAACGTCACCTTCTTGCCCTTGTCACCGCCTGCAAGCCGGACCGGGAAGACGTGCCTCGCCAGGATCTTTCCCGGCGTCATCGCCACGCGCGAAGCGCTGCGCCACGCACCAAGATCTTCGCCGACCACCGCCGCATTGTCCTTCGGCTCGGGCCACTGGCCCACCAGTTGCCCTTCACGGAACAGCCGTACGTCGTAAATCCCGGTGCTCGTCTTGCCATTCGGCTGTGAGGCATCTTCCTTGCCCGATGCCTCAACCTCCACCAGGGCAACACCAGGTGTCGGCCCCGCCTTCACACTCACAATCCGTACATCCGGCTGGATCCGATTCAGCGAGGCCAGCGGCCGTACCGGCTTGAACGCGTCGGCGCACGCGTTCGCATTCTTTCCGCTCACCTCAGCCCCATGGCACGCCAGCAGCCGGCCAAGCAGGTTCGGCTCGTAATAATCCCGCATGAATATCTCGGGCAGAAGGGCCTTGAAGGGATCATCGCTGACCACCCAGCTGACCAGCGGCATGGACTCCAGGGCCGATGAATCAAATCGCCCGTCAGCGTCAAAGCTCATCCAACAAGATGTCGGGACCGAACGATCCGCCTGCCCATTGCCTGCGTGGCTGCCCTCCACGTCGCTCCGGCAGGTACCCTCACGGCCAAAGACGATCGTCTGCATCAGCTTGCCGCTTGGAATGTCCCATATTTTCGCGGAGCCATCGTCACTTGCCGAAACCAGCAGCGTTCCGTCGCCGGACACGTTCAGCGAAGAAATCCTCGCGACGTGGCCAAAGAAGGATCGCTCGACCTTGCCGGCGACATAGTCGAAAATTGCGATCTCGCCGTCATCCTTGCCGAATGCAAGTCGCCTGCCGTCCGGCAGAAACGTCAATCCCAGCAACGGGATATCCACGCTCTTGAGCTTCTCCCCCGTGCGTATGTCCAACAGGCTGAAACCTTCTGCAGGACTGACCACCGCAATCTTCGAACCATCCGGTGAAAACGCCACGCCTCCGATGTTGGTCGACAAGCCAGCGAGATTTCTGATCCGCTTTCGGTTTCCTGCATCCCAGAGCGAAATCGTTGCCTTGGTTTCGTCCGAGACTGCGATCATGGCTCCGTCGGTGGAGACGGCGATACAACGGCGTCTGTCGGCGGCACTCTCGTCCAGCATAAGCCGAGCACGAGAGTCCAGATCCCATATCAACACGCGCCCCGCGCCGTCGGTCGTCACCAGTTGATGGGTCTTGGGAAGGAACACTTGAGCCCCGTTGCATCCACCGTGATGGTCCAGATTGCCTTTTTGAAGGCGTGAACCAATTTTTGAGTCGACGCTCCAGAGACGCGTATCGCTTTTTGAATCGACAACCAGGAGTTGACCGTCCGAGGACAAGGCGATGGATCCCGAATATATCGGCCCATTGCCCAGGTTCTCGAACACGCCTCGGCCATCGTCGTCGCGCCATAGCGCAACCGGGCCTGCCACGGGAGCGAGTATCAGGTGGTTTCTGGAGGGCCGGAACGCCGCAGACCCAATTGGATCGATCGATGCGCCGACGATCTCGTCGCCCTTGTCGGAACCGGCGCTCAGCAAAAAAATCGGAGAGCCGTTCGACCGCAGGCCGACCGCCAGAAGCGATGGTTGCGCAGGCGAGAAATTGAGTGAATCGAGGTCGCCGTCGACGGAAACGGTGCGCAGAAGCCTAAGCGTGCCCGCGTCCAGGAATTCAACAAGGCCCATGCGGTATCCGAGGGCCACGTAGTGCCCATCGGAAGACATTGCGGATTCCGTCGGCACGTTCTTTCGAACCGGAACTCTGGCCAGGACGTGGTTGCTCTGGTCCCTGATCGACACGTCCTGGGACGTGGTTACCAGTATCTTGCCGACACTGTCCGAGAACGACACGCTGGTGGTGTCATCCCCCAGATCAACCTCTGTGTCGTTGCCGAGCCTGGGGTCAAGGAACAGGACCCTGCCGGGGCTCCATGATATGGCCGCCCATCCAGTTCCATGGCGTTCGATCTTGCCGTAACTTATGTCGGGCGTCTTGCGGTAAAAGATCGGCTTTGCGACCGCAATGTCAAATATCTCAATGCCGCCCTCCTCGACGAGGGCCACCTCTTTTCCATCAGTCGAGATCGCAATCGAATAGATCGCCTGGTGTTGCGTCGCGTATTCCTGCAGCACTCGACCGCCCTTCAGGTCCCACAACAGAAGCCGCCCCTCATCGTCTCCTGTCACTGCGGTCAGCCCGTCGTCGGAGAAGCCAAAAGCACTGACGTGCACTCCGATCGAAGCGCTGCTGTTGCTGCCGTCAATAACGCGCAAAAAACGTCCGGTGTCCGCGTCCCAGAGCCTTGCTGCCGGCTCACCATACCCGCCACCTGTGGCCAGCAGCTTGCCATTGGGTGAGAACGTCACGAACGAAGCCTCCTGCGGCCGCAGGTTGGGCACCAGGGCAGCGAAATTGTCTGGGCCGCGACTACCAATGTCCTGTGCAAAGGCGACGCCGCACAACACCGAACAAATCAGGAAAAAGTACAGGACCTCGAAAATTACCCGGTGTGGTCTCATGCGCAGCCCTCATTGAAAGCTGTCGCGGCTTGCCGCGAACTCTCTTTGCAACTGGGTCGGTGACAGTCGTCGCTTGCCTTCGAAGATCGACACGCCCTACGCCGCGCGACGCGTCGCAGCGTAGGGGCGCCGACGATGCTCTCGCTATAACCCGTTGCGCGCTACTGCCTCCAGAATCGGCACGGATGTGGCATGATGCATCCTAGTTTGCCGTCTTTTCGGCAACAACATCGATATTGAGAGGCGACAGATCCTCACCCGGTATGGGCGCCGGCTTCGGAACCGGCTTTCCGTCAAAGAACACCTTGATCTCGTCTTTGCGGCGGTTCTTCAATCCTACCAGTTCGACACCTGCCGCACGTGTCCATCTGAGGAGCTGTTCGGGGACACGATCAAACTGCTTTTTCTTGACGACCGCGAGAAGGGTCGAGGTCTTGAAGTTGTTGCCGCCAACATTGAACGTAAAATCGACAAGCGCGGCATAGGCGCCGTCGTCGATATCTTTTGGCACGGCCAGCTGCACAGTGATCTGGGCCTTCGACATGTCCTCGATAAGCAGCTCTTCACCGCGCTTTTTCGAGATACCTTTCAGGAACTCCACTTCGTTACCCGTACCGTCGCAGTTCTTTTTCTTCAGGAGATGGCCGTAGCCGACGGTGCAGTAACCAACGGCATCATTATAGCGCTTGGGGACCCACCCTTCCCATTTCTTGGTCAATTCAATGCCGGGCCGGTATACCTTGCGCAATTCCACACCCTGCGGCAGTACATCCTTGGTGTCTTCCAGGAGGATGCCCGGCGCATGCTTGTCCTTGAGGGTTTTCACCGCCTGACCGGCTTGGACGTGCGCGATCGAGGCTGTTGTCACGCATAACGCCAGAAGAACAGCCTGCGACCAAGGCTTACGCTTGAACCCTTGCCTGTCCGATTGTGCTTTCTTGAAAACTGTCATTGTCTGTCCTTCTCCGACTTGCCGAGTTAAGGTTGAATTTCAATATCCATCCGCATGGTTGCCCAGGAATTCAGATCAAAATCCGGAACCTGGGCGGAGTCCCTGAAACCAGGATTAGAGAGCCCAGCGAGAAGCCAGCCAAGCGGGCCGGCATCTCTGGGATCTATGCCCTGCTGCTCGAGGAAATGGACGTTGACTGGCGAAGTCGTCGCAAGCACCAGGTAGGATTCAAGGCCGGCGGGCGGCCCGACCTTCAGTGGCGGTTTTGTGCTGATCGTGACGCCAGCCTGCAATTTGTCCCCTGATCCGCCATCTCCCAAGACATACACAGATCCGCTGCTCCCCAATCCGATAATTGAATAGTAGAGATCTTGTGATCCTGTATTTGTGAGGCTGAAGCGAAAATATTCTCCCTGCTTCATCGGCTCTATACCCGATGACACCACCGGAGCCTCGCTCTCCACGCTTGTCTTGCCGTTCTCGGTCTTAACCGTCACACGGACAAGAGAAACCCTGACCGCACCTGCCAGCGGGGAAACGCTGTTTGTCAGCGCGCGCAGGTTTTCCTGTCGGGCTATCTTCTCGAGCGCGCCCGTAATGCCATCGACAGCGGCACCGTCGTCCTTTGCCGAAACCGTGTAGCCATGCATGGCCCCAACCTGGTCTCGCGGCGTGATGTAGTAGACCTTGTCGCAGTCGGGGCTGAGCGTTTTGCGTTCCTCCATCGGAACAAGCTTGCCACCGTTCAGGCACCCCATGGCGATCACCATCGTCGCCTGGCCTAGATCCTGCACCGGCCGTACCAGCGCATTGTCGCGAAGTCGATCAGCGAGCGCTGCCTTTATCGGCAGGACCGCCGCAGCGATGCCCAGCTCTGGAGGTGGATCGGCAATAGCCACCGCAACCTTTTGCTCAACGGAATAGGGCGAGACGATTCGAACTTTCGACGCAGTGGTCACAGGCTCGTTCGGGGCTTTGACCAGTTTGGCAACCGAAGTCGCGACGTCGGACGAAATCACGACCGCGTTCGCGATCTTGCCGTCCTCACCGACCAGCTTGGTTGCCTTGCTGGAATACACGGCCATGATTGCTCCTGGTTGAATCCCCTGCGCCTGGCCAACTGCGACCGAAATCTGGTCCTGCGTCACACTTGTGACCGAAATGAAGGGGGGCTGGCGGGTTCCTATTCCGCCCAAAACCACCCTGTCGAAGTCTCCTTCCGCCTGTGGATGCTGGGATGGCGCACGTTTTTGGACATACCTCTCGGCTTGCATCACTGCTTCGCGATAGGTCAGCTGTGGAGATCGCTTGAGCGTCTGGACCAGATAGTAGGTCAGCAGCCCATGATACTGCGAACCCGATGCGGTAGCGACAAGATCCTCGTTGGACACTTCATCGGCCCGGGACCCTTCGACGATCGAGTATGAGCGGCCTGAATCCGCGATCGACGCATCCTTGCCGTGACGCTCAGCAGGCGCATCCTTCAGCAGCCTACCGTCTAGCGGCGCCATGCGGGCAGCAAGTGTGGGCTCTTTTGAAATCGTGCCTGAGTGGCAGCTGTCAAAGATCAGCACGATGTTATGGGAGTATTGCTTGAGTTGCGTCAGCCAGGCCTCGATTTCATCGTCGCGTATGTCGGTGCCACCCGGACCACGGCTGTCCTGTGCAACGATGGTCTCATCATAGCCATCGCCCTCGTCGCCATTGTCATCGATGGCCAGGGAGCCGTGACCGCTGAAGTAAAACAGGAACGTCGCATCCGGATGCGCTTTTGCCTTCTCGATCAGTTGATCCGCAAATGCCTCTCGAATGCCGGCGTGGGTCGCCTGGGCGTCCAGCAAAACCCGGAAACGATCGTTGTCGTCGGGAACGCCGTAGGTGCCGGTCAGCAGGTCCTTAACGAGGGCAACGTCGTTTGCGGTTCCATGAAGGTCCGATGCGTTGTAGGCGGAGCCTGGCGTCTTTGCGTAGCTGTTTATGCCAACAAGGAGCGCGAACACGCCCGGCTCCTCTGCGAATACGACGCGAGGACACACCAAGAGAAGCAACGCCACCAAAAGCGCCCGGCAATGCCGCTTGCCTACTGTGAACATCGTTTCGCTCCAGAGAACCCACAAAGACCTGGGCAAGGCAGCCCGTTATTCGAAGCCTATTGTGCAGGCCAGTCGCTTGCGCTGAGCGGCAAATTCAGTGCGCTCAGGTCTTCAACCAAATCGCCCCTGCCGCAGCTTACGCCATCCTTGTATTGCACCAGCGCCGCATGGAAGCTTCGAAGGAAGGACCAGTAGACCAATGCCGCATCCCTTGAGGTGACGAATTTGTTGAGTTTGTTCTTGAGGGCGACGCAACTGTCGTGGATTTCCGTCTCGGATGCGGGCTTGGGGGATCCAAGCGGCGCGCCGTCCGTGATCGCCTTTACAAATCCGGCAACCCTGTCGGTTCCTGCCGATATCAGATCGATCACCGGTGCCCGTGCTGCCCCAACACCGCTCTTCACCTCGGTCAGCGGCAGGCCGAAATTGGAGATCTTGAACCCTTCAGGCGAAAAGTTCGTCGGCAGTTGCGAGTTCAGCGTCTTCAGGTAGATGTTAACCTTGAAGTTGGTCCCGTTATATCGCAGCTGATTGGGAAATCCGTCATCCAGCAACGTGAACGAGCCCGTTGTGTTGTCGACGATCGACACGTCGGTGTATTTGCTCAGGAGCTTGCTGAGGATGGTCGCGAACGGAGCATAGGCATCCGAAACCGCCTGAACACCAGGCGACAAACCGGCCAGAGAGGCGGTTCTAGACAGTTGCGACAGCTCGGTCAGCAACGACATGTCCACCGACGTATTGGAACTATATCTGACCTTCATCGAGAACGAGATTGTATTTGTCTCAGAATCCACGACGATGTCGTCGATGAGGATACCGTTCCTGTTGATGACGATGTTCGACTTCTCGGATGTCGTGACGAAGAGGAATTTGCTCTCTTCCCACGTTGCCGACATGATCGGCTCGGTGGCAATGATCTTGTCGCCAATCGCCACATCGAGACTTACGATGTAGTTTCCCGACTTGTTTTGGAACCTCGACTTTATCAACGATTGCAGGAACGCCGAAGCCGATTGACTTCTTGCAGCGCCGTCCTTTCCAGTAAACGCAAAATCGTAGGTGATCAGCCCATAAACCAGCCGCGGCTCTACGGCTGAGAAGCTCGGGTGCGTTACTGCGGCAAACTCATCGGCCAGTGCGCCAAAAGGGTGGGAAAGTACTAGAACAAGAGCTGCAATCAGTTGCCTGAAGCGCATTTCACCCCCCCGGATGGCTTCTTAAACCGTACTCTCCATTTCTATAATTAGGAAGGGGAACGCATACTAGATGAAGCGATTTCTGTTTGCCTATCCGCACTAAGGATCGGCGGGTTGCCGTCGAAATCTGCGTTCCAAAAGATGAATGGCGAAGCCGCGCCGTCCATGTATCGCTATGTGAAATTGAGCCCCTACCACGAAACGCACTGACGGACGTGCAGGCATCCATGCCTGCGAGGTCAAGGCATTGGTGCCGAAAAAATCTGAGGCGCCGCTTGAAGTGATCCTTTTTCATGGAACTGCGCTTTTGCCCAATCTGATCTGTTAGGCCAAAGGCTGGATGTGGGAGACGAGGACGATCGCGATCATCGACTTGATCCGGCCCAAAGCAAACATTGACTAAGCCATACTGCATAGCGTCCCGCCTAGCGACGTTGCCACACTTTGCCGGAACGGCTGCAATGCGCTAGCCTGCAAACATGCGCAGTCGCTGATAGATCATTTCGCTGAGGGGGCGAAGATTCATGGAGATGCAGCAAGTCCGCTATTTCCTAGCCCTGTCCAGCACGCTTAATTTCACCAGAGCAGCCGAAGAGTGCAACGTTACCCAACCTGCGCTGACACGAGCGATCAAGACGCTCGAGGAGGAGTTGGGGGGTGAACTCCTTCGGCGCGAGCGCCAGCACTCTCACCTGACTGAACTCGGCAGGCGTATGCTGCCTCTGTTGCAACAGTGCTACGACGCTGCCACTTCCGCAAAATCACTCGCCAAGGCTGTGCAAAGCAGCGACGTGGCGCCTCTTAATGTCACCATTTCCAACAGCGTCAACATTGCGCTGCTGGTATCGCCGTTTACGGAGCTTTTTCGCGCATATCCCGGAGTCCATCTCAAGATCAACCGGGGCTCGCCGAGCGCCGTCGTTGAGGCTCTCAAGAACGGTGAGGTTGAGCTAGCCGTTGCCGGTCCGTTGGGGCAGGCCTGGGATCGGCTCGACACCTGGCCGCTCTTCCAGGAGGGTATTGAGCTCGTCGTGAATTCCGATCACCCACTTGCCCGCCGCAACGAGGCCGATGTCGCGCTGAGCCAACTGGCGGCGGAACCCGTGCTCAGCCGGATCGATTGGGAAACGAGCGAGGATCTTTCGCGTTGCCTGTCAGAGAAAGGCCTGACGCCTCGCACCGCGCATGAAGTCGAGACCGACCACGACCTGCTGGCACTGCTGGAGGCCAACGCCGGGGTGGGCTTCGTCTCCGTGACGGCACCACGGACGCCAAATATCCGCAGGCTCAAGCTGCGAGACGTCGATATCTCCCGGGTCGTCGCCGTTTACACGGTTGCCGGCCGACATCGCTCACCCGTGGCCACGACGCTGCTCAACCTGTTGCGGTCGACCGACTGGTCCTCTTTTGGCGTCAGCGAGCCCGCCTGAGCGCCGCGATCAGATCGTCGATGTCCATCCGCCGACGGTAGTCGGGATCGACGAAGCGATCGGTGATGATCCCGTCGGTTCCAATGATGAAGGTTGCAGGGATTGGCAGGAACCAGCTGCTGTTGCCCTGATAGTTGGGGAGATCGAGGCCTAGCCCCATCAGCCGCTCCATCTCCGCCCCGACCCAGATCGCAAGATTGAGAGACAGGGCGTAGCCATTGTCCATGTCGGTCAGGAAGGGAAACGTCGCGCCGACGGCAGTCTTCATCGCCTTCGCGAATTTGCGCCGCTCGGGCATGATCACCACGATCTGGCCGCCCAGGGTGGCAATCTCGGGCTGGGCTTCGACGATGCCAATCGCGTTCAAACGGCAATAGGGGCACCAATGCCCGCGCTGAAAGGTGATCACCGCTGGCCCCCTTTGCAGCACGTCGGCCAGACTGACCAGCTTGCCATCGTCGTCAGGCAGCAGGAACGCCGGCATGACATCACCCGGCACCGGCGCCATCGCGCCCGCCCCTTGTTTCTCCAATCGTCCCACCAAGCGGTCCACTGCGTCGGCGAAATTCGCGTCTAGGCGGCGCACCGCCCCAGCAATCACCGCCACGCTCCTGCCAAAACACCTGACTGCTGCAGCATTTGACGGCGCCCGAATCGTGCGTGAACACAATGTCAAAGCGCCGGCGGCGTATGGCCGCCATGCACTGCCCAGTTGGAACATCCTCGATGGTCAGCCTTATATCCGGATACAAATTGCCGAAACGATCAATGAGGCGCTTGAGGAAATTCCCTCCCGTCACCCAGCACAATCCAACCCGGAGCGTCTTGGCATCGTTGTTGTCGCGGGCCCGCTCAGCGAAAGCCTCCAGCAAGCCTTCGTAGTGAGCCCGTACGATATCGATCCAGGCTCTGCCTGGCTCGGTCAAGCGAACCCCGCGCACGTTGCGATCGAACAACTGCATTTCCAGAAGCTGTTCGAGCTCGGCTGCCGCGCTTCGTGCCTGAGAATTCTCTGTTGTAGCGATCGTCCTCCTCTATCCTCTTTTTGAATGCGGGGGTGCTGAGTTCGCCGCTTTTTACCGCAGCCTTGAAGTCCGCAACTTTGGTGGCGAAGCGCGACAGTCGCCCAACGAAGTCGTCGTCGGCCATGTTTCCAACCGGAATTGCCTCGCGCACTCTTCCGTCTTCGCAGAGGACGTCGACCATTCCTATCCGTGACCAGAGGAGAAAGGCGTTCTTTCCGATCCCCTTTCGGCCTCCTCCAACCGCGCCGTCATGCATCAGGTAGATGTCGCCTGTCTCTTCGTCCTCGGCAAAGGCTCCGGCGACTTGCCAGCTATTGCTTGGGGCGGGGACATTTATCTCGACGGTGATGTGCTGCACGGGCCGTTCGGCGAAGATTCCAAACGCATTCCAGAATTTCGCAATCTCGGCATTGTCCGGTGTCCGGCTGATCGAAGCCCAAAGTTCACCTTCGCCATACGAGAACACCTCGCGATCTACGTTGCCACCTCTGAAGCCGACGTTCACCGCACCCTGAGAGGGGACGGAATTCTTCACGATCTGGGCCAGCATTTTCTGGGCCGCCTTCTTGGCTTTCATTTCATGTACGAGCCTGAGCATGTCGTCCTCCCATTTTCGAGAACGTAAGCACGTCCTGGCTGGAGGTACCACAAGAGGATCGATCTCGGGTCCGCTCGCTCTGACAGGCTGGCCAGCGTTGTCTTGCGATCAGCGCCGACGACAGTCGGCGCCCAATGAAAAAACGGCGTATAAGCCGCAGTCCTGCGCGCGTCCGCAATAGCGGACAATTGTCGCGCGTTGGACGGAGGAAATTCGCCCCCGCCGCGGGCGGTTAACAGGACAGCCGTAGGAGCGTCAGCATAGCGACGGCCGCAGGCCGGGACGCGGGACCGACTGTCCCCGACTGCGGCGGTCCGCTCCGGCAATCGCCTGACATTGGGGATAATGCGCGGCCAGTCCATGCATTTCGACCAGCAGGAAGAGGACGCAGCGGAGTGCTCGGTGACGCGTGTCTGTCCTATCTGTACTCAATTTTCGCCGTTTCCACGACGCCTCCCAAATGCGCCTTTTCTTGATGACCGATTGAATCCAGACTCTTCGAACGCTCGGACAGGAGGTTTTCATGATTTCAAAGAAAGACACGACAATGAGTCGGACCATTCGGCGTAAGGAATTGCGGAACATCGTGCCTCTGGCCGACAGCACAATCTATGAGATGGAGCAGCGGGGGGAATTTCCTCGACGCTTCGCCTTGACCCAGCGATGCGTCGTTTGGGATCTGAGCGAGGTTCAGGCCTGGTTGGCGGCCCGTCGCTCAACGCCAATTCTGCGCGCTGCCGGTCCCAACGTGACCCAACGCCAAACCCGCCCCGTCAAAGTCCTGGATCAGGTTCAAAGAGCGGCATCGACGGCGGGATGAGCGCCGGGATGTGCTTCTTACCGTTTACCCATGCATCGACAATGTCTGACCACTCTTGCATCATATGGCGGCGCTGTAGCTCATACTCAGCCTTGTTGTAGACACCTCGCGATGAGCGCCCGTCCTCGTGGGCCAAGCATTTCTCGATCCAATCGCTGTTGAAGCCAAGCTCATTCAGCAGGGTCGAGCCCGTTCGCCGCAGGTCATGAACCGTAAACGGTTCGAGAGGCAGTCCGTTCGCCTTTGCCCGTTCGACGACTGCGTAGGTGATCCGATTAAACGTGGCACGCGACATCGGAGCATCCGCATCGTACCGCGATGGAAGAAGGTATCTGGAATTTCCCGCACAAGTCTTCAGGGCAATCATGATGTCGAGAGCCTGACGCGATAGGTAGACGTTATGCGCCTTCGAGCGCTTCATCCGCGCCTTCGGGATCGTCCAGACCGCATTCTCGAAATCGACCTCGTCCCACACCGCGTCCTGCAGCTCGCTCTTGCGCACCATGGTGAGCAGATAAAGCCGCATTCCCAAACGGATCGTGGGGATTGTGGCGACGTGCTCCAGCTGCTTCAGCATCACTCGGATTTCTGAGGGCGAAAGCGAGCGGTCCTTCGGCACGAAAGTAGCAATTGACGCGGGCCCAACTTCATCAGCCGGATTGGCCACCTTCTCCCCGTGCAAAATCGCGAAGCCGTAGATTTGCTTCAGGATATCTCGAACATGGATGGCGGTGGCCGGGGCGCCACGCTCAACGATAGCGCCGCAATGGGCCCGCAGGTCATCCGGCGTAATCTCCGTCAGCAGGCGATTGCGCCAGGTCGGAAGAAGCTCCCGCTCGAAGATGGCGCGCCGCATGGCGCGGGTGCTGTCGGCCATCGGTGCGGCAGTGAGCCACTTCTCCCCGAACTCGCCAAAGCTCTTCGCCTCTTTCAGGCGACGCTTGTCGCGCTGCTTCTCGATCGCCGGCGATCGGCCATCGCCAATAGCGCGCTTTGCGTCGAGGCACTTTTCTCGTGCCAACGCGAGCGAGATTCCATCTCTCCCATATCTGCCTAGATAGACCGTCTCGCGGCGTCCATTCAGCCTGTAATCCAGCCGAAACGAGATCGCGCCACTGGGCATGACGCGGACGTACATGCCGTCACGATCAGCAATCTTGTAGATTTTATCTTTTGGTTTCAGCGCTTTAAGAGCGATGTCCGTCAACATTCCCATTGCCTCCTGAAAAGTACCGTCAGGACAATTTAGAGGCTTCGTGACAGGAAATTCCCTTTTTCTTCAATGCCTTAAGGCACAAAAAAGTACCGTCACGAGCCTCATTGGCGCTGACGGTACTCAGAAAAAATCGGGTGGGCAATATGCGGAAGGTCCGTCAAGCGGTCCGTCAAAGCCAATCCTAGCGCACCGATTGTCGCTGATTGTCCCTGAAGGGATTTATTTTTGTTTTCAGTATGTTACGTCGCAGATTGGCGTATTTTCGGCGGCGTTTGAGTGGGTCTGAATCATTCCCACTCTATTGTGCCGGGCGGCTTTGAGGTGACGTCGTAGACGACGCGGTTGATGCCGCGGACTTCGTTGATGATGCGGGTGGCGGCGGCACCCAGGAACGCCATGTCGTAGTGGTAGAAATCCGCCGTCATGCCATCGACAGAGGTGACGGCGCGCAGCGCGCAGACGAACTCGTAGGTGCGGCCATCGCCCATCACGCCTACAGTCTGCACCGGCAACAGCACGGCGAAGGCCTGCCAGATGGCGTCGTAGAGGCCGGCCTTGCGGATCTCGTCGAGATAGATGGCGTCGGCCTCGCGCAGGATCTCCAGCTTCTCGCGGGTGATGCCGCCTGGGCAGCGGATGGCAAGGCCAGGGCCTGGGAACGGATGCCGGCCGATGAAGCTTTCGGGCAGGCCGAGCTCCTTGCCGAGCGCCCTCACCTCGTCCTTGAACAGTTCGCGCAGCGGCTCGACCAACTGCATGTTCATGCGCGCGGGCAGGCCGCCGACATTGTGGTGCGACTTGATGGTCACCGACGGGCCGCCGGTGAAGGAGACGCTTTCGATGACGTCGGGATAGAGCGTGCCTTGCGCCAGGAAGTCGGCGCCGCCGAGTTTCTTCGCCTCCTCCTCGAACACCTCGATGAACAGCCGGCCGATGGTCTTGCGCTTCTTCTCGGGATCGGTTTCGCCTTCCAGCGCCGAGATGAACTTGTCCGCGGCATCGACCAGGATCAGCGGCAGATTGTAGTGCTGGCGGAACATCGCCACCACGCCTGCCGCCTCGTCCTTGCGCATCAGCCCGTGGTCGACGAGGATGCAGGTCAGCTGGTCGCCGACCGCTTCGTGGATCAGAAGTGCGGCGACCGAGGAATCGACACCGCCCGACAGCGCGCAGATGACCTTGCCCTTGCCGACCTGCTTGCGGATCGCCTCGACCGCGTGTTCGCGATAGGCTCGCATGGTCCAGTCGCCCTCGATGCCGGCGATGTTGTGGACGAAGTTGCGCAGCAGCCTTGCGCCGTCCGGGGTGTGCACCACCTCGGGGTGGAACATGATGCCGTACATCTTGCGCTCGACATTGCCGAAGATGGCGAAGGGCGAGCCTTCGGACTTGCCGAACACTTCGAAGCCCTTGGGCAAGGAGATGACGCGGTCACCATGGCTCATCCATACCTGGTGGCGCTGGCCGGGCGCCCACAGGCCCTCGAACAGCGGACTGTCCTTCTCGATCTCGACAAAGGCGCGGCCGAATTCGCGATGATCGGAGCTCTCGGCGACGCCGCCCATCTGCACGCACATCGCCATCTGGCCATAGCAGATGCCGAGCACCGGCACGCCGGCATCGAAGACGATCTGCGGGGCGCGCGGGCTGCCGATGTCCGACGTCGAGGCGGGGCCGCCGGACAGGATCACGGCTTTCGGATTGATACGCTTGAACGCCGCCTCGGCCGACTGGAACGGCACGATCTCGGAAAACACGCCGACCTCGCGGATGCGGCGGGCGATGAGTTGCGTAAACTGGCTGCCGAAATCGACAATCAGGACGGTGTCGGGATGATTGGCTGTTTTCATGGCGAGCGTTTAGAGAAAGAAATGAGTCGACGCAATGGGTTGCGGGGCCTTGCTGTCACTTCGATTCCACGACTTCACCTTCAGCGCCAGCGTCTTCATCATTCGCCGCAGCCTGTCCGGCCGCAAGTGCCCGCAAAGCGCCCATCAGCGCCGTGAACCGCTCCTCGCCAATGCGACTGACATAGCGCCGCTCGATCTCCATCTTGACCCGATCGCCGTCGCGCAGGGCATCCAGCCCCTTGCTGGTGTAACGCACCAGCTTGCCGCGGCCATCTTGCGGATCGGGCAGACGCTCGACGATCCCCTCCGCCTCGAGGCCGTCGAGCAGTTGCTGGATCGCCTGCTTGGAGATTGCCGAGCGTTCGATCAACGCCGACTGGCGCATGCCGTTCCTGGTGATGTGTCCAAGCAGTCCGGCGCGTGCTTCGGTGAACCAGCCGTGACCGGCGGCGCGCATCGCGGCGGCGAATTCGGCCTGCCAGGCACGGCTTGCCTGCCATAGGCGCCAGCCGACGTGATCCGGCGGGGTTTCGATTTTTTCGTCAAGCTGCTTGACCATTTTGTCCCGGCTCCGTATAGTCAAGATACTTGACGATATTCACTCCGTCGAGGCTCTTTCGAACTCAAGCACGCGGACAGGGACGACAGGAACATGCTGGCCGTTATCATGGTTGGCACCACGCATGTCATCGATATGGGCGGCAAGGACGCCTTCATCCACTACGAAAACGAGAACCGGGCGCATATGCTGCTACCGGATGGTACCCTTTTCCATGGGATCTGGATGCTGCTCGACCACGGCTACAAGGTCGAATGGAAAGATGGCCCCACCGGCTCCTGGAAACTCGATCATACGCCAGGAGCGATCGACTATGTCGATGCGAGCGGCGCCGTGCGCGGGCGCATTTCGCGCATCGATTTCGGCGATCCGGAGAGCCTGGCGGCTTGATGCTATTTCCGGTCAGGCGCCAGCAAGCCATCGCCGATCGCCTGTTCCAGCCGCCCGACCGCTGCGGCCAGTTTCTCGTCGATGACGTGTAGATATTCGGTCCAGTCGCCGACGTGCCGCAGATCCGCCGCGCCGTCGGAAATGCCGCGCAGCCCGATCAGCGGGATGTCGAACAGCTGGCAGGCGCGCAGGCAAGCGAAAGTCTCCATGTCGACCATGTCGGCGGCAATTGCGTCATAGGCGGCGCCGGTGACGATCGCGCCACCGGTGGACAGCGTTGCCTCCCTCAGGTCGGGTATCCTGAACGGCAGCGGCACGGTCACCGGCAGGTCAAGGAAAGGCGTCGCGCCCTTTTCGAAGCCGAGCGGCGAGGCGTCGATGTCGCGGTAGCCGACCGACACGGCCTGGTAGATTTCCGTCTGCTCCAGAGTCCGGCTGCCGGCCGAGCCGAGCGATACGACGAGGTCCGGCAGGGTCTTCCGAGACTTCAGCAAGGAGAGTTCGGCGCCCAGCTTGACGCCGGCCTCGACCGGTCCAACGCCGGTCATCAGCGGCGTGAACAGCCGCTTAAGGTGCGGGCCATACTCGGCCTCGGCAGCCATCACGAAGAGGACGCCCTTGCCGCCAAGCCGTACAATCTTACCCATCGGATCAGCCTTCGATGCCATCACGCCCGACCACCGTCATCATCGTTCCGGTCATGGTGGCGATCAGCTTGGCCTCGCCGTCGGCGGCAAAGGCATAGGCCTGGCCGTCGGCGACGATGATGGTGCGGCCGGGTTTTGTCACCGAACCGCGGAACAGGAAGCGTTCGCCCCTGCCCGGCGCCAGCAGATTGACCTTGAATTCGATGGTCAGCACGCCGGAGTTTTCCGGCATCAGCGAGAACGCGGCATAGCCACAGGCCGAGTCCAGCGCTGTCGAAATGACGCCGGCATGCAGGAAACCGTGCTGCTGGGTCAGTGCCGCCGAATAAGGCATCTCGATCTCGATGATGCCCGGCGTCACCAGCGTCAGTTCGGCGCCGATCGTGGCCATGGCCTGCTGGCGCGCAAAGGAGGTTCTGACGCGATCCTCATAGTCCGGGGCGGGTACGATCTTTGCTGCCATGGCCGCTGCCTTTCTTTATGCGGATAAGCTTATTGCAGAGGCATGGGCGGCAGGCAAATGCTTTTGCTGCACTGCAGCAAACCGATCTTAATTCAACCAGAGAAGCGATGCGTTGAGCAAGGTGGCAAACGCAACCCATGCCGCATATGGCGCGAACAGCCATGCGGATGTCCGGTCGCGGTTCCAGGCCGTGGCGATGAACAGCCCAATGCTGGCGAGAAGAAGCGCGATCACAACAAGCGCGAGCCCCATCATCTTGGCTCCGAAGAAGGTCGGCGACCATAGGAAGTTCAGCACCAGCTGGACGGCCCAGATTTTCATCGCGGCTCCCGACGACGCTTGCAGCCATGTCCGCCAGCCGGCCACGCCGATCAGGAGATAGAGGAGTGTCCAGGCAGGTGCAAAAACCCAGTTGGGTGGATTGAAGGGCGGCTTGGTGAGCGATGCATACCAGGCACCCGGCAGCGTCGCATAACCGATCAGCAGGCCCCCGCCGAGCACCACAATGACGAAAAGCAGAAGCGACAGATATCTTTGCAAGTATCCTATCCCTTGATCGCGGCCAGACGCCCGGCATCTGCAACTGGGGCGCTATCGCCGCCTGTCAACGGCAGCGTCAATTCGCCTTGCGCAACGCACAGAAGTAAAACCCATCCGTGCCGCTCAACGCCGGCGACAGCGAGACGTCGCCGGCCGGACCGATCCGCACGGCCGTCTTATGGCCGGGAAAACGGCTGTCCCAGAGCGCGCGATGATCGACCGGGACAAAGCCGCTGTTGCGATGCCGGAATGCCGCGACCTGCTCGCCATTCTCCTCGTCGAACACCGAGCAGGTGATGTAGACCAGCAAGCCGCCTGACTTGACGTAGGCTTTGGCGGCTTCGAGGATCGCTGACTGTTCGCCCTTGCGGGCGTCGAGCTGTCTTTGCGTCAGTCGCCATTTGGCATCGGGACGGCGCCGCCAGGTGCCGCTGCCGGTACAAGGCGCGTCGACCAGCACGATGTCCATATGGTTGCCGAGCGGAGCGAGTTCGGCCGGCTTGGTGACGACCTGCACATTGCGGTTTTCCGAGCGACGGATGCGGTCGAAGATCGGCGCCAGCCGCGCCTTTTCGGCGTCGTGGGCGAATATCTGGCCCCGATTGTCCATTGCAGCCGACAGCGCCAGTGTCTTGCCGCCGGCGCCGGCGCAGAAATCGAGCACCTGCATGCCGGCCTCGGCGCCGGCAAGGGCGGCCGCGACCTGCGAGCCTTCGTCCTGGACCTCGAACCAGCCTTTCTGGAAAGCCGGCTCGGCCTGCACGTTGGGGTGCCTGCCGTCGCCATCGATCGGCGGGATGCGGATGCCTTGCGGGGCGATGGCGGCAGGTTTGGCGCCGGTTCCCGTCAGCTCGGCCAGCACCTTGTCACGGTTGGCCTGCAACGTGTTGACTCTGATGTCGAGCGGCGGGCGCGTCGCCAGCGCCGCCCCCTCATCAGCCCAGGTGTCACCGAAGGTTTTCTCGAAAAGCGGCACGCACCAATCGGGTATGTCGGCCCGCACCGCGGCCGGTGCATCGGCGAGCCGGCGTTCGGAAATGGCCTGAAGCTCGGTGGCAGTCAGCAACGGCGGCGCGAATTTGTCACCGTCGAGCGCATCGTTCAGCGACTGCGCCGTCTGGCCCCATTCGAGCAACAGCGCGCCGAAGCCGATAGCGCGCGGCGTGTCTTCCCCCAACAGCCATCCGGCGGAACGCTTTCGGCGCAAGCCGTCATAGACGATGTTGCCGATCGCCGCGCGGTCGCCGCCGCCGGCGAAGCGGTGCGACAGGCCCCAATCCTTCAGCGCGTCCGCAACCGGCCGGTGACGCCGGCCGATGTCTTCCAGCACTTCGATGGCCGCAGCCAGCCGTCCGCCCAGTCGCATTCGTCATTCCATCAAATCGAGCACATGATCTCCCGGCCTGCTCTTAGAGCCTTTCGCGACTGGATTGAACCCCGCTTCCGTCTCATGCCGACGAGGTTGACTTGACTGAGGCAGGCTGATCGCCCGACCAGTAAATGTCCTTGGCCAGCAACAACAGATCAATCAATAGATGACAGATTTCTAATGTTCGTAACTGGCGCCTGCAAGTACGCGATCTGGCGCAACCGCTCTGCTTTCCAAGTTTTTCGGTTGGGAATACTCTTGCCGCCATGATTCGCGGCACGGAAAACGTGGACCGGCGGATCGCTACGTGGAGAGGGCAATGAAGACTTATCTGGCGGAAGTTCTAGGCACATTTCTGTTGGTGTTCATCGGTACGGCTTCGGTGGTGACGGGTGGCTTCGGCGGTGCGCTGCCGCTCGGCCAGGAAGGCATCGGACTGGCATTCGGCATCGGTCTCATTGCGGCGGCCTATGCGATCGGCCCGATTTCAGGCGCACATCTCAATCCGGCGGTGACGCTCGGTGTCTTCCTTGCCGGCCGGCTGCCAGCCAAGGACGTCATCCCCTACTGGATTGCGCAGATCATCGGCGCCATCCTGGCCTCGCTGGCATTGTGGATCATCGTCTCCGGCCAGACCGGCGGACACACCGGCGGCTTCGGCGCCAATGGTTGGGACGTGGCGAAATGGGGCGTCAGCTCGGCGTTCCTGTGGGAACTGATCGGCACTTTCACTTTTGTCACCGTGATCCTCGGTGTCACCGCCGAAAAGCACTCGACGGCGTTCGCCGGGCTGGTCATCGGCCTGACGCTGGCAGGGTTGCACTTCGCCATCATCCCGGTCACCGGCACATCGCTCAATCCGGCCCGCTCGATCGGCCCGGCGCTGTTTTCCGGCAGTGCGGCGATCGGCCAGCTCTGGCTGTTCATCGTTGCACCGTTGATCGGCGGCGCCATTGCCGGCGTCGTCGCCAAGGCGCGCGTCTTCGAGAAGGACTGAGGTTTGGAAGCTTGAATACGAAAAAGGCGCGGGCCGTGGCCCGCGCCTTTTTTTGCCGACCCTGCCGCGTCCCAACGACAAGGCCATACCT
>NZ_JBFUDZ010000046.1:0-45132 GCF_056404455.1 Mesorhizobium sp. P2_D1
GGGTAGAGGTGTGATTACGGGACAGCACCCCCCTCTGTCCTGCCGGACATCTCCCCCGCAAGGGGGGAGATTGGCCATCATCCATGATTTCGCCAACCTTCAAAACGAGGGCGCCTGATGGGTCACGACCTCGTCCCGCCACGCCAGCGCAAGAACGCAAAATCCATGCGTCGTGTGATGACCGATGCCGAGCTGAAGCTCTGGAACGAGCTTCGCGCGCACAGGCTGATGGGATTGAGCTTTCGACGGCAGGTGCCGATCGGCCCCTACATCGTTGATTTTGCCTGCTCGGACAAAAAGCTGACTGTTGAGGTTGATGGCAGCCAGCATGCGGATGCTGAGCATGTCGAGCGCGATGCAGAACGCAGCACCTTTTTGAAGGGCAGCGGCTGGACCATCCTGCGCTTCTGGAACGACGACGTCATTCGCGATATCGACAATGTCTGCCAGCACATCGTGATCGAAGCCGGCCTGGCCGGCGCTGAAATTCTGGCGAGCGAACCAGCAAGGGAGTCCGTACCATGATCGACCATCTCGGTATCACCGTTGCCGATTTCGATGCTTCGAAGGCTTTCTACGACAGGGCGATGGCGCCGTTGGGCGCTGCGCTGCTGTATATGGTGCCGCCGGAATACACCGGCGGCGCCAAGGTCGGCGGCTATGGCCGCGACCGGCCGGTGTTCTGGCTGAGTTCCGGCAAGGACAGGCCGAAAGACCACCAGCACGTCGCCTTCACCGCGCGCAGCCGCGCCGAGGTCGATGCCTTCCATGCCGCGGCACTTGCCGCCGGCGGCAACGACAATGGCGGGCCGGGCCTGCGTCCGCACTATCACCCGAATTATTACGGCGCCTTCGTCTTCGATCCCGACGGCAACAATGTCGAAGCCGTCTGCCATGCCCCGGAGTGAACCGCGATGAGCCTCGACAACCGACCGATCTATACCGGCGGCTGCCAGTGCGGCGCGGTGCGCTTTCGCGTCGAGGGCGCGCTTGGCGACGCTTCGATCTGCCATTGCCGCATGTGCCAGAAGGCGTTCGGCTCGTTCTACGCGCCGCTGGTTTCGGTGCGCGGCGCAACGCTCGACTGGACGCGCGGTGAGCCCAAATATTTCCGCTCGTCCAGCCATGTCGATCGTGGCTTTTGCGCCAATTGCGGCACGCCGCTGACCTTCACCGCGCCGGACGGCGTTGGCCTCGCCATCGGCGCGTTCGACAATCCGGCGGAGATCGTGCCGCTGATCCAGTGGGGCACCGAGGCAAAGCTGCCCTATGTCGACACGATCCCGCAATTGCCGGGCGAGGAGACGATGGCGGACATGTCGTCGGCCCCCTATCTGGCCGATCTCGTCTCCTACCAGCACCCGGACCACGACACCGAACAATGGCCGCCGAAGGAAAGATCATGACCGAGACAATACGAACCGGCGGCTGCCAGTGCGGCGCGGTGCGCTTCCGCATCAAGGGGGCGCTCGGCCGGCCGTCGATTTGCCATTGCCGCATGTGCCAGAAGCAGTTCGGCTCGTTCTTCGGGGCGCTGGTGACGGTGCCCAGGGATGGCGTCGAATGGACCCATGAGGAGCCAAGCTATTTCCAGTCGTCGGTCAACATCGATCGTGGCTTCTGCGCCCGCTGCGGCACGCCGCTGACCTATCGGCAGCCCGGTGGACTGGAGATCGCCATCGGCGCCTTCGACGACCGCTCCGATCTCGCCCCGCAAATCCAGGTCAACTACGCCGCGCGGCTGCCCTGGGTGGAGACGATCTTCGACCAGCCCATCCACCAGGACCCCGACTACTACGCCCGGCAGGAGCAGATCATCTCCTTCCAGCATCCCGACCACGAAACGGCGGACTGGCCGACCAAAGGTTTGCAGCTATGAGCAGTCGACTGCGCACCCTCTATCCCGAGATCGAGGCGTTCGAGTCCGGCATGCTCGATGTCGGCGACGGCCATCAGGTCTATTGGGAACGCTCCGGCACCAGGGGCGCCAAGCCGGCGGTGTTCCTGCATGGCGGGCCAGGCGGCACCATCTCGCCAAAACACCGGCGGCTGTTCGACCCAAAACTTTACGACGTCATCCTGTTCGACCAGCGCGGCTGTGGAAAATCGACGCCCAACGCCTCCCTGGAAGCCAACACGACCTGGCATCTGGTCGCCGATATCGAACGCCTGCGCGAGATGGCCGGCGTCGACAAATGGCTGGTGTTCGGCGGTTCCTGGGGCTCGACCCTGGCGCTTGCCTATGCCGAGACCCACCCTGATCGCGTCAGTGAACTGGTAGTGCGTGGCATCTACACGCTGACGCGTGCGGAGCTCGAATGGTATTACCAGTTCGGTGTCTCGGAAATGTTCCCGGACAAATGGGAGCGGTTCCTGGCGCCGATCCCGGAGGCCGAGCGCGGCGACATGATGGCGGCTTACCGCAAGCGGCTGGTGGGCAGCGACCGCAAGGCGCAGATCGAGGCGGCTCGGGCCTGGAGCCTGTGGGAAGGCGAGACGATCACGCTTTTGCCTGACCCCGAAACCAGCGGGCCTTTCGGACAGGACGACTATGCCGTCGCCTTTGCCCGTATCGAAAACCATTATTTCGTCCATGCCGGCTGGCTGGAAGAGGGCCAGTTGCTGCGCGATGCCTGGAAACTGAGGGATATACCCGGCACCATCGTCCACGGCCGCTACGACATGCCGTGCCCGGCGCGCTATGCCTGGGCGCTGCACAAGGCCTGGCCGAAGGCGGATTTTCACCTGATCGAGGGCGCCGGTCATGCCTATTCGGAGCCGGGCATCCTGGGTCAGCTGATCCGGGCGACGGACAGGTTTGCGGGCAAATGACCATGACCCGCGAGCGCCTCTACCTTTTCGACACCACCTTGCGCGATGGCCAGCAGACACCAGGCATCGACTTCTCCGTCGAGGACAAGATCGCCATCGCAAAATTGCTCGACGCTTTCGGCCTCGACTATGTCGAGGGCGGCTATCCCGGCGCCAATCCGACAGACACCGCCTTCTTCCAGGAGAAGCGCACGGCGCGCGCCAAATTTGTCGCCTTCGGCATGACCAAGCGGGCAGGGGTGTCGGCGTCTAACGATCCTGGCCTTGCAGCCC
This sequence comes from Mesorhizobium sp. P2_D1, assembly GCF_056404455.1. Taxonomy (NCBI): domain Bacteria; kingdom Pseudomonadati; phylum Pseudomonadota; class Alphaproteobacteria; order Hyphomicrobiales; family Phyllobacteriaceae; genus Mesorhizobium; species Mesorhizobium sp. P2_D1. The sequence continues at coordinate 3,106 of NZ_JBFUDZ010000046.1, forward strand.
TTGTGCAATCGAAGTCGGACGCCATCTGCTTCGTCGCCAAGAGCTGGGACTACCACGTCCGCGTCGCGCTCGGCTGCACCAACGAGGAGAACCTCGACGCCATCAAGGCATCCGTCGAGGCGGCGATCGCCGCCGGCAAGGAGGCGATGGTCGATTGCGAGCATTTCTTCGATGGCTTCAAGGCCAATCCCGACTACGCCCTGGCCTGTGCCAGGACGGCCTTTGATGCCGGCGCGCGGTGGGTGGTGCTGTGCGACACCAATGGCGGCACGCAGCCGTCGGAAGTCCGCGCCATTGTCGAGCAGGTCATCGGCTCAGGCATCCCCGGTGGCAATCTCGGCATCCATGCCCATGACGACACCGGCCAGGCGGTCGCCAATTCGCTGGCCGCGGTCGAGGCCGGCGTGCGCCAGATCCAGGGAACGCTCAACGGCATCGGCGAGCGCTGCGGCAACGCCAACCTGATCTCGATCGTGCCGACCTTGGCGCTGAAGCCGGCCTTCTCCACCCGCTTCGAAACAGGTATTTCGGCGGAAGCCCTGACCGGTGTCTCCAGGCTTTCCCGCGCTTTCGACGAGCTCCTGAACCGTGCACCGGAAGCGCAGGCGCCCTATGTCGGTGCCTCGGCCTTCGCCACCAAGGCCGGCATCCATGCCTCCGCACTGGCCAAGGAGCCGGCGACCTATGAGCACGTGCCCCCGGAAGCGGTCGGCAACCGCCGCCGCGTCATGGTCTCGGACCAGGGCGGCAAGGCCAATTTCCTCGCCGAGCTGAAGCGGCGCGGGATTGATGTACCTAAGGACGACCACCGGCTCGATGCGCTGATTGCCGTGGTCAAGGAACGCGAGGCCGAGGGCTATGCGTATGAAGGCGCCGATGCCAGCTTCGAACTTCTGGCGCGCAAGATGCTGCACGGCCTGCCGGAGTTCTTCAACGTCACCTCGTTCCGTTGCATGGTCGAGCGCCGCTTCGACGCCAACGGCCAGTTGAAGACGGTGTCCGAAGCGATCGTCAAAGTGCTGGTCGACGGCGAGGAGAAGATGTCGGTGGCCGAGGGGCATGGCCCGGTCAACGCGCTCGACATTGCCCTGCGCAAGGATCTCGGCAAATTCCAGAACGAGATCGCCGACATGGAGCTTGCCGACTTCAAGGTGCGTATCCTCAATGGCGGCACGGAGGCGATCACCCGCGTGCTGATCGAATCGCATGATGGTACCGGCGCGCGCTGGTGGACGGTCGGCGTTTCCGAAAACATCATCGACGCTTCGTTCCAGGCGCTGATGGACTCCATCGTCTACAAGCTGATGAAGAACCGCGAGATGGCCGGGCTGGTGGCGGCGGAGTAGGGTTGAACCATCAACGAAAGTCCGTTGATCCATCAGAACTTTGTGATGGTCTTGGCAAGGCGGCTGGGCCATAGCGTTGGCCCATGGCCCCTGAAGCAACTGCCCTGGACACCGATTCAAAGGCCCGCCGCGGTTTTCTTTTGGCGCTGGGCGCCTATCTGCTGTGGGGATTGCTGCCCTTCTACATGAAGGCGGTCGCCCACCTGCCGCTCGCCGAAGTCATTGCCCACCGTATCGTCTGGTCAGTGCCGATCGCCGCGGCCGTGCTGGTCTGGGCCGGCCGCACGGCGGATTTCAAGGCGGCACTTCGCTCACCCCGAACCATCGCCATGGCCGCGCTGACAGCGGCGCTGATTTCGGTCAACTGGGGCATCTATGTCTGGGCGATCGCCGTCGACCGCACCGTCGAGACCGCGCTTGGCTACTACATCAACCCACTGGTCAACGTCGTCGTCGGCGCGCTGCTCCTGGGCGAGCGTCTCGACCGGTTGCAGATCGCGGCGGTGGTGCTGGCGGCAGTCGCCGTCACGGTGCTGACCATCGAGGGCGGCAAGCTGCCCTGGGTGTCGCTGGCGCTGGCGTTTTCCTTCGCCGCCTACGGCTTCTTCCGCAAGACGCTGCCGATCGGCCCGAGCCAGGGCTTCCTGCTCGAAGTGCTTTTGCTGTCGGTGCCGGCTCTCGGTTACATCGCCTACCTGATCGCGACCGGGCAGGACCACATCGTGTCCGGTAGCGGCGTCGATACGGCGTTGCTTATCGGCTGCGGTCCGGTCACATCGGTGCCGCTGCTGCTGTTCGCCTTCGGTGCCAAGCTGCTGCGCCTTTCGACCATCGGCATCATGCAATACATCGCGCCGACCATGGTGTTCCTGATCGCAGTCCTGATCTTCAACGAGCCTTTCGGCACCACCCAGGCCGTCGCCTTTGCTCTCATCTGGGTGGCATTGGCGATCTATTCCTGGTCGATGCTGACGAACGCGCGCAAGGCTTCTATCCGGTAAGGAGTTTCGATGTACCTGCTGCACATCGCCAACAAGAACTATTCCTCATGGTCGCTGCGGCCATGGGTGCTCATGCGCGAGCTGGATATTCCGTTCGAGGAGCGGCTGACGCCATTTCCGACCGGATCGAGCTGGGATCTCTACCGGCCGTTCTCACCCAGCGGCCGGGTGCCCTGCTTGATAGACAACAGCCTGGTCGACGATGGCTGGGCGGTCTGGGATTCGCTTGCCATCGTCGAGTATCTGGCCGAGCGTCACCATGGCGTCTGGCCCGTCGAGGCCAAGGCGCGCGCCTGGGCGCGCTCGGCCGGCGCCGAAATGCATTCGAGTTTCACCGCACTGCGCGGCGCGTGCCCGATGACTTGCGGCGTACGCGTCAAACCGTTCCCGATGTCCGATGCGCTGAAGCAGGATCTCTTCCGCCTCGGCGACCTATGGAACGATGGCCTTGCCCGTTTCGGCGGGCCGTTTCTCGCCGGCGCACATTTTACCGCCGTCGATGCCTTCTTTGCCCCGGTGGCGTTCCGGGTGCAGTCCTATGGGCTCACCTTCGAGGGGGCGGCTGCGGCCTATGCGGCACAGCTCCTCAATCTGCCGGCGATGCTCGAATGGTATGCGGCCGGCCTTGCCGAGACCTGGCGCGACCCGGACCACGAGGCGGAAATCCGTGCCGCCGGGACCATCATCGAGGATCTTCGCGCTTCGGCATGAACAGTCGCCGGGCTGCGGTTACAGCCCCCGGCCAAGCCGCCTGACGAACAGATAGGTGGCTGCCGCGATAAACACCGAGACCGCGGTCACCACCCAGAAACCCATGGGTGTGTCGACCAACGGCAGCCCGCCGACATTCATGCCGAACAGGCCCGAGATGATGGTCATCGGCAGCAACACCGCCGTCATGACAGAGAGTACATAGAGCAACTGGTTCGACTGCATGGTCAGCTTGGCCATCAACTCGTCCTGCAACAGCCTTGTGCGCGCCTGCAACTGCTCGCCGTCATGATAGAGCGTATGCGCCCGCTGCGAGAGCCTTGCCGCCATGTCGTTGATCGGGTCAGGCAGCTCGTTGCGATGCGAATGGTCGAGATGCCGGAACAGATTGGTGATCGTCGCCATCTGCCGATGGATCACCACCAGCTGCCGGCGCGCCTCGACCAGCGCCTGTCGCTCATTGTGCCATGCATCGCGCACGACGCGGTCCTCGATGCCGTCGAGCGTGTCGCCCAGCTTGCCGAGCTCGACCGACATGCCGTCGAGAGACTGGCCCGTGACCGCCTCGATCAGTTCCGCCGGCGAGCGGAATTTCCGCGATCCATTCTCCACCGCCTTGCGGACGGCATCGACCGATTCCAGCGGCTGCTTGCGAGCGCCGACCAGCATCGTCTCGTTGAAGGCAAAGCGGAAATGGACAAGCCCGCGCGCTTCCGAAAAGTCGTGTTTTAGGTCCGGCAGATCGCCATAGAGCCAGCCATCCTCGAAGTCGATGTGACAGCCATGGCTGGGGGCGAGGAAGGCGTCGCGCACCGGCCCCGGCAAAGCTTTTTCGGCGCCGATCTCCTGGCGTGCATGCAGGTCGGTGATCTGATAGCTGCGCCAGGTCCAGCACGCCTGTGCCGGGTCCTTGGTGCGCAGGCCATCGGCGGTGAAATGATAGATGAAGAACAGCCCGTGCTCGTCGGGCAGGTAAGGCGACAGGTCGGTGCCTTCCGGGGCAAGAGCGACATCCATGGGCAGTACCAGATACAGTTTTCGGAAATGGCGCCGCGTGGCGGCAGCCTGACCGCGATTTCTAGCACGGACGAGTCCGCTTGCGTGTGACGGTTTCTTGACGGTCGATCACGGTCCGTCGATCACCGGCATCGCTTTCGATGTTGCCCGTCATCTGCGGCGCGCGAACGGGCCTAGAGCCCAACGCAATGGTGCGGTCAGCCGCCAGCTGCGTGACGCGAGGATCGCGTCGCGTTCTGCGCGGAGAGCGTCTCGGTCGCGGACGAGCATGTCGCGTTGGAGGCTGAGATCGTGGTTGGTGCGAATAAGTGCGTCGTGGTCGAGTGCGAGGTCACGCGTCGTGACCGTCGGCTGCGGTTGTTCCTGCAGCGGCAGCCGGGCGAGGAGCCATTCGGAAATTGCTGCCGGGAGGGCCAGCGTTCCGTCCAATATCGGATTTGCCTCTGCCGATCCGGCGCTGAACAGGTGATGATAGTGGATGTGGACCAATCGCGCCGCGTCGGGTGCCGGCAACCCAGCCAGGTTGTTGAGAGGAAAATTGTGCGTATCCGGCAAAAGTCGCACGGAGTGGTTTCCCGCGACTGCCGCCAGCGAGAAGGCGGCCTGGCTTGTACCCCAATAGGCGGTGGCCTCTCCGTGCAGAACCCCGGTTCCGGTGTTGTAGGTTGGCCCGTCGGCCCACGACTTCATATCCGCGGCCACCAATTGTCTGAAAATGTCTTCGGTGCGCTGGAAAAGCCCGCATGCCCTTTTTGCTACAAAAAGCCCGCCATTGTAGCTCGCCCGCACCGCCTGGCCACCGACCGTTGTGTGCACGATGGGCAGATGGTCATAGTCGACGCCGACAAGGGCGCACAACTTTCTCCAGTAGCTGTCGAAGGGGTCGCCAGGACCCGTCGTGCACATTCCCTTGACATCGACCGGGCGCGCGGCGGCCGAACTGGCGCCCAACGAAAAATCGGGCTCGGCGACAAATATCGTATCGCTGTCGAGCTGGATGATGATTGGCGGCCCCGGCCGACGTTCGACGTGAGCAAGCGCGTGAATGCGATACGACGTGCCATATTGCGGGTAGCAGCTCTCGATCTCGATCGGCAGATATTCGACACCCATCTGCTCAAGTTTGCGCAGCGTCGACACGGATGGGCGACGGTTGCTCCTTGGCGACACGACCGTTATCGGACACCGCGAATAGGCACCGGCGAAACAGCGTATGCTCTCGCACAGAAGCAGGGCTTGCGCTTCGAGAATGCCCGCCTCGGCAATCAGGACAAATTCGACACTCTTTTCGGCGATGTCGCGGGCCTGGCCAGCCTCCCGCGGCAGGGCCGGTACGCCCGGCGAGGGCGCCGGTGAAGGCTCTATTTTCGCGGTTTCGCCGAGCCATTTCCCCGTCGCGCGCAACCGGGCCTTCAAGCCAGCCGCCAGCCGCGTCATTGCCGCTCTGGTCGCGGCACGCCGGTCGAGCGGCCAACACAGGGAACAGACCCTCAGCATCTCGTGCATCGGCAACGGCGGACTGGCCAGCATGCGGGCAACGAGGCCATGCGCCAGCTGCCTGGCGGCATCCGCATCCTCGGCCCGCTCGAACGGCCCGGCGGCGGCGAGGAAGACGCGAAGCACGGCAAGCAGCTTGCAGTAGGCGGCGGCGCGCCGCTCGACGGCGATCTCATGCCCACGGATGAATTCGGTCATATCGCGCGCGAAGGCGTCGTCATAAAGATCGTAGGTCAGCCCAAGCTTGGCCCAAAGCGTCTCACGGATCGGATGCGTCCGGTTGCGCGCGTTCTTCGAGTGCTTCGTGCTCAGCCCTTGCGTGTTCAGCCGGTAGCGCGTCAGCGGCTCGGCAAGGTTTCGCGCCCGGCACAAAGGCAGCAGGGCAAAACACAGATAGTGATCATGCGATATCCACTGATCGGCCTTGTAACCTCCGACGGCCTCGAAGCCGCTACGGCGATAGGCCATGGATGAATGATAGAATGGATTGTGGAACAGGATGGTCCACCGGATCGCCAGATCCGTTTCGGGCATCAGCTGCCCGCCGACGACGCGGTCGGCTTCGTCGATCAGCGTTACCGCGTTTCCGACGAGGCCAAGCTCGGAGTCCTCGTCCAGCGCCGCGACCAGCCGCCCGACATGCGTCGGCTCGGCGATGTCATCGCAATCCAGACGCAGGATGATGTCGCCGCGGGCCGCCTCGATGCCGCGGTTGGCGGCGGCGGCTGGGCCAAGATTGGTGGGATTGGTCACGATCCGTATGCGCGGATCACGGCGTGCCAGCGCCTCGAAGACCGCGTCGTCGCCCGTCGCGTCATCGACGATCACAAGCTCAAGATCGCGGAACTCCTGGGTTAGGATGCTGTCGACCGCCGCGTCGAGGAAGCGCTGGTCGGTGTAGACGGTCATGACGACGGAGGCGCGGGGAGCGAGATCTGTTTCCGTCTCGGGTCTGTTCTCCAAAGTTTGTCCCCCTGCAGATGTTCCCCGATAGCCAACTCGCCCGCGAGCCGCAAACGGAAATCGCTACAGGACGAGTTTGCTCACCCGTATCCGGCGAAAGTCTTGGAGGGAGAGGAGGCGGCAAGCCTTGCCGACCGCCGCTCCTCTTGCGCCGTCAGCGCTTCGGGCCGAAGCCTGGATAGGGATTGAGCGGGACGATGGCGGCGATGTCCATCATGCCCGCCTTGACCAGCGGCAAGGTGGCGAGATGGTGGCGCACATCGGCGTCGCTGCCGGCCTCGAACATCATACCGCTGCCCGGGATGTCGCCGCGGTTCCACACCTGACGCACCGCGCCTTCGGCATAAAGCGTGCGCCGCTGCTCGGCCTCGCCGGGCAGCAGCGGCGCGAAATCGGCATCGCTGAACTTTTCGGTGTTGCGGGTGAGAAGGGCAAAGAACTGCATGGCGGTCTCCTTGGGTTGGGGTGTGCCAACTATCGCCGTGGCTAGCCAGACTGTCCAAGACTGAATAGGCTAAAGTTGAGACCTCCAAGGACTTGAAGATCGAAGAAAAATGTTCGACTTGCGCCAACTCCGCTATTTCGTCACGGTCGCCAAAACCGGCAATGTTGGCCGTGCCGCCGAAATCCTGCATATTTCGCAATCGCCGCTCAGCCGGCAGATCATGCAGCTCGAGGAGCAGCTTGGCGTTCCCCTGTTTGAAAGAGCCAGGCAACGGGTCCATCTCAACGCCGAGGGCCGCGCCTTCCTCACCGAGGCCCGCTCGCTGCTGTCCAACGCGGGACGATTGGAGGAGTTCGGCCGCAACCTAGCCAGCGGCGCCGTCGGCCGCCTCGCCATCGGCTATGTCGAGGGCGCCGTGCATGCCGGGCTTGTCGCCGGGATGCTGCGTCAGTTCCGCCGCGAACGGCCGGATTTTCACCTTCAATTGCGAAGCCTGCGGTCGGCGGCGCAACTGGAGGGGCTACGGCAACGCTCGCTCGACCTTGGTTTCGTCTATTCGCCGCCGGCTGACGATGACCCGGACATCGCCGCCATCGCGCTGCGCTGTGAGCCGCTGGTGCTGGTGATCCCTGAAGATGATCCGCTTGTGGGGTTGTCGGACATCAGGCCGCACCATCTCGACGGCCGCACCTGGATCACCGTCGTGCGCCAGCCTGACGACACCAACCGTGGCCAGTTCCTGGCCGCGTGCGCCAAGGCCGGCTTTCTGCCCGACATCGCTTATGAGACGGCCGATCCGTTGACCTCGCTCGGTCTGGTCAGCGCCGGTCTTGGCCTGGCCACGGTGCAGGCCAGCCTGCGTGCCGCCGCACCGTCACGGATCGTGTTTCGCGACCTGCCATGGTTCGAGCGAACGGTTTCCATCCATCTTGCCTGGCGGCGCCACGACCGCCGCGCGGTGATCGCCGGCTTGCGGCAGGCAGCCGGGGAAGAGGGCAGGGCAGTAGGGCAGTAGGGCGGCCTTGTGTAGCAAAAGTACCAAGCGCGGATTGGCGGTGACGCCGTTTGAAGAGATTCGCGACTACCCTCTTAGTCGGATTCGTTGCCCTTAGCGGTTACATGGGCTCCGTTTTTGGTGCCACGCTGCCAGAACTTCACCCTGAAATTGGTGAAGCGCGTCACGCCGAACACATCAAGGTAGAGAATCCTTCCGTGAGCCCAAAATCCGGCTTCGCCGCGGATGATCGCCTCACACTCTTCCTTGGTCAGACTGTGGTCGAGGCGAGCATCGTTTGTTTCGAACTGGATATGCATTTCTTCGTTGGGGCCAAGTGTCCCACTACTGCTACCCCCAAGGGAATCGGGTTCTGGCCAAATAGGCTCTTTGCCATCGTGAGAGATTACCCAGTGGCCCTCACCTTGAACATGATAGGCGGGTGTCTGGCCGCAATTTTTGCCGACGACATGGATGTCAAAAACGCCTTTCCGAACATCATAATTGATAGTCGTTCTAGCGGCGATGTAGGCGCGCAATTGGCGCTCACTGCTGGAGACGGAGTGGTCGTAGGTCCACTTGGTGTAAAGAAAGGCGGCGAACAAAAGGACCATGCCAAGGGCGCCCAAAATAGCTTGAGCGTATGTCGGCACTACCTGCCTCTCGGCGGCTGTAGCGCCACGTTCGGCGGCATTAGCGCCGCGAACCTGAGCGTCCAAATCTTCGGAATCATGCTTGTYGGCTTTTGTCTCGCGTTCGGTTGCGTGATTGGCATCATCTGGATTTTCGATAACCTTTACCGGGAGAGCCGACTTCCAGGTGTTGCGCTCGCTGGTGTCTGCATTCCCTTGGGAAAGCTTATCAATGGTGGCTTGGCCTTCAGCGGCCATCATCTGGGCTTCCTGCGCGCCTACATGGGTCGTTAGCACCATGAACAGCGCAACTAATAGAAACCGCATAGACTCCCCCTCCAGATCGCGCTTCTTTTGTCTTGTCGCGTCTACGCCTGCTTGCCGCCCTGCTTTTCGCGGCGCGCTTTCTCGCGAGCGGACCGCATGATGCGGCGGTAATCAACGATCCAGCCGGAACTGAACTGCGGCATGAGTTGCATAGGAAGGCGCAATTCCTTGCCCTCTTGGATTGCTTTTGCGATCTTTGCCCGACTCGGTCCGAACAAGAACAGGAATGTCGAGTCCATATCAATGTTTCCCGTTTTGACGTCGAAAACCGTTTGATATTCTAGAAGGCCGTCCACATTGAATCCGGGGCCACGTATTCCGGGGCCGGGATCGTCAGTTTTCCCAAATGCGCCAATCAAATAGTCGCCCTCGCTATCCGGCTGTATGATCTTTGCAATTTTGAAGATGCTCACGGTTCCTTCAACATGGCCGCCAGTCGGTTCTTCATTAAAGACATTGGCGTTACTTCTTTGGAAATTGGCAGTGACGTTGAAGGCCGGCGAGTTTCCGGCATTTCGCACCCTTATGAAGACCTGCGGATCCCTACTGCCATAGTAAACAACCGTTCCACCGGTGACGGCGAGATACGCACGGGTCTGGAGTTCGCCCATTTCGCGAGTGGCGGCCACGGCATTTTCGGTGGCTTCGGTCGCTCGTTGATTGACAACCAGCGTGCTTCTGACCAGCCACACGGCCCAAGTGCTAACGCCTACGCTGAAGAGAGCGCAAAACGCTGCGATCCATTGTGCGTACGTATCAGACGGCGTAGCGTAGGTTTTCCAGAAGCCGGGCGTTTCGACTGGTTTTTCGTTCCCTTCGGTTGTCTGTTCGGTGTGTTGCTGTCGATCCTTACTATCGGCTGGATCACGAAACCTCGGAACGGCCCAAACGAGAATCAAAAGCGCGATGGCGAGCCCAACAACTAGCCCGAGTGCAGTGTCTGCGACCCTATCGCGCTGAGACATTGAAGTAAAAAAGCCGCCGTGAATTTGCCCCTAGAGAGCTTATTCCGCACGTTTACCTCTTTCTCGTCAACGCCAATCGCATTCAGCTTTTCGACTAACTGCGAATAGGTGACGCCTTTCCGCTTCAATTCGGCTTTCAGGAGGTTGGTGCGTTTACTAAATAAGACCGCAGTAGGGGCAGCACTCCAGGCAATCTACATACTGCCTCACTGCCCCTACTCCCTTATTCCCCTACATCTTGTCGATAACCGACTGCATTCCCTCTGTCGGGGCGTCGACCGAGGAGCCTGCCACCATGATGGCGGCGACGATTGCCTCGGGGTCGTTGACGACCAGCGGCTTGACCCGCTGCGCGGTGTGGATGAAGCCCTCGGCGGCCATGTGGTCGAGCAAGGCCAGCATCGGATCCCAGAATCCGCCGACATTGGCGAAGACGATCGGCTTGCGGTGATGGCCGAGCTGCCCCCAGGTCATGACCTCGACGATCTCCTCGACCGTGCCGATGCCGCCCGGCAGCGCCACAAAGGCGTCGGATTTTTCGAACATCCTGTGTTTGCGCTCGTGCATGTTGTCGGTGATTACGAGTTCGTCGAGCCGGTCAAGCGCGGTTTCGGTCGCCTCCTTGTTGATCAGGAAGCGCGGAATGATGCCCGTCACCTTGCCGCCGGCACGCAAGGCGCCCTCGGCTACGGCGCCCATGATGCCTTTGGTGCCGCCGCCGTAAATCAGCCTGAGGCCGGAGCGCGCAATCGAGCGCCCAAGCAGGTGACCGGCCTTGGCATAGGTTTCATCGCGGCCCGGAGACGAGCCGCAATAGACGCAGACGGATCGAATCGTGTTCATACCGATGATTGGTGATTGGGTCTGAAAGCGGGGTCAAGCCCGGGGCGGGCTTTTTCTTGTCGGCTTTGGCAAAACAGGCTAGACCGGCATTAGGTGGCTAAGGGGTAGGGAAATATGGCAATTAATCCACTGAAGGCGTTCTTGTTCGCAGCGGGTGGGACCGTTGCGGCCGCAGGAACCGCCTATGTATCGGGCGCACTCGACCCATATCTCATTCGCAGGCCGCCGGCGGAAGTGGCAGCACTGACGCCGCCCGCGGCGCCGAAACCAGCCGATCCCGGCACGGAAGCGCGGCTGCCGCCAGCGGCGGTGCCGGCCGCTCCCGCCGCGGCCCCTCAGACGACGGCCCCGGCCGCACCGGCAACAGATGCGGCGGCTCCAGCCGCGCCCGCAACGGATGCGGCGGCGCCTGCTGCGGCCGGTCCGATCGTGCCGTCCTTCGATGTGGTGCGCGTCGAGAGCAATGGCTCGATCGTCATTGCCGGCAATGCGGCGCCCAATTCGAAGGTAGAGATCCTCAACGGCACCACCGTGCTCGGCTCGACGGTCGCTGGTCCCGATGGCGCCTTTGTCATCGTGCTCGACGATCCGTTGAAACCCGGCGACTACACAATCGCATTGCGCGCCACCACCGGCGATGTCGTGACCGCCTCGGCGCAAACCGCCGTCGTCTCGGTTCCCAAGGATGCGGCGGGCCAGGTGCTGGCCATGGTCGAGGAGCCCGGCAAACCGGCCGAACTGCTCACCGTTCCGGCGCCCGAGACAAAGCCGGCGGCACCGGCCGCTGGCGACCAGGCTGCCGCCCCGGCGGCTCCTGCGCCAGCCGTGGTTGCAGCAGCCCCCGCTCCGGCGGCACCGGCTACGTCGCCCGCCGGATCAGTGGCCGAACCCAAGATCGTCGTCGAAGCGGTCGAAATCGACGGCAAAAAGATCTTTGTCGCCGGTCTCGCCGATGCCGGCCGCAAGGTGCGCGCCTATGCGAATGACATCCTGCTCGGCGACGCGAAGACGTCGCCGGACGGCCATTTCCTGGTCGAGGCGACGCGTGACATTCCGGTCGGCAGCTACACCATCCATGTCGATGGCCTCGATGCCGACGGGGTGACAGTTGTGGCCCGCGCCGCCGTACCGTTCGAGCGCGAGCCGGGTGATTCTGTCGCCGCCGTGGCGCCCGCCGAAGCAAAGCCGGCCGTGCCTGCCGTCGCCGGGGCTGCTCCGGCGGAATCCGCATCGGCTCCTGCTGCACCGGCCACCGAGGCTCCGGCCACGACGCCCGCTCCCGCCACCGACGCTGCAGGAGTTGTGGCTGCGGCAACGCCGCCAGGCGATGTGCCCGAGACGGTGGCGCCCAAGCTCGAGCATGCCGGCAGTGCCGTCATCATTCGCCGCAACGATACGCTTTGGCGGATTTCGCGGCGCGTCTACGGCCATGGCGTGCGCTACTCGACCATCTACCTCGCCAACCAGGATCAGATCAGCGATCCCGACCGCATCTGGCCGGGGCAGGTGTTCAAGGTCCCGCAAAAGTCGAAGGAAGGCGAAGCCGCCGACCTCAAGGCGATGGGCGAGCAGGCGACGACGGCTCCGCCCAAGACCAAGTGATTGTATTGAGCGCGCTCGCCTCCACCGCGAGGCGAGACGCCTTCGACTGAGTCCCTGCACAACAAAGGACTTCTGGTTCGGTGTTGAACCAGCCCGGCGGTGTCGCTCGGGCTGGTGACCCAATTCTGTTTCGTCATCAATCCCCGGCGCTTCGGCCGTGATCGGTTTCGGCGTCCACCAAATAGCCGAGGACGAACATGTCGATTGGGCGCTATAATCGGCGCGCAGTCAGAAACAGGACTTATAAATGAGAAAAGGCGACTTCAGCGAGTTGGCCATGTTTATCGCGGTCGCCGAAGAGGGAAGCTTTACACGTGCCGCCGCGAAGCTTGGCCTGTCCCAGTCGGCACTCAGCTATGCCGTCCGCATGCTCGAGGAGCGGCTCAAAGTCAGATTGATCTCGCGAACGACACGCAGCCTGTCGCTGACCGACGCTGGAGAAAGGCTGCTTCACAGCCTGCGTCCGGCATTCGACCATATCGACAATGAAATCGCTCAGCTCACCGCCCTTCGTGACAAGCCTGCGGGCACGATCCGCATCACCACCTTCCGGCACGCGGCAAGAACGGTGCTCTGGCCCGTCCTGTTGAAGCTCCTGCCGGAATATCCGGACATCGCTGTCGAGATCAATGTCGATGAAGGGCTGACCGACATCGTCGCCGGTCGGTTTGACGCGGGCATCCGCGTCGGCGAGCAGGTCGAGAAGGACATGGTTGCGGTCCGGGTGAGCGCGGACATCCGCATGGCGGTGGTCGGCTCCCCAACGTATTTTGCCACTCGCGAGGTTCCCCAAACGCCGCGCGATTTGAGCAACCACAATTGCGTCAGCTACCGGCAGAGCGCAGGGGGTGGGCTCTATGCCTGGGAGTTTGAGCGCGACGGCGTCGAGCTTGAGGTCCGGGTTAACGGGTCGCTCGTCATCAATGACAACGAGATGCTGGTTAACACTGCCCTCGGCGGACTGGGGCTGGTCTATACCTTCGAATCGCAAATCGCCCAGCATGTTGCCGATGGACGCCTCATCCGTGTGCTGGAGGATTGGTGCCCGCCATTCTCCGGCTACCACCTCTATTATCCAAGCAGACGACAACAAACCCCGGCCTTCGCCGTCCTGGTCGAAGCGCTCCGCTACAAAGGGTAGTGGTTTTCGACTGACGATGACGCATTTATCAATCCCATTTCTAAGTTCATGCAGATAATAGCGTCTAATCGGGATAAGCTGCGCGGTCTATCTCCTGTCCATCGAAGACAAGGAGTTGGATATGAGCAAGGTCTGGTTCATCACAGGTGCCGGCAGCGGTATTGGCGCCGCCACCGCCAGGGCGGCACTGAAGGCAGGCGATCGGGTGATCGCGACTGGCCGCAATCTCGACAAGGTCCGCAATGCGCTGAGCGATGTCGCAGGCGACAGGCTCGTGTGCATCCAGGTGGATGTCGCCAACGAAGCACAGGCGAAGGCTGCGGTTGACGAGGCGATGAAGGCCTTTGGACGCATCGACGTTCTGGTCAACAATGCCGGCTACAGCCTGCTTGGCAATTTCGAGGAGTTGAGCACCGCCCAGATCGAGGGACTGATCTCGACAAATCTGTACGGCGTCATCCACGTCATGCGTGCGGTCCTTCCAGCCATGCGCAAACAACGCTCGGGCCGGATCATCAACATCAGTTCGCTTGCCGGCATAATGGGCTTCAAGCATTGCGGCGCCTACAGCGCTGCCAAATTCGCGGTCGAAGGCCTTTCCCTCTCGGTGGCGCAGGAGGTCGAACAGTTCGGCATCAAGATCGTGGTGGTCGCGCCGGGCTTCTTCCGCACGGACCTCCTCGATGCCCAGAACGCCAAGTATAGCGCTAGCACGATCGAGGACTATGCCGCTGAAGGCACGGCCCAAGACATGTGGTCGGGCTATGACGGCAAACAGCAAGGTGATCCCGCCAAGCTCGGCGCTGTCCTCATCAAACTTGCCGGGATGGAGATTCCGCCGAGGCAGTTCCTGGCTGGCAGTGACGCCCTTGCGGCGTTCAAGCCGGTCCTCGAAGGGCGCCTCGAGGATCTGAGCGCCTACGCGGACCTGTCCATGTCGACAGACGGCTCATTCTAGGCCCACAAAACCAAAGGAATTGCACAATGAAGAGACTCGCTATCGGCGCGGTCGCAGCCACGGCCGCCACCATCGTTCTTGCCGCAACAGGCTTTGCGCAGAACACACAGCCGCCCGGCTACATGATCGCCAACTACACAATCAAGGATCAGGCGGGCTACCGCAAATATATGGAAGAGGCGGGTCCGCTTGCCCCGAAATATGGCGGCAAGATCATAGTCTTCAACCTCAACGCGAACGCGGTGGAAGGCCAGCCGAAAAAGGTTATGGCCATAGCCGAGTTTCCAAGCCTGGCCGACGCCCAGCGCTTCTACAATTCGCCCGAATATACGGCCGCGAGGAAGTTCCGCGTTGCCTCGACCGAAGGCACGGTTGTCATCACGGAAGGTTTTGTCCCTCCGCAGCCATAACGGGCGAACAGGGCGGGCAACACCGAGTGCGTCCTGGCCTCAAATCCCAGCGGACATCGACATCTCAACAACCATCAAGGAGGCCCACATGGGCAACCAGCGCGACAATTCTGTTCAGCAGGAAGGCGCTCTCTCGAATGACCGCCGACAGCTTCTGAAAGCCGGGGTGGCGCTTGCCGCTTTCCCTTTCATCGCCGCCTCATCCTCAGTTGCGACGGCTGCGGACAATCAAACGCAAACAGGTGCAACCATGACAGATGCCAAATCCGAAGAGTTCATCAATGGCCTTGCCGATTTGATGGCACATTCAACCCGCACGCCGATCCTGAGGTGGCCGAATGAATACGGCATGGAATACGAGGAGATCTTCTTTCCGGCGATGGATGGCGTGACAATCGAGGGCTGGTTCATCCCTGCCCAGTCAGACAGGTTGCTCATCTTCAATCACCCCATGCCCTGCAATCGCTACGGCTATCCGGGGCATCTGGAGCCGTGGAAAAATTTTGGCGGCTTCGAAGTGAATTTCCTGCCGGAATACAAGCTCCTGCATGATGCAGGCTACAACATCGTCACCTACGACATGCGCAACCATGGTCGCAGCGGGACGGGCAGCGGCGGCATCAATGGCCACGGCGTGCTGGAATATCGCGACGTCATCGGATCGCTGCGTTACGCGAAATCCCGGCCCGATACCAAGGACATGAAGACGGCCCTTTACAGCCGTTGCCTGGGAGCCAATGCCACCATCGTGGGCATGAAGAAGCATCCGGAGGAATTCAGACACATCAAGGCGATGATCGCCTTGCAGCCTGTCACGCCTGCGGTATTCGTGGAAACAGCTGTCGAAAACCAGAAAATCGCCAATGGCCTTGATCTGTTCGACGTGGCCTTTCACAAGCGGACCGGCTTCCACCTCGCCGACGTCTGGCCGATGGACTATGCCAGGGCAGTGACTGTTCCGACGCTCGTCGCGCAGGTTCGCAATGATTTCCTGACCAAGCCCTCCAATGTGCAGGAAATTTACGACACCATCTCCTCAGAGGACAAGAAACTGTTCTGGATCGAAGGGACAGACCAGCGTTTCGAAGGATATAACTACTTCGGAAAAAACCCCCAGCTGGTGCTCGATTGGTTCAGCTCTCACATTCCAACGGCCTAGCAGCCAAATCTGCCCAAAAGGGCAGCTTGCCGCAGAACCGGTCATCGTTTATCGCCGATGGACGATGACCGAATCCCCCTCCGAAACAGACGGATGCCGCTCCGCGCCGGCCAACTGCGCCCCGGACAGCCGCACCGTTGCCGCGCGGCTTGCCGCGTTATCCCACCCGGCACGCATCGAAATCATAAAGCACCTGTCAGCCAGCAACTCCTGTTGCTGCCGTGAAGTCGTCGATCGTTTCGATCTGGCGCAGTCCACCGTGTCACAACACCTGAAGATACTGGTCGAGGCCGGGCTGGTCCGCTTCGAGCCCGATCGCCAGCGCTCGCGCTATGCGGTCGACCACGCCGCGCTTGCCGATGTTTCCGCATCGGTCGCCGCGCTCGTCAATTCCTGCTGCTCCGGCCGCTGAAAATAAGAAGAAGGCACCAGAAATGGCCGAAAAAACCGTCTCCGACTCCTCGACCTTCAAGACGCTGCTCAATCTGTGGCCTTACATGTGGCCGGCGGATCGCGCCGATCTCCGGGCACGGGTCACCTGGGCGACGCTTCTCTTGGTTGTCGCCAAACTGACGCTGGTCGCCGGTCCTTATTTTTTCAAATGGGCGACCGACGCGCTGGCCGGCGACGCCAGGTCTGTGCCGCCGCTGCCAACCTTCCTGCTGGCGCCCGTCATGCTGGTCGTCGCCTACAACGTCGTGCGACTGGTGCAGCTTGGTTTCAACCAACTGCGCGACGCACTGTTTGCCCGCGTCGGCCAGTACGCGGTGCGCCAGCTCGCCTTCCGCACCTTCGTCCATATGCATGAACTGTCGCTGCGCTTTCATCTCGAGCGGCGCACCGGCGGCCTGTCGCGCATCATCGAGCGCGGCACCAAGGGCATCGAGACGATTGTCCGATTCATCATGCTCAACACCGCGCCGACCATCCTCGAATTCGCGCTGACCACCGGCATCTTCGCCTACACCTATGGCTGGAAATACGTCGTCGTCGTCGCGGTCACCGTCTGGGTCTATGTCTGGTTCACGGTGCGGGCGAGCGACTGGCGCATCGGCATCCGCCGCGACATGAACGACAGCGACACCGACGCCAACACCAAGGCGATCGACTCGCTGCTCAACTACGAGACGGTCAAATATTTCAACAATGAAGGCATGGAGGCCGAGCGCTTCGACCGCTCGATGGCGCGCTACGAGATCGCGGCGACCCGCATCTGGACTTCGCTCGGCTGGCTGAACTTTGGCCAGGGCATCATCTTCGGTCTCGGCACCGTCATCGTCATGTGCATGTCGGCACTCGAAGTGCAGGCGGGCACGCAGACGGTCGGCGACTTCGTCTTCATCAACGCGATGCTGATGCAGCTGTCGGTGCCGCTCAATTTCATCGGCTTCATCTATCGCGAAATCCGCCAGGGGCTGACCGATATCGAGCAGATGTTCGACCTTCTGGATGTTCCGCAGGAGATCGTCGACAAGCCGGATGCCAGGCCACTCGCCGTCAGCGCAGGGAAGGTCGAGTTTCGCGACGTGCATTTCTCCTATGATCCGAACCGCAAGATCCTGAAGGGCATCAGCTTCGCGGTGCCGGCCGGCAAGACCGTGGCCATCGTCGGGCCATCGGGCGCCGGCAAGTCGACCATCTCCAGGCTGCTGTTCCGCTTCTACGACGTCCAGGGCGGCCAGGTGCTGATCGACGGTCAGGATATCAGGGACGTGACGCAGGAAAGCCTGCGCGGGGCGATCGGCATGGTGCCGCAGGACACGGTGCTGTTCAACGACACCATCGCCTACAACATCCGCTATGGCCGCATCGGCGCCAGTGAGGAGGACATGCGCAAGGCGGCCGAACTCGCCCAGATCGGCCCGTTCATCGAGCGGCTGCCCGATGGCTACAAGTCGATGGTTGGCGAGCGTGGGCTGAAACTCTCCGGCGGCGAGAAGCAGCGCGTGGCGATCGCCCGCACCATTTTGAAAGCACCGCCGATCCTGATGCTGGATGAAGCGACATCGGCGCTCGACAGCCACACCGAGCAGGAGATCCAGGCAGCGCTCGATCTGGTCAGCCGTGGCCGCACCACCATCGTCATCGCCCACCGGCTGTCGACTGTGATTTCCGCCGACGAAATCATCGTGCTGCAGGATGGCCAGATCGCCGAGCGCGGCACCCATGCCGAGCTGATGCGCAAGCACGGCCTCTACGCCTCGATGTGGGACCGCCAGCGCGAAGCGACCGAAGCCGAGGAGCGGCTGCGCATCGCCCGCGAAGGCGACGAGCTTGGCGTCATCGTCCGCCGCCGCACGTCGGAGGTGTCATAGCGGCGGCTCTTCTTCTCCCCCTTGTGGGAGAAGGGAAAGAATCCGCTTGACCTCAACTTTAGTTGAGATTGTAGGCCGTTCTTGGAGCCCGCAAACACCAAGATCCAGGAACGGAACAATCGAAAATGAGCAAGATAAATCAGAGTGCTGATGGCGGCAGCGTGTTCAGGGTGGACAAGTTCGTCGTCCCGGCCGCCGCCCGCGAAGAGATACTCGCCAAGGTCAAGGCAACGCATGAGGTGCTACGCCGGCAGGATGGCTTCGTGCAAGATTTCCTGCTCGAGCAATTCTCGGGTCCGGGCGAATTCAACCTGGTCACGATCGTCGAATGGGAAAGCCAATCGGTCGTCGACCGGGTCGTGCCGATCGTCACGGCCGAGCATGCGCGTACCGGTTTCAATCCGCAGGAGACGATCGCCCGGCTCGGCGTGCGAGCCGACATCGCCAACTATCAGCGGATCCCCGGGGTGTAAGGCTCTACGGCCAGCCGACGCCAGGTGCCTGCGCTTCAACGCTGAGCACCTGGCCGGTGCGGGCATCGCCGGTCATGTGCTCGAAGCCGCGCCATTCGGCGGCGGCGATGAACAGCGTTTTCAGGTCCGCACCGCCCAGCATGCAGGCAAAGCAGCCGCGATCGACATTAACGGTCTGCAGCACCTCACCGCCTTCGAGCACCCGCACGCAGTGCTTGTTGGGGACGTCCGCGTACCAGGCCGCCCCTTCGGCATCGAGGCAGATGCCGTCGGGAAAACCATCGAGGTCGGCCCAGACGCGGCGGTTGGCGAGGCTGCCGTCCGCGGCGATGTCGAAGGCGGTCAGCCGATTGGCGTGCGATTCGGCGACGATCAGCGTCTTGTTGTCCGGCGTCACCGCCATGCCGTTGGCAAAGGCGATATTTTCCGCCACTTGCCGGACCGCGCCGTCCGGCGTGACCAGCACGACGGTACCTGGGCCGAAATACTGGCCGGGGGCCGGCGCCGGGCCGCCGCCATTGACATAGATGTTGCCGCGCCCGTCGACGACGATCTCGTTCCACGGGCTTTTCGACAGGCCGCGCAAATCGGCGTGGGTAACCAGTGAACCGTCCGGTTCCCTGCGCAACAGCAACCCCTCGCGACCGGAGACGACGAGCAGGCGGCCGTCCGGCAGCCAGTCTATGGAGTAGGGCAGCACAGCCGGCACGGTGAGAACGATCTCGCGGCTGCCGTCGGCATCGACGGCGATGATCTCGCCGGTCCCCCAGTTGCAGAGCCACAGGCATCCGTCATGCCAGCGCGGCGATTCCCCGAAGGCGAGGCCTTCCGTCACGACACGAGCTTTGTTGCCAGATGATGCCTGCATGATCGGGAGCCTCCGTTGCACGCGTCGTCGGCCCTTGCGGGCGGAATGAAGCGCTGTCTCACCAAGGACGGGCGAGGGGGCGCATCCCCGACAGCAGCCCTACTGTTTTTCGCTC
Source organism: Mesorhizobium sp. P2_D1 (assembly GCF_056404455.1). Taxonomy (NCBI): domain Bacteria; kingdom Pseudomonadati; phylum Pseudomonadota; class Alphaproteobacteria; order Hyphomicrobiales; family Phyllobacteriaceae; genus Mesorhizobium; species Mesorhizobium sp. P2_D1. The sequence goes on from NZ_JBFUDZ010000046.1 coordinate 22,888, forward strand.
AGGAAGAACGTTCCATCGGCATGGCCGTTGGCGCCGCATGATGGCGGTTCCGAAATGCCGTCCTTGCCGGTGCCGCTCTGCTCGACGACGAGCGCATCGCCATCGCGATGGAAGGTGAAAACAAAGCCGGTCGGCTTTTCGTTGTCGTCGGTATCGACCAACCGTAATTCCGTATGTGCCTTGACCGTGCCCCCGATCTCACACGAACCACTGCCGGAGACAGGATTGGCGACATCTTCCGACACGTCGAGCTTGCCGGCGCCAGCCGCCTTGATCTCGACCGTGCCGCGAACGCTGCTCCATGTGCCGATGAAACCGGTATCCTTGGGCTTGCGGATACCGGCGAGGAAGGCCACGCGGTCGCGCAGGAATTCGCCGAGATCGAAATTCTGCCGATCCTTGGGTGTGTTCTCGTTGAAGCCGGCGATCTGGTCGCGATACGCAATGAAATCGCTTTGGTCGTCCCGCAAGGCCTTGCCGGCGTGAGGATCGAGCGTCTTCAGCACCGCCGCGTAGGTTTTCGCCACGTCTGCATCGGCCTGCGCCAGGGCAGGGTCGGCGCAGATGGCCTTTTCCGCCGCGCTGGCGGCCTTGGCGCAGTCGAAGGATGGCTTGGCTTGTGCCATGGCGCTCCCGCTCGATGCCAGCAGTGCGGCCAGAACTGCAGCGATTTCAGCCCATCGCCTGGAATCAAGGTTGGCCCCGTTCAGGTGTCGGATCATGGGAAGTCGGTCTTTTCTCTGGAGCTGCGAACCGGCGGTGGCCTGAATTCTGGCGGCAAGGATGCCGACAGGCAAGCGCATGACGGCTCCTCCCAGTTGCGGCCAATGCGGCCTTGCCGATTGTTGCGTTGCGGTGAATTGGGCTTTCGGCTATTGAGGCCGGACTTGAAACGGAGCCTGCCCCAGCCCGATGAGCCTTGTCGATACGGTCAAGAACGCGTTCGTACCGATCCATCGCGAAGGCTATCCCTTTATCGCGGCCTTCGGCGCGGCGACGCTTTTCCTCGGCTACTTCTCGTCGATCCTGTTCTGGATCGGCCTTATCCTGACCGCCTGGTGCGTTTATTTCTTCCGCGATCCAGAGCGCGTCACGCCGGTTGACGATCGCCTTGTGGTGAGCCCCGCCGACGGCATCATCTCGGCGGTTGGACCGGCCGTGCCGCCGCGCGAACTTGGCCTCGGCAATGTCGAGATGACCCGCATCTCAGTGTTCATGAACGTGTTTTCCTGCCATGTGAACCGCGCCCCGGTGCGCGGCCGTATTGCCAAGATCGAGCACCGGCCGGGCAAATTCCTCAATGCCGAACTCGACAAGGCGAGCACCGAGAATGAGCGCAATGGCCTGGTCATCGACAGCCCCAACGGCACGGTCGCGGCTGTCCAGATCGCCGGTCTGGTGGCGCGCCGTATCGTCTGCTGGGCCGAGGCCGGCGGCTCGATTGCCATCGGCGAGCGTTTCGGCCTGATCCGCTTCGGCTCCCGTGTCGACGTGTTCCTGCCGCTCACCGCCACGCCGCGCGTTGCCGTCGGCCAGACGGCCGTCGGTGGCGAAACCGTGCTGGCCGAATTCGGCGGTGTCGCCGGCACTCCCCTCGTGCGGATTTCCTGACCGGTGGGCACGCAATATAAAAAGTTCGAAGCCCATGCCAGCGGCGGCCCGCGCATCCGCGAAATCCCGATGCGCATGGTGCTGCCCAACCTCGTCACCGTGCTGGCCATCTGTGCCGGCCTGTCCGGCATCCGTTTCGGCTTTGAGGGCCGTTTTGAGCCGGCAGTGGTGATGGTGCTGCTCGCGGCTTTCCTCGACGGCATTGACGGGCGGCTGGCGCGGATGCTGAAGGCGACCTCCAAGTTTGGCGCGCAGATGGATTCGCTGGCCGACATCGTCAACTTCGGTGTTGCGCCCGCCCTGGTGCTCTATGCCTTCCTGCTCGACCGCGCCGGATCGCCGGGCTGGATCGCAGCACTTCTGTTCGCCATCGCCTGCGGGCTCAGGCTTGCCCGCTTCAACGTGCTCGACGACGAGAAGGCCGAGCGCCCCGTGTGGCAGTCCGAATATTTCGTCGGCGTGCCGGCGCCGGCGGGCGCCGTGCTGGTGATGCTGCCTCTCTATCTCTATTTCCTGCGCACGGGTCTGGAGCCCAGTCGCCCGGCTGCCTTCGTCGCCACCGGCTTCACCATCCTGGTTGCCTTCCTGCTGGTCAGCCGGCTGCCGGTCTATTCCGGCAAGAGCCTGAGAGTGCCAGGCGACAAGGTGCTGCCGATCATCCTTGGCGTCGTGCTCTACGTGCTGCTGCTGATGACCTATCCCTGGTACACGCTGACCGCTTCGGTCGCCGGTTATCTGCTCTTCCTGCCGTTCAGCGTGCGCGCCTATTCCAAGCGCGCCAAGCAGGAGGGCGAGAAAGTGCCGCCTTCGGACATCGGGTAGGGTTGCTCGAAGCCAGCTCCGCGTTCGTCATCCTGGGTCCCTGCGCTCCGCTTCGCGTCGGCTTCAGGCCGCCACACCCAGCCCCAGCCTGTCGATCGCCAGCTTTCTGGTCGACACATAGTCGGTCTTGCCGGAACCCAGCACCGGGATTTCCTCGACCTTGATGATGTCGTTCGGCACCATCAGTTCGGCGGCGCCCGCCTGCTTGCCGAATTTGCGCAACTCGTCGGGATTGGCATCGTCGGCGGTGGTGACCAGCACGATGCGTTCGCCGCGCCTCTTGTCCGGCACCGCCACCGCCGCATGGCGTTCTTCCGGCCACAGCGACTGCACCAGCATCTCGACAGCACCCAGCGACACCATCTCGCCGGCGATCTTGGCGAAGCGCTTGGCACGGCCGCGAATGGTGATGAAGCCTTCGCGGTCGACGGCGACGATGTCGCCGGTGTCGTGCCAGCCGGTCAGCGGCTGCAACTCACCGGGGCGATCGGCAGTCATGTAGCCCATCATCAGGTTCGGTCCGTCGAGCCACAACTGGCCGGCGTCGGATATGCCTTCGACCGGCTCCAGCTTCATGCGCATCGCCGGCAGCAGCCGGCCAACCGTGCCGTCGCGGCCATGGATCGCGGTGTTGACGGCAACCACGGGTGCGGCTTCCGTCAGCCCAAAACCTTCGATGATCTCGGCCTGGAAGCGTTCGCGATAGACGCGGCGGGTTTCCGGCTTCACAGCCTCGGCGCCGGCGACGACGAAGCGCAGGCTGGAAAAATCGCCGTCCTTGGCGGTGCGCGCATAGTTGGCGAGGAACGTGTCGGTGCCGAACATGATGGTCGGTTTCACCTTGCGCGCGATCTCGGGGATGATCTTGTAGTGCAGCGGTGAGGGGTAGAGGAACAGCTTTACCCCGGTGACCAGCGGCAGGATGGTGCCGCCCGTCAGGCCGAAGGAATGGAACACCGGCAGCACGTTGAGCAGGATGTCGGCGGGCGAGATGGTGATGCGCGCCTCGGCCTGCATGGCGTTGGCAAGCAGGTTCTTGTGCGACAGCACCACTGCCTTGGGTGTGCCTTCCGAACCCGAGGTGAACAGGATCACCGCAGGCTTGGCCGCATCCTGCCGCTGCAGCGGCCAGCGCCAAAGCAAGGCCGCGGCAAGCTTGTCGAGCGCGGTGACGTCTTCCCGCACATCCTCCAGCCAAAGCAGCTTGGCGCCGCCGTTCTCGACCGCCGCGACGATATCGGCGAGGTCGGCCTTCTCGACGAAGGCACGGGAGGAGACAACCGTGCGGATCACCGCTGTGCGCACCGCCGCGGTCACGCTGGCCGGGCCGGCGGTGTAGTTGATCATTGCCGCCACCCGGCCGCCAGACAGCAGGCCGACAAACGACAGCACCACGCCATTGGCGTTGGGCAGCAGCAGGCCGACCGCTTCGCCCGGCGCCGTCACCGCCTCGAACCGGCGGCCCAGGACACGGGCGCCGATGAACATCTTGCGGTAGCTCAGCGCGCCGGAGATGACGTCCTCGATGATCGAGTGCGAGGCGCCGACACGGGCAGCGGCGTCGCGCATGGCCAGGAACAGGCCACGATCGAGGTCGGCGCCGAAAAGCCGGGCCTCGGCGACACGGTCGAACAGCGCGTTGGTGTTCGAGGCCTGGTCCGGGTTGCGCGCTGCCAGTTCGGCGATGGTCATCGGTTCCAGCACGCTGATCGACAGTTGCGGAAACCAGTGCCGCGGCGCCTTGTCCGCCGGCGTCAGCGACACCGGCAGGCTGCGCGCGCCGGCGACGAAGATCGGCACGATCTTGGCGTCGGCCTGCATGGCGATGCGGGTGACGGCGCGAAACAGGCGAAACGTCTTGACGTTGGGCTCGACCGCGTCCGGCAGATAGACGGCGAGCCGCCCCTTGCCCTTCAGCACGCGCACCAGCCTGCGGCTGACGAAGAGATGTTCGGCGTTGAAGGCGATGGTGCGGCCAAGCTCGCGCCACGGTTCGAGCCATGGCGACCGCGCCGAGACCTCGTCGAGTATATGCAGCGTATCGTCCGGCAGCAGCGACAGCATCAGCGCCGGCTCGAAACGCGATTGATGCGAGATGACGTAGATGACAGGGGCCTGCGCCTTGCGGGCGATCCTGACGCGGTTGTCGCTGATCCGGTAGGCAAGCTTGAACGGCACATAGAGCAGTGCCTGGGTGAAACGCAGGCCGAGGCGGAATTTCTCCACCACGCCGATCAGCAGCCAGGCCAGGACAAGACCCGCAAGCAGCGCCAGTGTCAGGATCATGCCGCTTCTCTCCCAACGATTCTAGCATGCGGCTCTTTGYGACCGCTTCGGGGCAGAGCGTAGCGGAATGGAGGGCAACGTCAATGTGGAGGCGCGGCGCTCGCTTCCTTCCCCCTTTTTGGAGAGAAGGGAAGGCAGCAGCTCACGCCGCCTTCAACCGCCCGCTGATGAAACGGAACTCCTGCGTCTTGCCRCCATAGCCATAGGCGGCGGCCGGCACTTCATGCACGAAGGCATAGCTTTCCTCATGCACACCGCCCAAAAGGCGGCCGAAGGCGTCGAAAATCGCCTTCAGATAGGCCTCCAGCTCGACCTTGGTGTTGGTGCCGTCGACCACCTTGATATCGAGCCAGAACGTGTTGGTGCCATGCTCGGCCAGTGACTTGCCGCCGGCGAACCAGTGCTGCGGATCGAAATAGGAAACGGCAACCGCGGTGATCGTCGGATCCTTGCGCAACTGCGCGGCCGTGATCTCGGTGATTTCTCCGGCGATCCGGGCGGACAGCGCGGCATCAGGCTTGCCGGTGACGCTAACGTTGATGATGGGCATTTTTCTTCTCCTGGTTTGAGCGGCGTCGGATCGCCGTTGGAAGGACCATGCCACTGTCATCGAGTCAAAAAAATCGAATTGTTTTCAATTGAAGGTTCGATATCATCGAACTATGGAAACGCTCGATCCCGACCTGCTCAGGACTTTCATCGCTTTCGTCGACAGCGGCTCGCTGGCGCAGGCGGCGTTGAGCGTCGGCCGTTCACCCTCGGCGGTCACCACGCAGATGCAGCGGCTCGAGGAAATCGTCGGCGAAGCGCTTCTGGCGCCGCAGGGCCGGGGCCGAGGCCTGACGCCCGCCGGCGAGGATCTCGTCGGCCATGCAAGGCGCATCCTTGCCGCTCACCGCGAGGCGTGGCTGGCGTTGAAGGGCGCGCGTGCTGCCGGGCGCGTTGCCATCGGGACGACGCAGGATTTTGCGGACAGCGGTCTGCCCGATCTGCTGCGCGCCTTCGCCGTCAGCCATCCGCGCGTCAGGATCGAATTGCGTGTCGGCCGCTCCGCCGAACTGGCGCAAGCGATGCAGTCCGGCGGGCTCGATCTGGCGATCGTCATGCGCCAGACTGCTGCGCCGGACGAAGTCGGCGTGCTGCGCGAACCGATGATATGGCTGTGTTCGCAAAGGGGGCTGGCCTCGCGCCAGGAAGAATTGCCGCTGGCGTTGCTCGATCCCTATTGCGGCTTTCGCGAAGCAGCACTTGCCGCACTCGATGCGGCCGGCCGCCGCTATCGCATCGCCGCCGGCAGCGCCAGCCTGGCCGGTCTGCGCACGGCGGTGAATGCGGGTGTTGCGCTGACGCTGCGCACCGCGCGCTTTGCCCATTCCGGCATTGTCGAAGCGCCGCGCGAACTTGGTCTGCCGCAGGTTCCGATAGCTGAATTTGCCGTTCGGCTGCGCGCCGGTGCCGATGGTCCGGCAGCTGATCTGGCGGCACTGCTCAGTGGCAATTTGGCTTTGCCCGGCCTCCTTGGCTGATCGACAAGCTCCGATCTCGCTGCGGAACAAACGCCCAAGAAAAAGCCGACCTTGCGGTCGGCTGGGAGTAGGACGGGCCGAGGGGTTTGGGGGGACTTGGGGGTGGCCCGTCACACCAACAATGCATGAGCCGGACGATGGTTCCGCGACTGTGTAACTTTTTTACGAAATATTTGACGCCAGCCGTTGCGAGCGGGCCATCAGCCAATCCCGCCCCGCATGGGCAAACACCGCGCACAACACGATGGCGCCGCCGATCATGCTGGCGGCTGGTGCGATCTCGCCCAGGAACAGGAAGGCAAACAGGATCGCGAACGGCACTTCGGCCGAGCCGAGCAGCCCGGATTCGGCCGCCGGAATGAGCCGCGCCCCTTCCGTCCACAGGATCGAGGACAGCGCAAAGCATGAGCCAAAGGTGGCAAGCAGCACCGCATCGCGCGGCGTGACCGCCAGCGGATCGGTGACGAACCAGCCGAGCACGAACAAGAGGAAGGCCGAAACCGCGCCGGCCCACACTACCGGCGTCTCGCGGAAGGCGCGCACCATGATCATGTAGAGCGCGCTGCCGATGGTCATCAGCAGAGCCAACCCGTCCCCGAACAGATGACCGGTGCCGAACCCGGACCAGACCATGATCGCCACGCCGGACAGCGAGACGGTAGCGGCGACCATCGTCTGCAATCGGAACGGCTCGCGCGTCAGAACCCAGGCCAGCAGCGCTGTGACGAAAGGCGCGGTGGCATAGATGATCGCGACATTGGCGACGAAGGTGAACTTGAAGGCCGAGATGAAGGCGATGCTGGCCAGCGCCCCTTCCACCGCCAGCAGCCAGCCGCGCCAGCCAAGGCGCAACGTTTCGCGGTTGCCGGAGCGATGGCGGCGCCACAGCACATAGAGGCTGATCAGGATCGAGCCGACAAAGCCGCGCCAGCAGGTGATGGTCAGCGGATCGGCATGGATCGACTTGGTCAGCACCCCGGTCAGGCCGAACACCGCCGCCGACGACGACACCAGCAGGATACCCAGCGTGCGCTCAGTGGTGCTGTCCGTCGGGGCTGCAATGTCACTCATGCCGCCAGCCTACGCCGTTGCGTCCTGACATCGTAGCGTCAGCAGTGACGGCGATCCACATCATAGCCGCTTGCGGAAATGCTCCGTGCCGACAATCAGCAGCCCGGCGGCGATGATAAGGGCGGCGCCGAAGAACACTTCACGGCGCGGCACGTCGCCCCAGATCGCAAAGCCGAGCGCGAACGCCCACAACAGCGAGGTGTATTCGAGGGGTGCAAGGATCGAAGCCGGCGTTCGCTTCATGCCTTCGAACAGAAGATATTGCGCAAACCCACCGAGCGCGCCGACGCTGGCAAGGAGCAGCAACTGGGTCCAGTCCGGCGTTTGCCACCAGAGCAGCGCCGGTCCCGCCGAAAAGAGCAGGAAGTAGAAGTTGTTGAGGAGAAGCTGGATCATCGAACGCTCGGCAAGCGCGGTCTTGCGCAGGAGCACGATGGCTATGCCCCACAAAAAGGCCGCCGCCAGCACCAGCAACACCGGCACGGACAGGCCGAGATGGGTCGGGTCGCAAGCGACGAAGACGCCGGCAAAGCCGATCAGCACCGCAAGCCAGCGCAGCATCGGCACCTTTTCGCCGAGCATCACCACCGAAAGCACTGTGACGATGATCGGTGCCGCGTAATAGACGGTGGTCAGTTCTGCAAGCTGAAGGCTGCGCGCGGCATTGTAGTAACAAAGCCAGGCGGCGAGCGTGAAGGCGCTGCGCACCAGCATCGGCCGCACGATCGGCGAGCGCACCGTGTCGGCAAACAGCCGTTGGCCGCCGATCGCCGCGCAGGCGCCCAGAATGGTGATGCTGCGGAAGAACATGATCTGCCAGACCGTCATGCCGGTGACCAGCAGCTTGATCGAGGCATCCTGCGTCGAAAACAGGAAATAGGCCGCACCGGTCAGCAGGATTCCGGCGAGAACCCTTTCGCGTGTTTCGAGAATCGCGACATCGGCCATAAGGCGCGGGACCAGTGTTGCAGGGGGCGGCAAAATGCTGTGTGGAGCGACGCGAGAGGAAGTCTCCCGTACCAAAAGCTATACGGGCGAAAGTCGGCACAGCGCTACGCCAGGCCTAAGCTTGCGTTGGGGCAGGGGATGGCGACCTTGCTTCCAGAAGGCAATCGGCACTTATATCTGACAAAGCCACGCCGCTGTCCGGCCACGAGAGCGAAGGAACGGAAATGGATGCGACCCAACTGAAGGCGATGCAGGCGCCACTGAAGCAGGCCTATCGCGACGACGCTGCGCAGGCGCTGATCACGCTTCGCGCCAAAGGGTCGATCGACGACCAGTCTGTTGCCTGCAAGGTGGAGACGGGCAGGGCGATCGCCATCGCCGGATTGCATCCGGCAACCGGTGGCTCGGGGCTCGAACTCTGCTCGGGCGACATGCTGCTGGAGGCGCTGGTGGCCTGCGCCGGGGTGACGCTGAAGGCGGTGGCGACGGCGCTGGAGTTCAAGCTGGGCGCTGCCACGGTGGAAGCCGAAGGCGACCTCGATTTTCGCGGCACGCTCGGTGTCGCCAAGGATGCGCCGGTCGGCTTTCGCGCCATCCGGCTCAATTTCGATCTCGATACCGACGAGCCGCAGGAGCGGGTAGACTCCCTGCTGAAGCTGACCGAGCGCTATTGCGTGGTGTTCCAGACCATCAACCAGAAGCCGGAGCTGACGGTGAGCGCACGGCGCTGAAACGCCGTGCGCCGGGCGCTTACTGCGCTGCCGGCTCTTCGGCGTCGCCCTCGTCGGTGAAGGGGGAGGCGCTCGGCACGCATTGCACCGACCAGCCGGTCGGTGTCGGCTGCTTCTGATATTCGGTGATGGCGGCGGTGCACTGTTCGCGCTTGTCGAAGGTGCTGGGCAGCACGACCATGCCGCCCTGCGGGCCGGCGATTACCAGATACCAGACCAGCGCTGCGGTCGTTGCCATGGGGATGTCCTTGTTCTGCCCGATTGGGGCGCTTGTTGCGGGAGTCGCTGCGATCCTATCAACTCCGCCGAAATGACGAAAGCATGACCGCCGCGCTGCCTTCCGCCATCACATCACAGCCGCGTGATGCGATGGCGGATCTGGGCCCAGATCTAAACCCAGGCGGGCTTAGTTGGTGGCAAAACAATAGAACAGGCCGTCACCGCCGGTGCCCTTCAGCGCCTCCTGGCTGCAGCCGCCACGCGAGGCATGCGAGGAGTTCCAGGATTTGGCGGCCGCCGAATCGTCGAGGCCGGTGCGGTCGTGATGGCCCATCATCGCGGCACCTTCCGCTCCGCTCATCGTCCAGTCGCCGCAGGTCTGGTCGGCGATCTTCGTGCCATCGGGTTTGGAGCCGGTCAGCATGTCGTGGCGGTTTGGCTTGTCGCCACGGCCGTTGACCACTTCGCCCTTCTCGTTCAGCGCCGTCTGCTTGGTGATGCCATTGGCGTCGCCGTGCAATGAGGCGACATCGTCGGCGATCTTCACACCCTTGGCGTTCACCCACGGCCCCTTGCCGATGCGGTCGCGCGCGTCGGTATCGCTGGTCGACAGATAGGCGGCCCAGCTCTTGCCGGTGACGCCGGCGGCTTCCGCCAGCGAGGCGCAATGCGCGTCCGCACCCTTGAGGCCGCCGAGGTCGGCACCCTTGCCGGGGCCAACGCTGGTGACGAAGAAGCTCATCTTTGCGTCTTGCGAATAGGCGGCGCCCGTGGCCGCGATCAGGGCGGCGGCGGTGGCGAGAAGCAGTCTACGCATGGTGGTCCTCCGTTCAGGTTTCGAATGTGTGACATTCGAAGAACGTCGGCGGTGACGAGAATCTTCCGGCAAAAAGCAGCTATTCCGGCTGGCGATAGGCGACAAAGCGGTTGTGCTTGGCCTGGAAGATCAGTCCGGTCTCCTTCAGGTCCGGGCTGGCCAGCGGCACGATAAGCTTGGCGACCTCCGAAGGGTGAGGCAGTGTTGCCGGATCCTCGCCGGGTACAGCCTGGGCGCGCATCGCGGTGCGGGTGGGGCCCGGGTCGGCGGCGTTGACCCTGAGCGGCAGGCTTTGCGTCTCATGCGCCCAGGAGCGCATCATCGTCTCGACCGCCGCTTTGGACGCCGCGTAGGGCGCCCAGAAGGCGCGCGCCGAGTGGGCCGAATTCGCGGACAGCAAAATCGCGCGGCCGGCGTCGGAGAGTCGCAGCAGCGGGTCGACCGAGCGGATCAGCCGCCATGTCGAGGTGACGTTGATGGTCATCACCTTTTCGAACGTTTTCGCCTCGACATGGCCGATCGGCGAGATCACGCCGAGCACGCCGGCATTGGCGACGAGAATGTCGAGCTTGCCCCAGCGTTCGTGGATGGCGCCGCCCAGCCGGTCGATGCCGGCCATGTCGGCGAGGTCGAGCGGCACCAGCGTCGCCTGGCCGCCGGCCGCCTTGATCTGGTCGTCGAGCTCTTCCAGCCCGCCGACGGTACGCGCTACCGCGATCACATGCGCGCCAGCTGCAGCCAATTCCTTGGCGATGAAATAGCCGATGCCGCGCGAGGCGCCGGTGACGACCGAAACGCGGCCGGTAAGGTCGAGGGTCATGCTATGGATTCCGGGAATTTGACGAACGCGGATGACGGCGCGGCAATCCTACGACCCGCTCGTCGCCAGCAGCGACAGCGTGCGCACATTGTCGTGGCCTTCGAAGTCGAGCAGGCGGGTCGGGTACTGGCCGGTGAAGCAGGCATCGCAGAATTGCGGCTGGTCGTTGTCGCGGCTGGCCTCGCCGACGGCGCGATAGAGGCCATCGATGGTGAGGAAGCCGAGCGAATCGACCCGGATGAACTCGGCCATTTCCTCCACCGACATCCGCGATGCCAGAAGCTTGGATTTCTCCGGCGTGTCGACGCCATAGAAGCAGGAGGCGCGCGTCGGCGGCGAGGCGATGCGCATATGCACTTCCCTGGCGCCGGCATCGCGCACCATCTGCACGATCTTCTGGCTGGTGGTGCCGCGCACGATGCTGTCGTCGACCAGCACCACGCGCTTGCCCTCGATCATGCGGCGGTTGGCGTTGTGCTTCAGTTTGACGCCCATGTGGCGGATCGAATCGCCCGGCTGGATGAAGGTCCGGCCGACATAGTGGTTGCGGATGATGCCGAGCTCGAAGGGAATACCGGCGGCTTGCGAAAAGCCGATCGCGGCCGGCGTGCCGGAATCCGGCACCGGCACGACGATGTCCGCCTCGACCGGGCTTTCCTGCGCCAGTTCGGCGCCGATGCGCTTGCGCACCTCATAGACGTTGCGGCCCTCGACCGAGGAATCCGGCCGGGCGAAGTAGACATATTCGAAGATGCAGAAGCGGGTCTTCTGCGGCTCGAACGGGAACAGGCTTTCAATGCCCTTGGACGTGACGACGACCATCTCGCCGGGCTTGAGATCGCGCACGAATCGCGCGCCGATGATGTCGAGCGCGCAGGTTTCCGACGCCAGGATCCAGGCGCCGTCGAGATCGCCGAGCACCAGCGGCCGAATGCCGAGCGGATCGCGGCAGCCGATCATCTTCTTGGATGTCATCGCCACCAGCGAGAAGGCTCCCTCGACCTGGCGCACAGCATCGATGAAACGCGAGTTCAAATCGCGCTCCTTGCTGGTGGCGACGAGGTGCAACAGCGTCTCGGTGTCGGAAGTGGAGGAGAAGATCGCGCCCTGCTTCTGCAGCGCCCGCTGCACGGTCATGGCGTTGGTCAAATTGCCGTTGTGCGCGACGGCAAAGCCGCCATCGGCCAGTTCGGCGAAGAAGGGCTGGATGTTGCGCATGCCTGCGCCGCCTGTCGTGGCGTAGCGCGTATGGCCGATGGCGCGGTTGCCTTGCAAGCTGTCGATGACGCGCTGCTTGGTGAAGGTGTCGCCGATCAGGCCGACATGGCGTTCGACATGGAACTGGGTGCCGTCATAGGAAACGATGCCGGCCGCTTCCTGACCGCGATGCTGCAACGCATGCAGGCCAAGTGTGACTATGGCTGCCGCATCCTGCCGGCCGAAAATGCCGAACACGCCGCATTCGTCGTGGAAATGGTCGTCAGCCTCGGCGGAAAGCACGTCGTCTGCGTCTGCCATCTTAAGCTCCGCTAAAATCGCCATATAGTGCGGGTTCGCGTCGAAAGCAACGCGCCCGTGCAGCCGTTCACACCATCGTCAGTTCCTGGCGCCCGTTCCGGGCGTCAGTTTGCCGGTGCAGCCGGCGCTGGATTGGCCGGAGCGTTCTCCGCGGGCGGTGCTGCGGCGTCATCGTCGGGAGCGGGCGTGTTGGCATCCTCGCCACCCGCCGGGGCATCCGCAGCCGGTGCGTCCGGAGCAGCGGGCGTCTCAGCAGCCGGCTGATTCGGATTGAGTTTCTTGAGGATGGCGTTTTCCGGATCCTCGGGCAGCAGGCTTTCGAGCTTGGCGCCGATCTGCTCCAGCAAGGGCCGCGACTTGGCATCCGTGACCCAGGCCGGTGCCTTGGCGCCAGCCAGCCAGTTGAAGAACAGGAGCGCGACGGCAACGACCAGAATGCCGCGCGCCGCGCCGTAGAGAAAGCCGAGCGTGCGGTCGAGAGCGCCGATCCTGGAATCGATGATCCAGTCGGCGAGCTTCATTGTGATGACCGAGACGACGATCAGCGCGATGACGAAGACGATGCCGGCGGCGGCCGCCATGGCGATCTTTTCGTTGTCGATGTAAGGCTTGAGGTAAGGCAGGACCGGCTTGTAGAAGAAGAACGCCGCCGCTGCTGCCGCTGCCCAGGAGACGACGGACAGGATTTCGCGCGAGAAGCCGCGAACCATGGCGAGCATCGCCGAGACCAGGGTGAAGCCGACGAGAATTCCGTCAAGCAGCGTAATCGGCATGTCTTTCGCCCCACTCCATGAGCCGCATTATAGCGCGGAGCATCGGATTTTCCCAAAACCGGTTCCCAGTTTTGGGTCCGATGCTCTAGTCTTGCTCGTCCACGCGGCTTCGGCGTGTGCCGGCTATGCGTGCCACGAGGTCGGCAAGCTCGGTCGGCTGGAAAGCGCCGGCCCCGATCCCCCCGGCAAGTTCCTCGCTGCCCAAGGGCAGAACCGCGCTTCCAAAACCCAGCTTTTCGGCTTCCTTCAGGCGCTGTTGCGCATGCGCAACCGGCCTCACGGCGCCCGAAAGGCTGATTTCGCCGAAATAGACGCAATCGGCGGGAAGGGCAAGACCGGTGAGCGAGGAAACCAGGGCCGCCGCCACCGCCAGGTCGGCCGCGGGCTCCGAAATGCGATAGCCCCCGGCGACGTTGAGATAGACATCATGGCTGCCGAAGCGCACGCCGCAATGGGCTTCCAGAACCGCCAGGATCATCGACAGCCGGGCGCCGTCCCAGCCGACGACGGCGCGGCGCGGCGTGCCGAGCGAGGAGGGGGCGACCAGCGCCTGGATCTCGACCAGCACAGGCCTTGTGCCCTCCATGCCGGCGAAAACCGCGGCACCCGGCGATTTCGCGTGGCGCTCGCCGAGAAAAAGCTCGGACGGGTTGGCGACCTCGCGCAGGCCCTTGTCCGACATTTCGAAGACGCCGATCTCGTCGGTCGGCCCAAACCGGTTCTTCACCGTACGCAGGATGCGGAAATGGTGGCCGCCTTCGCCCTCGAAGTAGAGCACGGCGTCGACCATATGCTCGACGACGCGCGGCCCGGCGATCTGGCCTTCCTTGGTGACATGGCCGACCAGGACGATCGCCGCACCCGTGGATTTCGCGTAGCGGATCATCGCCTGGGCGGCAGCTCGCACCTGGGTGACGGTGCCCGGCGCCGAATCGGCGAGGTCGGTCCATAACGTCTGGATCGAATCGAGGATCACCAGGTCCGGCCGCCTGCCGTCGGCGATGGTGGCGAGGATGTCCTCGACATTGGTCTCGGCGGCAAGTTCCACCGGCGTGGCGGCAACGCCGAGCCGCTGCGCCCGCAGCCTGATCTGCGCGACGGCCTCTTCGCCCGAGACGTAGACGACGCGGTGGCCTTTTGACGCGAGTGCAGCCGCGGCCTGGGTGAGCAGCGTCGACTTGCCGATACCAGGATCGCCGCCGACCAGCAGCGCCGAGCCGCGCACGAAGCCGCCACCGGTGGCGCGATCGAGTTCGCCGATGCCCGAGATGATTCGCGGCGCGTCCTCGATGTCGCCCGACAGCGTTGTCAGCACCACTGCGCGGCCCTTGCGGGCGTTGCGCGTGTTGGCCGGCCCTGAGCCGATGCCGCCGGACGTGCCTTCCTCGACCAACGTGTTCCACTCGCCGCAGGCATCGCATTTGCCGGCCCAGCGCTGATGCACCGATCCGCAATTCTGGCAGATGAACTGAACCCGCGATTTGGCCATCAGTTGGATGCTGCCTGGAAGTAATCGGGAGTTGGCGATCCTGCCCACCCCCCTCTGTCCTGCCGGACATCTCCCCCGCAAGGGGGGAGATTGGATGTCATCACCGTCTTCGCCAATCGCCCAGGTTGAAGAGAGGGCGCCGCAAATGAAACTGCCGATCTCCCCCCTTGCGGGGGAGATGCCCGGCAGGGCAGAGGGGGGTGTGGCGGAATGCGAGGGTAGATCAAAAACTCACTCGAATCTTTCAGGCAAATGATGCTCTTCGGCGAGGTCGGAGAAGCGGGTGAACTCGCCCTGGAAGGCAAGGCTGACAGTGCCGGTCGGTCCATGGCGCTGCTTGGCGATGATCACTTCGGCCTTGCCCTGGACCTCGACCATCTTTGTTTCCCAGGCGAGGTGCTCGGGCGTGCCTTTCTCGGGCTCCTTGTTTTTGATGTAGTATTCCTCGCGGTACACAAACAGCACCACGTCGGCGTCCTGCTCGATCGAACCCGATTCGCGCAAGTCCGACAGCTGAGGATGCTTGTCGTCGCGGCTTTCGACCTGACGCGAGAGCTGTGAGAGCGCGATGATCGGCACGCCAAGCTCCTTGCCGAGCGCCTTCAGTCCGGTGGTGATCTCGGTGATTTCCTGGACGCGGTTCTGCGACGCCTTGGCGGACGAACCCTGCATGAGCTGGATATAGTCGATGACCATCAGATCCAGCCCGCGCTGGCGCTTGAGGCGGCGGGCGCGCGCCGCAAGCTGGGCAATCGAAATACCGCCCGTCTGGTCGATGTAGAGCGGGCGCTTGTGGTTCTCCTGCGTGTAGGCGACAAGTTTGCCGAAATCGGCTTCCGTCAGGTCGCCGCGCCTGATTTTCGACGATGGGATTTCGGTTTGCTCGGAAATGATGCGGGTGGCCAATTGCTCCGACGACATTTCGAGCGAGAAGAAGCCGACGACGCCGCCATTGGCCGCCTTGACGGAGCCGTCCGCCTGCTGGGCAGGCTCATAGGCGGCAGCGATGTTGTAGGCGATGTTGGTGGCCAGCGACGTCTTGCCCATGCCCGGACGGCCGGCGATGATGATCAAATCCGACGGCTGCAGGCCGCCCATGCGGTGGTCGAGATCGCGCAGGCCGGTGGCAATGCCGGACAGGTGCCCATCGCGCATATAGGCGGCACTGGCCATGTCCACGGCGTTCTTCAACGCGTCGGAAAAACTCTCGAACCCGCCATCGTAGCGGCCGTTTTCGGCCAGCTCGAACAGCCGCCGCTCGGCATCCTCGATCTGTTCGGTGGGCGCCATGTCGACCGGCGCGTCATAGGCAATGTTGACCATGTCCTCGCCGACGGTGATCAGCGCGCGACGCGTCGCAAGGTCATAGATGGCGCGGCCATAGTCGGTGGCGTTGACGACGGTGACGGCTTCCACCGCCAGCCGTACGACATATTGCGCCATCGTCATGTCGCCGACCTTCTCATCGGCCGGCAAGAAGGTTTTCAGCGTGATCGGCGTTGCAACCTTGCCCATGCGGATGAACTCGGACGCCACCTCATAGATCTTGCGGTGCAGCGGTTCGTAGAAATGGCCGGCCTTCAGAAAGTCCGAGACGCGGTAGAAGGCATCGTTGTTGACCAGGATGGCGCCGAGCAGCGCCTGCTCGGCCTCGATGTTGTTTGGCGCTTCACGATAAAGCGGTGTTTCCGCGACGCCGAATTTTCGCGCTGCCTCTGCCATGATATCCCCGATTTCGATCCCGGCTCTTCGATACCAGAATGACAAAAGTCAGTGCTGACTTATCTGCAACAGTGCCGATGCCAACCAACATCAATGTTCGCTTGTTCACAGGAACAACAAATCGTCCACAGGACAGAATTCCCGTCCCCCGATTTCTGTTGACTCGGCAGAGGAACAATCTACACGAAAAACAAGAACGAAGCAAGAACAATTGTGCCGGTCAAATCTCCAGAACGTCGCCCCAGTCCGACCGCCGCGCTGCCTTGAACGTCTCGCCGTCGCGCTTGGTGAACAGCCTTTCGCCGGCACTGCCATTGCTCTCGCAAAGTTTCAGCAACACCTTGCCGGATCCTGATTTTGGTGGCGCGATGACCCGTGCCCGAAGGGAAGGAGCAGGCTGTCGCGAAGCGGCGACATAGATGAACTTCTCGTCTTCCCACGGCACGTCGGCATCCTTGGCCAGCCGGTGCAGGCGCGAACGGGCGACGCGGCGGGAAAAATGGCACCAGTCGGGCGGGGCGAGCGGGCAGGGCGCCTGATGCGGGCAAGGCGCAAGTACATGCGCGCCCGCCTCGATCAGCTGCCGGCGCACGGCAAGGATGCGCTGCCATCCGGCCGGCGTGCCCGGCTCGACGACCAGCAGCGTATCGCCGGTGAGTTGCCACAGCCGACCGATGAGCTTTGGCAGAGACGCAGGGACAATTTCGTCGAGCACATAGGCGCAAGTGACCAGATCGGCGGGCTCGAGGTCGGCAAGGTCGATGGTGGCGTCGCCGGCCAGCCATCTGGTTCGGGCGGCAATCGCGCCGGCGGCAAGCGTTTCGCCGACCTTGCGCGCCGCGGCGCTGGCTTCGAACAGCACCGCCTGTTCGAGATCGGGCCACAAGTCGCTCGTGGCCCAAAGCACCGTACCAGGGCCGGCGCCGACATCGAGCAGGCTCTTGGGTTGAAGACCGGGCCTGGCGTCGCCGAGCGCATCGAGGCTGGCGCGGACGGCGGCGTAGGTCGCCGGCAGCCGCGTCGCCAGGTAGGCTTGCACGGCCAGGTTCTCAGCCATATGCAGCCGACCATCGCGCAGTTCGGCGCGGTACCGGTCGGACAGCGTTTTTGCCGCCTGCTTGAGTGTCGCCAGCGGAACGTTTTCGAGCAGCCGCTCGACACCCTGGCGAAGTGGGGCCGGTAACTCCATGCTCAGGCTCCGCGTGGCGCGACGAGGATCACAGAGGCGCCGACAATGCAGAGTGCAGCTCCAGCGAGGTCCCAGCGGTCGGGGCGCACGCCCTCCGCCAGACACAGCCAGCCAAGCGACGCCGCGATGTAGATGCCGCCATAGGCGGCGTAGGCGCGGCCGGCGGCATTGGCATCGACCAGCGCCAGCAGGAAGCCGAATAGAGCGAGCGAGGCGAGACCGGGGAGCAGCCACAGCGGCGACTTCTCCAGCCGCCACCACGCCCAGAACGAAAAGCAGCCGGCGATCTCGGCCAGGGCGGCAGCGACATAGAGAACATAGGTCATGAAAAAGGTCCGGTGGCGATCACTGGACCTTTTTCAGTGCAGGCGCCGGCAATGGCAAGCCGCAATACTATTTCCAAGGCATGTCGCTCAAAAGCGGGTCCGGCTTTGGGAGGACGACTTGCATAAAACAAAGACCTAAAGCGCCTCGCATGCGTCCGTTCAAACGCGGCGCGCTTCAGTCCGCAACCTTGCGGCGGCGAGCTGGCTTGGCAGCCGGGCTCTTCTTGATGGGATCCGTTTCACGGTGACCCATATCGCGCATCTCAAGCGCCTTCTCGCATTTGGCCATGTACTCGCGCGTCGTCGGCAAGGTGTCGTTCTTCTTGGCGATCTGGATCTGGAAGATCACCAGATCCTGCCAGCGGAAAGCGGCTTCCGAGGCGGCCAGGTAGAACTCCCACATGCGGCAGAAGCGCTCGTCGTAGATCGCCTTGGCCTTGTCGCGGTTGGCGGCGAAGCGCTCGCCCCAGTGCTTCAGCGTGTCGGCATAGTGCAGCCGCAGGATTTCGATGTCGGTGACGACCAGCCCCGACTTCTCGATCGCCGGCATGAYYTCGGAGAGCGCAGGGACATAGCCGCCCGGGAAGATGTATTTGCGGACGAAGGCGGTGGTCGCCCACGGCACGCCGGAACGGCCGATCGTGTGCAACAGCATGACGCCATCCGGCTTGAGCAGCGTCGCCGACTTGTCGAAGAAGGTGCGGTAATGGTTGACGCCGACATGTTCGAACATGCCGACCGAGACGATGCGGTCGAAACGCTCGTTGAGCTCGCGGTAGTCCTTCAGCTCGAAATGCACACGGCTTTCCAACCCTTGCGCGTGCGCTCGGTCGGTGGCGACGCCATGCTGTTCGGTCGACAGCGTCACGCCTTGCACGTCGACATCGAACGCCTTGGCGAGATAGAGGCTGAGCCCGCCCCAGCCGGACCCGATGTCGAGCACCGTCTGGCCGGCCTTCAGCCTGAGCTTGGCGGCGATGTGGCGTTTCTTGGCAGCCTGCGCTTCGTCGAGCGTCATGTCCGGCTGCTCGAAATAGGCGCAGGAATACTGCATGTCCTCATCGAGGAAGAGCCGGTAGAGGTCGCCCGACAGGTCGTAATGGCGCTGCACGTTGCGGCGCGAGCGCGAGGCGGTGTTGATCTGCTGCAGGCGGCGGAAGGCATGACGCAGGCCTTCGATGGCTTTCGACCATGTGGCGTCGATGCCGCCGCTGCCCATGTTCTGGAAGGCGAYGCGCATCACACCCAGCACGCCGCCTTCGAGAATGTCGAGCTCGCCGTCCATGTAGGCTTCCGGCACCGCCAGCATCGGATCGAAGGTGATGGCGCGCTCGGCATGCGCGGTCTTGATGTGCATGTGCACCGGCTCGCCGCTGCCGTCGCCGAACACCACCGCAGCGCCCTTGGGGCCGGTTACCTTGAGATTGCCGGTGCGCACCAGGCGGTCGAGAACGCGCTTCAGCAGAATATTCATGACCAAATGTCCCCTCAGACAGGCTGTCTCGGCCCACGACCCCGAAAATCGAAATCGACTTTCGGGAAAGGGATCGTGCGCCAAACCAAAGTTTCACAGCGTCCTTAGCGCGGCCAAAGGACGCGCGACGCTGTAGTCTGCATCAATATATAGGGGTTCGAAAAGTTCCATTTGGCACAAAAATGCCCGGGCGAGAGACCCGGGCATTGGTCCAGTATGGCTGAGGCCAACTGGGAAGCTAAAGTGCGGCACGCCCGGAAGGGCGCACCGGCGACTCAAATCGTCAGGCGTTGTCTTCGCCGCCTTCGAACTCGGTGTTCGGGTCGAAGAAGTTTTCCGGCCGCGCATTGTCGTTGATGTCGTCGCCATAGATGGCTTCGGCGGTGGTCAGCGTCTCGCCCTTGGCCTGGCGTTCGGCTTCGTCGGCCGTGCGGGCGATGTTCAGCGTGATCGTGACCTCGACTTCCGGATGCAGCGCGATCGCCACATTCGTGAGGCCGATGGTCTTGATCGGCTGGTTGAGCAGGATCTGGTTGCGGTTGACCGTGAAGCCTTCCGCCGTCAGCAGATCCGCGATGTCACGGGTCGACACCGAGCCGTAGAGCTGGCCGGTTTCGCCAGCCGAACGCACGGCGATGAAGCTCTTGCCGTCGAGCTTTTCGGCGACCTGGCTGGCTTCCGACTTGCGCTCAAGGTTGCGGGCTTCGAGTTGGGCGCGCTGGCCTTCGAACTTCTTCTTGTTGGCTTCGTTGGCGCGCAGCGCTTTGCCCTGCGGCAGCAGGAAGTTACGTGCAAAGCCGTCCTTGACCTTGACGGTATCACCCATCTGGCCGAGGCGGGAAACGCGTTCGAGAAGAATGACTTCCATGGTTTTGTTCCTTTGGTTGGGCGCTAATCGTTCGGATCGACGCCGAATGTCTTGGGAACAGGTCAGGAAGCTTGGGGCGCGCGCTGGCGCCGGTGTCGCTGTCCTGCCTGTTCAGGCAGTTAGAGGTTTGACCTCAACTCGGGATTTGAATGCGATCCCCGCGGCGCCCGTCGCCGAGGTGAAAAAAGCGGGCGGCAAGCCGCCCGCTCGAAAGTCTTAGCGAACCACGTAGGGCAGCAGGCCGAGGAAGCGGGCGCGCTTGATCGCCTTGGCGAGTTCGCGCTGCTTCTTCTGGCTGACGGCTGTGATGCGCGACGGCACGATCTTGCCGCGCTCGGAAATGTAGCGCTGCAGCAGACGCACGTCCTTGTAATCGATCTTGGGGGCGTTGGCGCCGGAGAACGGGCAGGTCTTGCGGCGGCGATGGAACGGGCGCCGGGTCGGGATCTGGTTGATGTCGACCATTATTCTGCACCCCCTTCAAAGCCTTCGCGTGGACGGCGCGGACCACGATCGGCACCGGCGTCGCCGAACGAGCGCGGCGGACGATCGCCACGGTCGCCGCGATCACGGTCGCCGAACGAGCGCGGACCACGATCGCCACGGTCACGGTCGCCGAAGCCACCGCGTTCCGAGCGCTCTTCGCGCTTCTGCATCATGGCCGACGGGCCTTCCTCATGCGCCTCGACCTTGATGGTCAGGAAACGCAGCACGTCTTCGGACAGGCCCATCTGGCGCTCCATCTCGTTGAGCGCGGCCGGCGGGCAGTTCAGGTCCATCAGCGTGTAGTAAGCCTTCCGGTTCTTGTTGACCCGGTAGGTGAGGGACTTCAGTCCCCAGTTCTCGACCCGGCCGACGGACCCCCCATTTGCGGAGATGACGCCCTTGTACTGTTCGACAAGCGCATCGACCTGCTGCTGCGAGAGGTCCTGCCGGGCAAGAAACACATGTTCGTAAAGAGCCATAGTGTATCAGTGCCTTTCTTCGTTTCTCTCCCGGTTCCCGGCGGCAAAAGCCTCTGCAACTTCTCTGACCCGCTGTTCCCGGTAAAAGGGGGCGGGGAAGAAAGGAGCATGACGAGACGGTCGAGAGCGGAGACACGGGAGGCGGAAGCACTTCTGTCTTCACACGAAGGTTTTCGAAAAAACCTCCGGCCCTCCGTTCAGCCCCCAGCTGGGACCGGCAGATTGCGGGCGTCTATACAGCAATCCGCCCACAACGCAAGCGCAAGCGGCATTCCCTTGTGTCGCAGGGGCGGAAAAATCAAGCAGCAACAATGGCAAGGCTTCGTGGTTTCCGGCAACCGGGCCTTAACCACAATGTCAGGTTGTGTGGAGTTGAGATCCTGCAGTCAACGCTCGATTCATCAAAGAAGGCGCAGAAGCCAGGCCAATCCGCGCACAAAAGCGGCAAGCATTTCCGGGGGGGTAAGGATGCTTCTTAGCAAGTTCTGGCGCTCGACGAGCGGCAATTTTTCGCTTGTGCTGGGGCTGGGGTTGCCGGCCATCCTCACGGCTGTCGCCTTCGCAACCGATGTCTCCACCCTGATGCGGGCCAAGAGCAACCTGCAGAATGCCCTCGATGCGGCAAACCTTGCCTCTTCGCATCTGGGCGATCTCGATGTCACCCGCAATGACGCCTTTGACCGCTATTTCCAGGCCAACATCGCCGGCCATGGCGAACTCGGCAATGCGAAGGCGACGTTGACGGTCGACAAAGGCGTCAATTTCGTCAAGACGAAGGCGGTTGCCTCAGCCGACGTCACTCTCAACTTTGCCTTCCTGTTCGGCAAGGAAAAGCACATCGAGGTCGATGCCTCCGCCGTCGAATCGAACAACCAGCTCGAAGTCGTGCTGGTGCTGGACAACACCGGCTCCATGGCCGGCGCGCGCATGACGGCGTTGAGGACGGCGACCAAATCATTGCTCGACACGCTCGAGGCGACAAAATCGCCGACGCACCAGATTCGCGCCTCGCTGGTTCCGTTCGTCACGGCCGTCAACGTCGATGGCGATGAATTCGACCCGTCCTGGAT
>NZ_JBFUDZ010000047.1:0-45055 GCF_056404455.1 Mesorhizobium sp. P2_D1
CTATGACACCGCGCCGCTCTATGGGCTGGGCCTGTCGGAAACGCGGCTCAATCCGTTCCTGCGCTCGAAGAAGCGCGATGACTATGTGCTGTCGAGCAAGGTCGGCCGCATCATGCGCGCCTGCCCGCCGGAACAGCGCACCGGCATCGGCAAGTTCTTCGACACGCCGTCGCGCCGCGAGGTTTACGACTACAGCTATGACGGCGTCATGCGTTCGTTCGAAGCCTCGCTCGAGCGCCTCGGCGTCGACCGCATCGACATCCTCTTCGTGCACGATGTCGACATATTCACCCATGGCAGCAAGGAAGCGGCCGACCGGCGTATCGAGGAGTTCATGCGCTCGGGCTATTACGGGCTGCTGTCGCTCCGCGACCAGGGCGTGATCAAGGCGTTCGGTGGCGGCATCAATGAGTGGCAGGTTGCCCAGACGCTGGCCGAGCGCGGCGATTTCGACCTGTTCCTGCTTGCCGGGCGCTATACGCTGCTCGAACAGGAGGCGCTGGCGTCCTTCCTGCCGCTCTGCCAGGCACGCGGCATCGGCATCGTTCTGGGCGGTCCCTACAACTCCGGCATTCTGGCGACGGGGCCGAAGCCCGGCGCGTATTACAACTACTCCGAGGCACCGCAGGATATCATGGAGCGCGTTGCCCGTATCGAAGCCGTCTGCAAGCGCCATGGCGTGCGGCTGATCGAGGCTGCCCTGCAATTCCCGCTGCAGCACCCTTCGGTGGTTTCGGTGATCCCCGGTGGCCAGCGGCCGAGCGAAGTCGAGAGCAACCGTTCGTTGCTCGATGCGAAACTGCCGGCGGCGCTCTGGGCCGATCTCAAGCAGGAAGGCCTGATGCGCGCCGACGCGCCGAATGGCTAGTGCATGTATCGCCCAAAGGTGGACCCGGTTTTGGGACAACGGCATGCATAAGAGCAAAGACCCAAAGCGCGTCGCCTGAATCCGTTCACGGTGCACGGCCCAGGCGTATTTTGAGATCGTCCTGGACCGTGCGGAGCCAGGGGATCAGCCCTCTACCCCTGGCGGCCATCACTGTTGATTGTCCTGATTTCGCCGCAACACCTTGCGTACCACCAGTGCAATTCCGATGGAGAGCAGAACGATCCCGGCAGCCATATATCCCGTCGATGCGGCCCGGTAACCCGATGCCGCCAGCAGGAAGCCAATGACGATAAAGACCAATCCGGCAAGCTTGTCGATCAACAGGTTCATTTCCGAACACCCCTAGGCATGGGGAACCTCTTCCCGACGTGGAGCAGCGCCGCCAATGTCCTAGGGTGCAGGATAGTATGGCCAGGACCCTCGGTCGAGCGCAAAAAGCGGACTCGCGCCAAGCGCCCCTTCATCCCGGTTCTCCGGACGTGCGAGTTTGGCTGCTTCGCGCCCTCATTTTCCGGGACGGCATGACCCAGAGATCGTCCACTCCAGGCCCGGCAAAAGAAAAGCCGGGCAAGCCGGCTCTTCTTGTCGCGTGTACCGGCGTCGGGCACAAAAAAGAAAAGCCGGGGCAAGCCCGGCTTTTCTGGTCTCTGAAAAGAAAAAGTCGCTTAGTTGACCGCGTCCTTGAGGCCTTTGCCGGCCGAGAACTTCGGCACGGTACGCGCCGGGATCTGGACTTCGGCGCCTGTCTGCGGGTTGCGGCCCGTCGAAGCCGCACGCTTTGACACGGTGAAATTGCCAAAGCCGACAAGCCGGACATCGCCGCCCTTCTTCAGTTCGCCGGTGATCACGGAAAACACCGCGTCGACCGCCGACTGTGCGTCACCCTTCGAAATGCTCGCGGCGTCGGCGACAGCGGACACCAGTTCGTTCTTGTTCATAAAAATTCCCTTCCATGAGAACACCGGAACTTACGACTCATCCGGCAGGAAACGGACTTTAGAAAGAAGCGTTCCCGCAACCAAGTCGAAATGCCCAAGAAAAAGCGGAAAAAGCCCGGAATTCCGGGGTTTTTCACATGAAAAAGCCGGGCGCGAAGCCCGGCTCTCTGTTTGTGCACTGCAACCTTAGCGAAAACTTACGCATGACCCCGAAAACCGTAGCCGGTTTTCGGAAGGGACCATGCGCAAGTCCCGAGTGTCAGAGCGTCCTTTGCGCGTCCAGGTGGACGCGCGCCGCCGCTCTAATGTGCAAGCGTCTTGCCGGCATCGTCCGCGGTGTCGGTCRTCGCCGGCGGATTGACAGGTTCGACCCACTCGATCGGCTCCGGCATACGCACCAGCGCGTGGCGCAACACCTCACCGACCCGCGAGACCGGAATGATTTCCATGCCGTTCTTCACGTTGTCCGGAATCTCCGCCAGGTCCTTCGCGTTGTCTTCCGGGATCAGCACCTTCTTGATGCCGCCGCGCAACGCGGCAAGCAGCTTCTCCTTGAGCCCACCGATCGGCAGCACCCTGCCGCGCAGCGTGATCTCGCCGGTCATCGCCACATCGGCCTTGATCGGAATGCCAGTCAGCACCGAGATGATCGCGGTCGCCATCGCCACGCCGGCCGACGGTCCATCCTTGGGCGTCGCACCTTCCGGCACGTGCACGTGGATGTCGCGCTTGTCGAACAGCGGCGGCTCGATGCCGAAATCGATGGCGCGCGAGCGGACATAGGAGGCCGCCGCCGAAATCGATTCCTTCATCACGTCGCGCAGGTTGCCGGTCACCGTCATGCGGCCCTTGCCGGGCATCATGACGCCTTCGACCGTCAGCAGCTCGCCGCCGACTTCCGTCCAGGCAAGCCCGGTAACGACACCGACCTGATCGTCAGCCTCGACCTGGCCGAAGCGGAAGCGCGGGACACCGAGGTAGTCGGCGAGGTTCGCCGCCGTGATGTTGACCGTCTTCTTCTTCGTCTTCAGGATCTCGGTCACCGCCTTGCGCCCAAGCTTCATCAGCTCGCGCTCCAGACTTCTGACGCCCGCTTCACGGGTGTAGGTCTGGATGATGGCGCGGATCGCGTCCTCGCCGACGGAGAACTCCTTCGGCTGCAGGGCATGGTCGCGCACCACCTTCGGCATCAGGTGCCGCTTGGCGATCTCGATCTTCTCGTCCTCGGTGTAGCCGGCGATACGGATGATCTCCATGCGGTCCATCAAGGGCGCAGGGATGTTCAGCGTGTTCGCCGTCGTCACGAACATCACGCTCGACAGGTCGTATTCGACCTCGAGGTAATGGTCCATGAACGTCGAGTTCTGTTCCGGATCGAGCACCTCGAGCAACGCAGACGACGGATCGCCACGGAAGTCCTGGCCCATCTTGTCGATCTCGTCGAGCAGGAAGAGCGGGTTGGACTTCTTCRCCTTCTTCATCGACTGGATGACCTTGCCGGGCATCGAGCCGATATAGGTGCGCCGATGGCCACGGATCTCGGCCTCGTCACGCACGCCGCCGAGCGCCATGCGGAYGWATTCSCGMCCSGTCGCCTTGGCGATCGACTTGCCGAGCGAGGTCTTGCCGACGCCGGGAGGGCCGACGAGGCACAGGATCGGCCCCTTCAGCTTCTTCTGGCGGCTTTGCACGGCAAGGTACTCGACGATGCGGTCCTTGACCTTGTCGAGACCGAAATGATCGGTGTCGAGCACGTTCTGCGCGAAAGCCAGGTCCTGCTTGACCTTGGAGTTCTTGCCCCACGGGATCGACAGGATCCAGTCGAGATAGTTGCGCACGACGGTCGATTCCGCCGACATCGGCGACATCGTCCGGAGCTTCTTCAACTCGGCTTCCGCCTTTTCGCGGGCCTCCTTGGAGAGCTTGGTCTTCTTGATGCGCGCCTCGATCTCGGCAGCCTCGTCGCGGCCGTCCTCGCCTTCGCCGAGCTCCTTCTGGATCGCCTTCATCTGCTCGTTGAGGTAGTATTCGCGCTGTGTCTTCTCCATCTGGCGCTTGACGCGCGAACGGATGCGCTTCTCCACCTGCAGGACGGAGATTTCGGCTTCCATGAAGCCCATCGCCTTTTCCAGTCGCTCCTTGACCGAGAGCGTGGCCAGCATTTCCTGCTTCTCAGGAATCTTGATGGCGAGATGCGACGCGACCGTGTCGGCGAGCTTGGAATAGTCGTCGATCTGGCTGGCGGCACCCACCACTTCTGGCGAGATCTTCTTGTTCAGCTTGACGTAGTTCTCGAAGTCGGTGACCACCGAGCGAGCCAACGCCTCAACCTCGACCTCTTCCTCTTCCGGCTCGACCAGCGCCGTGGCGCGGGCCTCGTGGAAGTCGGGGCGGTCGGTGAACGAGACGATTTTCGCGCGCGAGGCGCCTTCGACCAGAACCTTGACGGTGCCGTCGGGCAGCTTCAGCAATTGCAGCACATTGGCGAGCGTGCCGATGTCGAAGATGGCATCGGGCTCGGGATCGTCGTCGGCGGCATTCATCTGGGTGGCGAGCAGGATCTGCTTCTCCTGACCCATCACCTCTTCCAGCGCCTTGATCGACTTTTCACGCCCGACGAAGAGCGGAACGATCATGTGCGGGAACACCACGATGTCGCGCAGTGGGAGGACTGCGAAGACGCCGTCGCTGGGAGCCTTGGATATTTTGGCCATTGTCCAACCTTTCCTGTCGCGGCCGCCAATCAGCCAACCGCGAATCTCATATTAACGACCGGGGATCGTTCCGCCTACCACCGTTTATGACGGGAGTTTTACAGCACAGAAATCGGGCACCTCGGCCTTCTCCAGTTAGTTGGATGCACGATCCACAAAGATCAAGAGGCCCGTACAAATCCGCTCCTCCAACTTGCCCGCAAGTGACAGATTTGTGACTGCAAGACCGGGCGCAGCCGCAAAACCATGCGTGACAGCAAAACGGCGCCTTGCGGCGCCGTTTCAAAATTCCGCTGTGGGGTCATGTCAGGCGCTGACATTGCCCTTCTTTTCCTTCTGCTCGGAGTAGATATAGAGCGGCCGGGCACTGCCGGTAACCACCTCTTCCGAAATAACCACTTCGCGCACGCCTTCGAGCGCGGGAAGTTCGAACATCGTGTCGAGCAGGATCGCTTCCATGATCGAGCGCAGGCCGCGCGCGCCGGTCTTGCGCTCGATGGCGCGCTTGGCGATCGCCGACAGGGCGTTCTCGTGGAAGGTCAGGTCGACATTCTCCATCTCGAACAGCCGCTGATACTGCTTGACCAGCGCGTTCTTCGGCTCGGTCAGGATCTGGATCAGCGCCGGCTCGTCGAGGTCCTCCAAGGTCGCCAGGACCGGCAGACGGCCGACAAATTCGGGGATAAGACCGAATTTCAACAGATCCTCGGGCTCGACCAGGCGGAAGACATCGCCAGTGCGGCGATCCTCGGGCGAAGCGACGATGGCACCGAAGCCGATCGAGGTCTTCCGGCCGCGATCCGAGATGATCTTGTCCAGCCCGGCGAAGGCGCCGCCGCAGATGAACAGGATGTTGGCGGTGTCGACCTGCAGGAATTCCTGCTGCGGATGCTTCCTGCCGCCCTGCGGCGGCACGGAGGCGACGGTGCCTTCCATGATCTTCAGCAGCGCCTGTTGTACGCCCTCGCCCGACACGTCGCGGGTGATCGAGGGATTGTCGGACTTGCGCGAAATCTTGTCGATCTCGTCGATGTAGACGATGCCGCGCTGCGCCCGCTCGACATTGTAGTCGGCCGACTGCAGCAGCTTGAGGATGATGTTTTCGACATCCTCGCCGACATAACCGGCTTCGGTCAGCGTCGTGGCATCAGCCATGGTGAAGGGCACGTCGATGATGCGGGCCAGCGTCTGCGCCAGCAGCGTCTTGCCGCAGCCGGTCGGGCCGATCAAAAGGATGTTCGACTTCGCCAGCTCGACATCGTTGTTCTTGCCGGCATGCGCGAGGCGCTTGTAGTGATTGTGGACGGCCACCGACAGCACGCGCTTGGCGTAGGGCTGGCCGATGACATAGTCGTCGAGAACCTTGAGGATCTCCTGCGGTGTCGGCACGCCCTCGCGCGACTTCACCATCGAGGTCTTGTTCTCCTCGCGGATGATGTCCATGCAGAGCTCGACGCACTCGTCGCAGATGAAGACCGTCGGACCGGCGATCAGCTTGCGCACTTCGTGCTGGCTTTTGCCGCAAAACGAGCAGTAGAGCGTATTCTTGGAATCGCCGCTGTTGTTGCCGACCTTGCTCATTTTCATGTCCTTTCATGGCCGCCCGCCGATGGTCTGGCTGAAAGGGCGCATACTCTCATCTATCGCGGGAATCCGCCGCCGCCAGTGTCCGGCTCCTGCAACGCATTCCGTACGAAACACAAATCAGAAAACGTGGCAATGATTCGCGACAGCCCCGCATAAAGCTAAGCCGCCGAAACTCAACATAGCCTTAACGTAGGCAATCCTGGCCCCCGAGGGAACAGCCAATTGTGGCCGAAATGCCGCAAGATGCGCCAAAAGCGCGTGATGCCGCCATCCAACTGCCAACCAGCCCTTATGCCACAGCGCCTTCTACCGGCTCGCGCGACGAAATGACCTTGTCGATGAGGCCGAAATCCCTGGCTTCGTCGGCGGTCATGAAATGGTCGCGGTCGAGCGTCTTTTCGATCTCTTCGTAGCTCTTGCCGGTGTGCTTGACGTAGACCTCGTTGAGGCGACGCTTCAGCTTGATGATGTCCTGGGCATGGCGCTCGATGTCGGACGCCTGGCCCTGGAAGCCGCCGGAAGGCTGGTGAACCATGATGCGGGCGTTCGGCGTGGCAAAGCGCATGTCCTTGTGGCCGGCGGTCAAAAGCAGCGACCCCATCGAGGCCGCCTGGCCGATGCAGAGCGTCGACACTGCCGGCTTGATGAACTGCATGGTGTCGTAGATCGCCATGCCCGAGGTGACGACGCCGCCAGGCGAGTTGATATAGAGGTTGATTTCCTTCTTCGGATTCTCGGCTTCCAGGAACAAAAGCTGCGCGCAGACCAGCGTCGCCATGCCGTCCTCGACCGGACCGGTGATGAAAATGATGCGCTCCTTGAGGAGGCGCGAGAAAATGTCGTAGGCCCGCTCGCCGCGATTGGTCTGTTCGACCACCATCGGAACGAGGTTCATGTAGGTTTCGACGGGGTTCTTCATCAGTTATCTCTTATCTCGCGGTGGGATTCCGGCGCCGGGAAGGCTGGCAGATCGGGCAGAATCGGTTCTGGATCGTCATTCCGTAAATAGGATGCCGGCTCATCCTTGTGCAAGGCCGACCCGTCCTAGCCATCTGGGTAAGTCGAATCAAGGTTATTCACGGGGATCATCGACCCGTGTCGTCATCGTTTGGCGATGTCATCACCATTCGTTTGACGATGTCATCACCATTCGTAGCAATTTCTTAACCGCATTGCTTAACGAAATACGGCAAATCCCCCTTTTACCCGACGCCGCTTCCCCTACAATCCAACGTTGAACCGTCATTGTGCCGTTCAACAGGGGGAGTGTCATGTTCAGGAAAACCGCATGCTTCGCCATTGCCGGGCTGACCGTGCTCGGCACGATTTCGCAAACCGCGGCCGGCGGCCGCGCCGTCGAATGCTATGAACCGGTCCGCACGCCTGATGTCTACGACACCGTCTACGAAAACGTGCTGGTCAGCCCGCCCGGCCAGCAGGTCGACTATGTTCCGGCCATCTATGGCACACGCGAACGCGTGGTGATGACGGTTCCAGCGCAAGTGACCTACGAGGTCGTGCCCGCCGTCACCCGCACCGTTTACCACACGGTCCAGATCGATGATGGCGGCTATTCCTGGGAATGGCGCGTCATCCATGGCCGCAAGGTGCTGTGCAAGGTCTGGCACAAGGCGCGCTACGGGCGTGTCGCCGAGACCGTGGTGATCCAGCCCGAACGCACACGGCGTGTCGTCACCCCGGCGCAGTATGACAGCATCGCCGAGGAGGTGCTGGTGCAGCCGGAGCAAAGGCGCATCATCAATGTTCCCGCCTCTTACCGGACGGTGGCGCGGCGCGTGCTGGTCAGCGAAGGGTCATCGGGCTGGCGGCGCGTGCATATTCCCAGGCACTGCAATGGATAGTCTTGGCTGGATCGTCATCGCCTTTGGTGTGGCTGCGGCTTATCTCTTCCTGCGACACGACCTGTACGACGCGGCGGTGCTAAAATGGAAAAGCCCATCTGGACCCGATGGATACTACGCTTATGCGGCGTTCTTCGGTTTTCTAACGATCGCAGCAGTGGCGCTTTTCTTTTACGCCTCCGGCTAGCGCGCTGTCTTACGAGGGTCCGTTCAGGCAACCTCCGCTCGCAGCCAGCGCTTCAGGCCGGCGATGTCGCCATCACCAACGGCAGCGGCAACGCGCCGGCCGACCGCAGCACCGAATTTGTAGCCATGGCCGGAGCAGGCCGAGACGATCAGGCATCTGCCCTTCTCGTGCGCCATGAATTTCTCGTCGGCGGTGAAGGTGTAGGCGCAGGTGACGACCTCGGTCACCTCATACTCATCGATGCGGGCGATCGGCGGCGAAAACAGGTTGCGGATCGCCTCGCCCTCGCCCGGCACCGGCTCCCGGTTCCAATCGGCGTCGCTGGTCGGCACCCTGTGCAGTCCGGAACCGAATTTCATGCCGCCACCGCCGGAGGGCGGGATCACGTAGCCGTCGACCGTACCGCCGACATCGAGGACGACCGGTGCTGCCTGCCAGGCGGCCTTTAGGTCCGCCGGCGGTTCGACATAGGCAAGTGCCGTTCGATAGGTTTTCAGTTCGCCGTCCAGTTCCGGGAACAGTTTCAACACCCAGGCACCGGCAGCGACGACGATGCGGTCGGCCTGCATCGTTTCGCCGCTTTCGAGCGCGATGTGGCCGGTTTCCTCGTCGATTTCGACGACCTTGCTGTTCTCGTAGACATTGGCGCCATTGGTCCGCAGCCATTTGGCCAGACCGGAGGCGATCTTGCGGCAGTGCAGCGCGCCGCCTTCGGTCGAAAAATAGGCATAGCGAAACGTGCCGGCCTCAAGAAACGGCCAACGCTGCGCGGCTACATCCGGCGCCAGCAAGTCGAAAGGGAAATTCCCCTCCTCCAGGCCCTCGCGGTATTCCTCGGCCTCGTCGCCCGGCGCGCGCGAAATGCAGACAAAACCTCTGGGATCGAGGTGGCTTTCGCCGAGATCGGCCCACATCTCGTCCCAGGCCTGATAGGCTTCGGTGATCAGCCGGCCATAGCCGGTGCCGGCCCGATAGGCACGGCGGATGATGCGGTGATGGTCGCCTGATGCCGCCAGCGGGTTGGGGATCGGTCCCTGTTCGACGATCGAAACGCTATGGCCGGCCTTGACCAGCGACCACGCGGTGGAAAGACCGGCAATGCCCGCGCCGACAACGATCACATTCATCAGGTCAGTCTTTCCGCAGCCGTATCGGCTGGCTCAACGCATTGGGCTACGGGGCGCAACATACGGTCTGGAACCGGGCTGGCAAGCCGCGCTATTGGTCTGGCATGACCAAATTGACGCCACCTTATCTGGCCTTTGATCCAGCCATCCGCCACCTGCGGCTCGATCCGCACGAGCCTGCCTTTTTTCAAGATCCTTACGAGGCCTACGCCTTTCTGCACGGCAGCTCGAATGCATTCTTCTGGGAAGAGTTCGGCTTCTGGTGCTTTGGCGGCTTCGACGAGGTCAACCGGCTGCTGCGCGACCGCCGCTTCGGCCGCCAGAACCCGGCCGGCATTCCAGACAGGCGCGGTGTCGGCCAGGACCGCAGTCATCTCAGGGCATTCGACGGCATCGAGGCCAATTCGATGCTGGAGTTGGAGCCACCGGTGCACACGCGGCTGAGAACGCTGGTCAACCGCGCCTTCGTCTCGCGCCAGGTCGAACGGCTGCGGCCGCGTGTCGAAGCGCTCGCCAACGAGTTGATCGACCGTTTCGAACCAGGCAAGGCTGTCGACCTCTTGCCCGCCTTTGCGGCGCCGCTGCCGATCACCATCATTGCAGAAATGCTCGGCGTGCCGGTCGAGATGGGGCCGCAACTGCTCGACTGGTCGCACCAGATGGTCGCCATGTACATGCATAGCCGCACGCGCGAAACCGAGGAGAAGGCCAACCGCGCCGCAGGCGATTTTGCCGATTTCCTGCGCGGCCATGTCACCGAGCGGCGCAAGAACCCCGGTGACGACCTGCTGTCGCTCTTAATCTCGGCGCAGGAGGACGGCCAGAAACTGTCGGAGGACGAGATGGTGTCCTCGGCAATCCTGCTGCTCAATGCCGGCCATGAAGCGACCGTGCATCAGACCGGCAATGCCGTGCGCTCGATCCTGTCGCAAGGCGGCGATCCCCGTCGCTTCTTCGGCTCACCCGAAGCCACCGCGGCGACAGTCGAGGAATGCCTGCGCTTCGACGCGCCACTGCACATGTTCACGCGCTACGCCTATCAGGAGATCGAAGTCGCGCCAGGCATCGTCGTACAGCCGGGCCAGACGATCGGGCTGCTTCTTGGCATGGCCAATCGCGACCCGCGCGCCTTCGCCGAACCGCTCGCCTTCAGGCCGGATCGGGCGGACCAGAAGAACGTGTCCTTCGGCGCCGGCATCCATTTCTGCATCGGTGCGCCGCTGGCCCGGCTCGAATTGCAGGTGTCGCTGAAGACCTTGTTCGACCGGCAGCCAAAGCTGCATCTTGCCGAACCGCCGCGCTTCCGCGACACTTACCACTTCCATGGGCTGGAAACGCTCGCCGTCGGCTTCTGACGATCGCGGGCATGGGGCTGCGACATGAGGGTGTTTTCGAGACCGGCGGCGGCGTTCGCAGTGGCACTGCTTTGCGCGGGCCTGGGGGTGGCGCATGCCCAGCAACAGCCGGAGAACATCCCGTGGGAAAACAGCGTGGCGATCGCCCAGAAAATGGCGGCCGGCCTGCTGGAGCGGCAGACCGGAGCCAAGGATTTCCCGCCGCCATCCTTTGCGGTCGAGGTCGATCTCAACCTCGACGGCTTTCCCGAGATCTTCGCCTATCGCTATGCGCCTGGCTGCGACGGCATCCATTGCGGCAACTTCCTGTTCGTCCTCGAAGGCGACAGCTACCAGGAAGTCCTCGGCGACATTCCCGGTGCAAGGCTGGTGCCGCAGGACAAGATCGGGCTCAGCGCCTTCAAACGAAACGGTTTTCTCGACATCCAGTCCGACCAGATGATGATCGGCTGGGACGGAAAAGGCTATGTCGACGCCTCTACGTTTCCTGCCTCGTCGCTCGATGGCGCCGCCTTCATGGCGGCCTGCCRGAAAAGCAGATCCAACGAGCAGCCGGCGGAGGGTGAAGCGGAACGCGTGAGCGCTGAATGCCAATGCCGGTTCAGCCGGTTTCAGGTGACCGGCTTCACGCAGCCCGATCTCGATATGTACACCGCATCGCTGGGCGAGAATTTCGAATATCCGACGGGCGCGAAAGAGATTGCCTGGCAGGCGCTTCTGAAAAATGCCGAGGACGTCGGCACCGGCTGCGATGTCGCCAGCGGCAAGAGCCAATGGCCGCCGGCGTACTTCAATCATGGCGACCAGCCGCAGCAGAAGCTGAATTTCGACAGCTTTCTCGATGCCTGTCCGGCACAGGATTTCATCCTCACCAACCACAAGATTGGCTCACCGGACCGAGCGCTCAGCCTTTGCGGCTGCCTTGCGCGCGAAATGCCGACCCAGGGCATCAGCCAGGCGGGGCTTGATCTGGTGGCGCAGTATTATCGCAACGAGATTTCCGACGCCGATATCGAGGCAGAGGACCCCAATGCCCTGACCTTCCACGACAAGGCGTCGGAGGCCTGCCTCAGCCAGTTCCCGGCGAAATAGGAAGGCGACGGTTTGCCCAAACATATGACCGAGTTGAAATTCGCCTTCCTCGAAGAGCCGCCATTTTGCTTCACCGGTGCATCGGGCGAGGTCTCGGGCTGTGACGTCGAGCTTGCGCGCAGGCTCGGCGAGAAGCTCGGATTGGCGGGCTTCAGGCCGATCGGGACCGAATTCGCTGAATTGCTGCCAGGGCTGGTCGAGGGCCGCTGGACCATGACGACCGGCTTGTTCGTCTCCGAGGAGCGCCAGCAGCTTGTCGCCTTCACACGTCCGATCTGGGCGTTGCAGGATGGGTTGCTGGTCGCGAAAGACAATCCGCGCGGCTTTGGCGGCTACCAGTCCATTGCCAGGGACCGGACGGCTTTGCTTGGCGTCATTACCGACCAGGTGCAGCATCTCACGGCGTTGCACAACGGGATTGCGCCGGAGCAGATCAGTATGTTTGCAACCCAGGCCGATGCGGCGGACGCAGTGGCCACCGGCGTGGTGCATGCCTATGCCAGCGTTGCGATGGCGCATCGAGGCTATCTGACCCAGCGGTCCGAAATGCCGCTTGGCCTTGTCGAGGTCCCGGCCAGCGAAAAACAGCCATCGGCCGGTGCCTTCGCAATCGCCAAGGGCAACCGCGCCCTGCTCAGGGACATCGATGCTTGCCTCGATGAATTGCTGGGCGGTGACTGGCACCGGCAGATGATGGCGCGATACGGATTTTCAGACAGCGATATCGATCGCGTCATCTGACCCCGGCCTGGATGCCTGTTTTTATGCATGTCGTTCCCCCAAAACCGGGGCCACTTTTGGGCGACATGCATTAGAGCTTGATCACATACTCCTTGCGGGTCGTTTCAAGCACTTCCCAACTGCCCTTGAAGCCGGGCCTGAGCACAAAGCTGTCGCCGGCCTTGACGGTGCGCGCCGCACCGCCTTCTTCGGCGATCACCGAAACGCCGGACAGGATGTGGCAGAATTCCCATTCGTCATAGACGATGCGCCATTTGCCCGGGGTCGATTCCCAGATGCCGGCATAGAGGCCACCATCACGCTCCTCGACGTTCCAGGTGCGGAATTTCGGATCGCCCGAGATCAGCCGATCCGGCGCCGGCGCGCCAGATTCGGGTTCGACGTTTTTGATGTCGACGGAAAGAAACGCGGTCATGATCGATCAGACCTTGGCAAGCGCCTGTTCGAGGTCGGCAACGATGTCGTTGACGTCCTCGATGCCGATGGAAAGCCGCACAGTGTCCGGACCGGCTCCGGCCTTGACCTTCTGTTCGTCGGAAAGCTGGCGGTGCGTGGTCGAGGCCGGGTGGATGACCAGCGACTTGGTGTCGCCGACATTTGCGAGGTGCGAAAACAGTTCCAGCGCCTCGACGAATTTGACGCCGGCGTCATAGCCGCCCTTGAGGCCGAATGTGAACACGGCGCCGGCGCCTTGCGGCGAGTACTTCTTCTGCAGCGCGTGGTTCTTGTCTGAGGGCAGGCCGGGATAATTCACCGAGGCGACCTTGGGATGATTGGACAGCCAGGCGGCGACGGTCACGGCGTTGTCGCAGTGGCGTTGCATGCGCAGCGGCAAGGTTTCCAGGCCGGTCAGGATCAGGAAGGCGTTGAACGGCGAAATCGCCGGACCGAGGTCGCGCAGGCCAAGCACGCGGGCAGCAATGGCGAAAGCGAAATTGCCGAAGGTTTCGTGCAGGATAAGGCCGCCATATTCGGGGCGCGGTTCCGACAGCATCGAGTACTTGCCCGACTTGGACCAGTCGAAGGTGCCGCCGTCGACGATGGCGCCACCGATCGAATTGCCGTGACCGCCGATGAATTTGGTCAGCGAATGGACGACGATGTCGGCGCCGTGCTCGATGGGGCGGATCAGGTAGGGCGAGGCCAGCGTGTTGTCGACGATGAGCGGCAGGCCGTGCTTGCGGGCGATGTCGCCGATCTTCTCGATATCGACAAAGGTGCCGCCCGGATTGGCGAGGCTCTCGATGAAGATCGCCTTGGTCCTGTCGTCGATCTGGCTCTCGAAGGTCGAGATGTCATTGGTGTCGGCCCAGCGCACCTCCCAGCCATAATTCTTGAAGGCATGGCCGAACTGGTTGATCGAACCGCCATAGAGCTTGTTGGCGGCGACGAAATTGTCGCCCGGCTGCATCAGATTGTGGAACACGATCACTTGCGCGGCATGGCCGGAGGCGACCGCAAGCGCCGCCGTGCCGCCCTCGAGGGCCGCGATGCGCTCTTCCAGCACAGCCTGGGTGGGGTTCATGATGCGGGTGTAGATATTGCCGAAGGCCTTCAGCCCGAACAGCGAGGCGGCGTGATCGGCATCGTCGAAGACGAAGGAGGTCGTCTGGTAGATCGGCGTGGCCCGGGCGCCGGTGGCCGGGTCAGGCTTGGCGCCGGCATGGACGGCGAGCGTGTTGAAACCGGGCGTGCGGGTCATCGAAACCTCTCTTTTTGAAACTCTTGAAATGGCCGGGCATTCTTGGCGAAGCCCGGGCGCGAATGCAAAGAAGAAAATGCCCTTCGGCGAACGATCTGCGGCCGGGACGCGAGAAAATGCACGGCCTTGCGGAATAATTTGCTTCTAAGGCGTGCCGCGTTTGAAGGACTTTATCCGACGCGCCTTAGAGGCTCCTTTTTGGTGCATGTCGTTATCCCAAAACCGCTGCGCACTTTTGGGCGACATGCATCATTTCTGGCGAACGCCGAAACTCTGGAAGCCGGGGCGCATCAGCGGCTTCTTCGACGACAAGACGCCGGAATTGACGCCGGTCCAGCCGATCTCGCCGGACAGCTTGCCATATTCGATCTTGGGGCAGCGGTTCATCACCACCTTGATGCCGGCAGCCTCGGCGCGCGCGGCTGTCTCGTCATGGCGTACGCCAAGCTGCATCCAGAGGACTTTCGGCAAGGGATCGAGCCGCAACACCTCATCGACAATGCCCGGCACTGCCGACGCCGCGCGAAAGATGTCGACCATGTCGATCGGTTCGGGAATATCGGCCAGCCTGGCATAGGTCATCCGGCCGAGGATTTGCTTGCCGGCTTGGCCAGGGTTGATCGGAAACACCGAAAAGCCCTTGGCCAGCAGATATTTCAGCACGAAATAGCTTGGCCGCACGTCATTGGCGGACGCGCCAACCATGGCGATGGTCTTCACCGAATTGAGGATGCCGGCGATGTAGGTGTTGTCGTAACTATCGTGGTTCATGCGGCTTCCTGCGGTAGTGATAGCGGTAAAGTTCACGGCTGAACCCAAGCGAAGCATAGAGCGCGCGGCCTGGCGCATTGTCGGCCACCACTTGCAGGCATGCCGCGTCAGCACCCGCCCGTCGTGCCCAGTCGATCAGACCGCCGACCGTCTTGCGGCCCAGGCCTTGCTGCCTGAAGCGGCCGTCGGTTTCAACCGATTCCACCACAAGCAGCCCGTTTCGGATGACGCCATAGGCCAGGGCGGCAATTTCGCTGTCGCGTTCACAGGACACGAACGCCCGGTCACCGGCGATCAGCCCCGTCATCTCGCGAAAGACGCGGCGATCTATGTCGTCGTGGGCGCCCATGCGAAACCGCGCTGCGAGCCAGTCTTCGGCGGGCACCGGCGATACAGTGACGCGCCCGTCGCGGATCTCCGCCAGGTCGTCGATACCGGCATAAAGATGGATGGTTCCGCCTTCGAGCTGATAACCGCGATGGTCGAGTGCGGCTTCGAGCTCGTCGGCGATATCAGGCACTCGAAACAGCGGCGTCTGGTCGTGACCGACATAGAAGGACTCGGCGGCGTCGATGACCTTGTCGGGCGCACCGCGCTTGCCACGCAAGGGATTGACCGAGTTTGCGCACCGGGTCCGGCCACCGGAGCGTCTGAGAAGCCAGCCGTCGACGACGGTTTCGGCCGCTGCCGGCCAGGCTGCGCGGTACGCCTGTTCGCTGCGCCAGTTGAGATCGTCATCGGTCACGCATCGTCCTCCGACAGCGCTTCCTGCACAAAGGCCTGCGGATCGGTGCAGATCGGCGTGGTGAATTCGAGTTCGAAATCGTGGTCGCGAAACAGCGGCAGGTTCCAGTCAAGCCGGATGCGTTTGAGATAGGCTGCCTTGAGCCGCGTCAGCTGCTTGCGACAAGCCATTAATCGGGCAGCGAAATCGTGCCGTCTTCCGCGATCGGGAAAGCTGGATTGTGCGCCACTTCCCAGACATGCCCATCGGCATCGGCGAAATATCCGTACCAGCCGCCCCAGAAGGCACGGCCGGCCGGCTTGACGATACGACCGCCGGCTTTTTCCGCCATGGCGAGAACCTCGTCGACTTCGGCATCGGAGCGGGTGTTGTAAGCGAGGTAGACGGCGGACGGCGCCCCAGTGAAGGCAACGCCCGAATCCTCCTCGGCGCTGGCGCGCGGGAACAGGCCGAGAATGGCGCCGCCCATTTGGAAGAAGGCGACGCCGTCGGTGATGCCGGCATGACGGGTCAGGCCCATCGCCTCGTAGAAGCGCACGGCGCGGTCGAGATCGTCCGTCGCGATGGTGATGATGGAGATGCGCGGTTCCACGATTACTCGTCCGTCCATTGCGGCTTGCGCTTGCCGATGAAGGCGCCAATGCCCTCTTCCGCGTCGCGCGCCAGCATGTTCTCGACCATGATCGCGCCGGTATAGGCATAGGCGTCGGCCAGTCCCATCTCGGCCTGCGCGTAAAAGGCCTCCTTGCCTGTCTTGACCACCAAAGATGATTTGGAAGCAATGGTTTGCGCGTATTTGGTGACAATCTGATTCAGGTATTCGCGCGGCACGACGCGGTTGACCAGGCCGAATTCCTTGGCGGTCGCCGCATCGATCGTCTCGCCGGTCAGCAGCATCTCCATCGCATGCTTGCGCGAGACGTTGCGCGACAGCGCCACCATCGGCGTCGAGCAGAACAGGCCGATGTTGACGCCCGGGGTGCAGAAGGTCGCCTCATGCGACGCGATCGCCAGGTCGCAGCTGGCGACCAGTTGTAGCCCGGCGGCGGTGGCAAGGCCATCAACCTCGGCGATAACCGGCAACGGATGACGCACGATCGCCTGCATCAGCGTGGCACAGGCCGCAAACGTCTCCGCGAAGAAGGCCTTGCCATGATCGGCGTCGGCACGGCGCGCCGTCATTTCCTTGAGATCATGGCCGGCGCAGAACACCTTGCCGGCTGCCGAGAGAACGATGACGCGAACCGCCTTGTCGGCCTTGGCGCGCTCGAATTCCGCGGTCAGCGCCGCCATCACCGCCAGCGACAGAGCGTTGGCAGGCGGATTGGCAAGCGTGAGGCGCAGCACGCCCTTGTCCAGTTGTGCGACAACCGGACCTTCAACGGCGGCAGGCTTGATGGCAAGGATTTCAGCCATGGTCGTTTCTCCGCGATTAAGGATCGTGGTTGGATGCTTCAATCTAGTACGCCATCGTGCCTCGTCCAACACCATCAAACAGATTGCTGGCACAAGCGACAAGGCTGCGCTGCATTTGTCCCGGTGGCTTAGGATTGTCATCAATGACGGCTGAAACGGTGTTGCCAGAAGGCCCGGCCGCGTTCAAACAGGCGCATACGAGGGAGACCGCCATGCCCGCCCAGAGCAATCTCAAGCCGGTGCTGACCGCGGCGGAAGTCAATGTGCTGATGGGTAGCGTCTATCCCCAGCTCAACGACCAGTTCAAACATTACGAGGCGATCGACGTGTTCCCGGGCGGTTGCCTCGTGCGTCTCAATGCCGACGAGCGGCACCTGCGCCCTGGTGGCACAGTGTCGGGTCCGTCGCTGTTCACGCTCGCCGATATCGGCGGCTATGTCTGCGTGCTCTCTCATGCCGGGCCGGACGCGCTTTCCGTTACCGTCAACCTCGACATCAACTTCGTCCGCAAGGCCGAGGCCGGGCCGATCGATGGCCATTGCCGGATCCTGAAGCTGGGAAAGAGCCTGATGGTGTTCGACATCGACATCGTCGCCGGCCCGGACGGACATACGGTGGCGCATGCCACCGGCACCTATTCGATCCCGCCGAAGCGGAATGGTTATGTGGTAAAATAATACCTTTTTCCCAAGATATTGTTTTTGCTATTCTTTTCCTGATATTGGCCCTTTCGATGGCCTTGACGCGACAACTGCCCTCGCCTATAAGCCCTCACGAAGCAGCGGCCCTCAAAGGCCGCCGTTTTGTTATTGGCGGCGGGCAAGCGCTTTTCGCCAATCCAAGCAACAAGAAACGCMTTCCCTGGTGAAGGTCCGAACCGAAAGCAGAAAACATGACAACCTTTTCGCAGAAGCCTGCGGATGTGGTGAAGAAGTGGATCCTGATCGACGCCGAGGGTCTCGTCGTCGGCCGTCTCGCCACTGTCATCGCCAATCATCTTCGCGGCAAGCACAAGCCGACCTTCACCCCGCATGTCGACGACGGCGACAACGTCATCGTCATCAATGCCGACAAGGTGGTGTTCACCGGCAAGAAGTTCACCGACAAGGTCTATTACTGGCACACCGGCCACCCCGGCGGCATCAAGGAGCGCACCGCGCGCCAGCTGCTCGAGGGTCGTTTCCCCGAGCGTGTCGTCGAGAAGGCCGTTGAGCGCATGGTCCCGCGTGGCCCGCTCGGCCGTCGGCAGATGAAGAACCTGCGCGTCTATGCAGGCGCAGAGCATCCGCATGTCGCCCAGCAGCCCGAAGTTCTCGACGTGGCCAAGCTGAATTCCAAGAACAAGAAGGTCGCATAAGATGGCTGAGCTTTCCTCGCTCGCAGAACTGGGCGCCGCCACCGGCAACACCAACACGCAGGCCGCGGCACCCGTCCATGTCCAGAAGCTCGACAAGTCGGGCCGCGCCTACGCCACCGGCAAGCGCAAGAACGCCATCGCGCGTGTCTGGGTGAAGCCGGGTTCCGGCAAGATCATCGTGAACGACAAGGAATTCGCGACCTATTTCGCGCGTCCGGTCCTGCAGATGATCCTCAACCAGCCGATCATCGCCTCGAACCGTTCGGGCCAGTACGACATCGTCGCCACCGTCATCGGCGGCGGCCTCTCGGGCCAGGCCGGCGCGGTGCGCCACGGCATCTCCAAGGCGCTGACCTACTACGAGCCGGCGCTGCGCGCCGTGCTCAAGAAGGGTGGCTTCCTGACCCGCGACAGCCGCGTCGTCGAGCGCAAGAAGTACGGCAAGGCGAAAGCCCGCCGCAGCTTCCAGTTCTCGAAGCGCTAAGCGCTCCGCAGTTTTGCCAATCGAAAAGGCCGCCTTCGGGCGGCCTTTTTTGTTGGAAGAGCGCGGCACCCTACCTCCCCTCGATGGGGAGATCGGCGCGTAGCGCCGGGTGGGGTGATGGCGCCGGCGCAATTCATGCCTGGCGGAGGTCTCAGGGTCTGCCGGCCTTGATATAATCGATGAACGCCCGCAGCGGGGCCGGCACGAGTCGGCGACCCGGATAATAGAGAAACGGCCCGGAGAAGTTCTGCCACCACGGTTCCAGAATGGGTTCAAGCGCGCCGCTTTCGAAATGCGGGCGAAGCCAGCCCTCGAACAGGCCGATGATGCCGGTGCCGGCGATGGCCGCATCGACGGCCAGATCGGTCGCCCCGCCGATCCGCACGATCAGCGGCCCTGTGGGATCGATGCGCACCACCTCGCCGTCGCGCTCGAATTCCCACGGCAGCATCGCCCCGCTGGCAAAGCGGCCGCGCACACAGGCATGGCTGAGCAGGTCGCCCGGATGTTGCGGCCGCCCATGGCGATCGAGATAGGCTGGGCTGGCGGCCGTGGCGAAACGCTGCACGCGCGGTCCGATCGGCACCGCG
Source organism: Mesorhizobium sp. P2_D1 (assembly GCF_056404455.1). Lineage (NCBI taxonomy): Bacteria > Pseudomonadati > Pseudomonadota > Alphaproteobacteria > Hyphomicrobiales > Phyllobacteriaceae > Mesorhizobium > Mesorhizobium sp. P2_D1. The sequence goes on from NZ_JBFUDZ010000047.1 coordinate 19,558, forward strand.
ATCATGTCCTGTTCCAGCCGCTCGTCGTAGCGGATGCCGGCGTCGCAGCCGGCAGCCAGCACATCGACAAAATTCTCGTCGGCGATCACCTCCAGCCGGATGCCGGGAAAGGCGGCGAGGAAGCCTGGGACGATGTCGGGCAATATCAGCCGCGCGGCGCTGACCGGCACATTGAGACGCAACGAGCCCGCCGGCCTGTCGCGAAAGCCATTCACCACATCGAGGGCGGCCTCCACCTCCGACAGCGCCGGACCGAGCCTCTCCAGCAGGCTGAGACCGGCCTCGGTCGGGACAACGCTGCGCGTGGTGCGGTTGAACAGCCTGACACCGAGCTGCGCTTCCAGGCGACGCACCGCCTCGCTCAAGCCCGAGGCGCTGCCGCCACTGGCGCGCGCACCATCGCGAAAGCCCCCGGCGCGCGCCACCGCCACGAAGGCGTTCAGGTCATTGAGATCCATCATTGTTCGCAATTCCGTACAGCCTGTGTGGATTGTACCTGATTATCACAAGATTGAGCAGCACCTATCTTCGCCGCCTCAAAGGAGATCAATCATCATGTCCACTATCCAACAGGCCGGCACCTTCACCCTTGGGAGCCACACAGTGAAGCGGCTCGGCTACGGCGCCATGCAGCTCGCCGGGCCCGGTGTGTTCGGCCCGCCCAAGGACCATGACGCGGCAGTGGCCGTGCTGCGCGAGGCCGTTGCGCAAGGGATCGACCATATCGACACCAGCGACTTCTACGGCCCGCACGTCACCAACCGGCTGATCCGCGAGGCGCTTGCCCCCTACCCCAAGGATCTGGTCATCGTCACCAAGATCGGCGCCCGGCGCGGCGCGGATGGCTCGTGGCTGCCGGCCTTTTCCGCCGAAGCGCTAACCCAGGCGGTGCACGACAATCTGCGCAATCTCGGCCTCGAGGTGATCGACGTGGTCAATTTGCGCATCATGTTCGACACCCACGGTCCCGCCGAGGGGTCGATCGAAGCGCCGCTCACCGTGCTGGCCGAACTGCAACGCCAAGGCCTGGTCAGGCATATCGGACTGAGCAACGTGACATCGACCCAGGTCAAGGAAGGACGCCGGATTTCCGAGATCGTCTGTGTGCAGAACCAGTACAATCTGGCGCATCGCGGCGACGACGCCCTGATCGACGACCTCGCCCGTGACGGCATCGCCTACGTGCCGTTCTTCCCGCTCGGCGGCTTCAACCCGCTGCAGTCTTCGACGCTGTCCGATGTGGCGCAGCGCCTCGGCGCCACGCCGATGCAGGTCGCCCTCGCCTGGCTGCTTCGGCGCGCGCCCAACATCCTGCTGATCCCCGGCACATCATCGGTCGCGCATCTGCGGGAGAACCTTACCGCTGCCGAATTCAAGCTTTCGGACGATGTGCTCAGGGAATTGGATGGCATGGCGGCTGCTGCCTGACGACGCAGCACTGCGAGCAGTTGCAAAGCAAAAGGCCGTCCTTCGGCCGGCTTGTTCGGGCTCGGCAGTCACCCCACCCGGCGCTGCGCGCCGACCTCCCCATCAAGGGGAGGTAGGGCGCCCAGGTTTGCCATCACTCTGCAAACATTCCGACGACCAACTGGCGACAAACCTTTGCCTTGTAGCCACTCGGCGCGCGCGGTTAGCCGCGACCCCTACCTCCCCTCGATGGGGAGGTCGGCGCGTAGCGCCGGGAGGGGTGACGGCGCTGGCATTCCCAGGCGGGGTGCGGCGCCAACGCTCCTAGTTGATGCTCGCCGTACTCGCCGGCTCAGCCGGCCGCGCCTCGTCGGCGTAAGGCACGCGGTAGCCATTCGCCGCCAGCCAGTCGATCGCCGCCTTCGGCTCGTCGGTCTGGATGATGGTGGCGCCGCGATCGGCCCAGAAGCCATACGTCTCGCGCGGCAGGCTGGCCTGGACCGCCAGCTCGTCGCCGCGGCCACCGGCGAGGAAGCCGCCCGGCTTGTTGACGATTGCGTAGGTGTCGGCCCAGATGTGCCAGTTGCCACGCACCGCGGCCGCGCGCATGCGCGTGCTGAACAGCGGCCCGCCGGTCTCGGTCAGCGTCTCGGCGCCTGCCCGCCAGTTGATCAGCTCGGTCGCGCGCGGCGAAAAGGCGTGGTCGACCGTCTCGGCGAAAGCGGCATCGTGCACCGCGTCGTCAGCAATGATCGGCATGAATTGGAAGCCGCCGCCGATGGCATCCATGGCGGCCTTGACCGTGGCAATCCGGGTGGCGTTCCACAGGTTCTCCTTGACGATGACCTGTTCGGCCATCCCGAGATCGCGAGCCACCGCAATCATGCCGGAGAGATCGCCGACCTCGAGCTTGTTGTCGAGGTTGATGAGGATCCGGTACCTGGTCGCCAGCAGCATCTCGCGCAGCGTCGAAACTGTCTCATTGGTGATGGCGCCGGTACCCTCAATCACCAGTCGGCAGGTCTTCAGCTCAGCCAGCGTGTATTTCACCACCTCGCCCTTGCAGGTCGTGGTGCGGTCGAGCCAGCTGTCATGCATGACGACGAACTCACCGTCCTTCGAGCGCCTGATGTCGACCTCGACGATTTCGGCGCCCATGGCGATCGAGCCCTTGACGGCCGCGATCGAATTTTCGGCATAGAGCGTCTTGCCGGCCTGCATGCTGCCGGCGCGATGCGCGGCGATCATGACGTGGTCGCGCCACTGGTTGGCATGTTCGAAGCGGTCGAGGATCTGCCTGGCGCGCGTTTCTCCAGCCAATGATTGGCCAGAGGCGGCCGCAAGTGCCGCGCAAAGCAGAAGGCTCAGCCAGATGGTCCGCATCGAGAATCGCTCCTTGCCGGATCGAAACCCGGATAGGCGATGCCCGTGACAGCCCGGTGAACGAAGCCGGCTAGCAGATGTCTTGTTTGAGCATGATTCTTTCCGAGAACCGGTCTCCACTTTTCGGGATCATGCTCGCGACAGATGCATCAGATGCGTTTCGACAGCCGGCGGAACCAGGCCATGGCCGGCATTTCGACGAAACGCCAGGTGATCCAGGAGGCAGCGATGGTGGCGACAAGCATGGCGATGATCGCCACGGCCCCTGTCCAGCCGGCGCCGAAGCCGGTCGCCGGCTGGCCGCGCAACACGATGTCGTCTATCAGGCCCACGCCAAGCTTGCGCTCGACGAGCCCGGCGATGTTGATCATGCGTGCCTGGACGAAGATGTGCACCATGTAGATCGAATAGGACAGCGCGCCGAGCGTCAGCATGAACGGCGTCCTCAGTAGGGCGCTGATCCAGCCGCCTTCATGAGCGAAGAGAAACAGCGCGAGCGCGAACACCAGGGGTGCTGCGATGCCGAAATCATTATCGCCCGACAGCGAGACAAAAAGCACGATGACGGCGACCATGACGATCTCGGCAAGGGTCCAGGCCATGCGCGGGCCGCCCCTGGCCAGGGCCTGTCGCGCCCCTGCAATGGAATCATGCTGAAACCAGGCAAGCAAGGCGCCGAGCGAGAAGCCGTACAGGCAGCGGATGAAGCCGAAATCGAAGGACACATCCATATGATGGGTCGAGAAGCCAAGCAGGAACAGCGGCGCGGTGACGGCAGCGCCGACGAACCATATCCAGGCGAGCTCGCCGGCGACGAAGACCACGCCCGCAAACAGGAGATAGGCGAAGAACTCCGCCGAAATGCTCCAGCTTGGCGCATTCCAGGTCAGGTGATCCTCGAAGCCGACGCCTTGCAGCAAGAGAAGATTGGCAAGCAGGCTCCTGAGGTCGAAACCTCCGGTGAAGGGAGCTGCCCCGGTGCCGTGCAGCTGCGGCAGCGCCAGCCGCAGCAGCTCGAAGCCGGCGAAAGCGGCCAGCATGAGCAAATGCAGCGGGTAGATGCGGCCAAAGCGGACCAGGGCGAAGCGAGCCACTTCTTCCGGCTGGCTGAGCCGGCTGCCGTAGCTGCTGGCAATGACGAAACCGGAAAGAACGAAGAAGAAGTCGACGAAGAGGTAGGACGAACCGATGAAGGCGCTTTGCGAAATCGTCGAACCGGTCGGGAAGTGAAACAGCGCCACCATAAGCGCGCAGATGCCGCGCCACGAATCGAGAACCAGGAAGCGTTCGCCGGCAATCGTGCCGCTGTGGGTCGACACCACGGCGCGGGGAGGATTAAGAAACGCGGTCTGCGTCATGATGATACAAATCCTGTTTTGCCATGGCACTTGAGGGGCGCCATTTCGTCTCCCCAAGCTGTGACTGGCATCTTCCGTGCCGGTTCTGTAGTTGTTGCACCCCGATGAAAAACAAGGACCCGTAATGGCGACCAACAACATCGACCATGCCTTCACCGCCCGCTCCAAAACGGGCGCTGCCCTCGAGCCGACCTATTCGGGCGCGCTGTCGTTCATGCGGCGCAAATACACGAAGGACGTGAAGGGCGCGGACGCGGTGATATGGGGCATTCCGTTCGACGCCGCCGTCACCAACCGGCCCGGCGCCCGGTTCGGGCCGCAGGCGATCCGCCGCGCCTCGGCGATCCTCGACAACGACCCGCAATACCCGTTTTCACGTGATCTGTTCGAGCATCTCGCGGTGGTCGATTATGGCGATTGCCTGCTCGATTCGGGCAATCACCAGAAGACGCCCGGCACGATCGAGCGCGAAGCGGCGAAGATCCTCAAATCCGGCGCCTTCCTGTTGTCGCTCGGCGGCGACCATTTCGTCACCTGGCCGCTGCTCAAGGCGCATGCCGCCATCCACGGCCCGCTCGCCCTGGTGCAGTTCGATGCCCACCAGGACACCTGGCCGGACGACGGCAAGCGCATCGACCACGGGTCTTTCGTCGGCCGCGCCGTCAATGAAGGCATAATCGATCCCGACCGCTCGATCCAGATTGGCATCCGCACCCACGCGCCCGACACGTTCGGCATCAAGATCCTGTACGGGCACGAAATCGAGGAGATGCGCGCGTCCGACATCGCCTACGCCATCGTCGACCGCACCGGCGGCAAGAAGACCTATCTCACCTTCGACATCGACTGCCTTGACCCGGCCTATGCGCCCGGTACCGGCACGCCGGTTGCCGGCGGGCCGTCCTCAGCAAAGATCCTGTCGACGCTGCGTCAGCTCAACCAGATCGATATTGTCGGCGCCGATGTCGTCGAGGTTGCGCCGGCCTATGATCACGCCGATATAACGGCGATCGCCGGCTCGATGGTGGCCATGCAGTATCTCGGCCTGCTGGCCGAACGAAAGGCCCGGCTGGAAGAGCTGAACAACAACGGCAACCACAACGGTGCCGCGGTGAATCACGGTCAAGGCATATAGCCTTGAAATATCAGGGAATTTGATCAGGCAAATGAAACCGAAAATCTTCATCGACGGCGAGCACGGCACCACCGGCCTGCAGATCAGGGCGCTGCTTGCCGAGCGCGGTGACCTGGAAATCATCTCCGTTCCTGCCGAGCGCCGCAAGGACACGGCGGCGCGTGCCGAGTTCCTCAATGCCGCCGATGTCGCCATCCTGTGCCTCCCCGATGACGCGGCGAAGGAAAGCGTCTCGCTGATCGCCAACGACACCACCAAGGTCATCGACGCCTCGACCGCGCATCGCGTCGCCGAAGGCTGGGCCTATGGTTTCGCGGAGATGGACAAGGAACAGGCAAAGACGATCGCCTCGGCAAAACGCGTCGCCAACCCCGGCTGCTGGCCGCAGGGGCCGATCGCGACGCTGCGGCCGCTGGTCACCGCCGGCCTGCTGCCGGCGGACTTCCCGATCACGGTCAACGGCATTTCCGGCTATTCGGGCGGCGGACGGCCGATGATCGAGGACTATGTCGCCAAGGGTGAGGACGCCTCGGAGTTCCTACCCTATGGCCTCACCTTGCAGCACAAGCACGTGCCTGAACTCAGGGCCTATGCCAGGCTGTCGCATGATCCGATCATGCAGCCGGCGGTCGGCAATTTCGCACAAGGCATGATTACGGTGGTGCCCCTGCAACTCGGTGGTCTCGACCATGTGCCGACGGGTGCGGAGCTTCATGCGGCGATTGCCGACCATTTCGCCGCCATCGAGGGCGGTGTGGTCGAGGTGGCGCCCTATGCGCATCTGGAGCGCATGCCGGAGATCGATCCGGAGATCTACAACGGCACCAACCGGATGAAGGTCTACGTCTTCGCCAACGACAAACGGGCACAGGCTCTGCTGCTGGCGGTCTATGACAATCTCGGCAAGGGGGCCTCGGGTGCCGCCGTGCAGAACATGGACTTGATGCTCGGCCTCTGATGGACGCACCTGTCTTTCCGACGCGCTGGAAGGTCAGCGCGCCCGAACTTATTGCCGAAACCTTTTCGAGCCGCATCTGGAAGGTGCGGCACGAGGATGGTTCGCCGGCGATCGTCAAGGCGCTCAAGCCTTTCGACGACGTCGCGGACGAATTGCGCGGCGAGCACTATCTCGCCTGGCGGCGCGGCGACGGCGCGGTCCGCCTGCTTGGCCGCGACGGCCACAGCATGCTGCTCGAATATGCCGGTGAAACCCTGCTGCAGCAGGTTCTCGACAAAGAGGGCGACAACGCCGCCACTGAAATCGCGGCCGAAGTGATGGCGAAACTGTTTTCGCCTGGGAAAGACCCCTTCCCGCCCGAGTTGCAGCCGCTCAGGGAGCGGTTTGCCAGCCTGTTCAGGAAAGCCGCGAGCGACCGCAACGCCGGCCATGACAGTCTCTATGTCGAGGCCGCGGCAATCGCCGATCGGTTGCTGGCCGATCCGCACGATATCATGCCTCTGCATGGCGACCTGCATCACGACAACATCCTGCACGGGCCGCGCGACTGGCTGGCAATCGACCCGAAGGGTGTGCTTGGCGATCCCGGCTTCGACGCCGCGAACATGTTCTACAACCCGCTCGACCGGGACGATCTTTGCCTCGATCCGGAGCGGATCGCGGATATGGCCGAGGTCTTCGCCAAAACGCTGGGCCAGGCTCCGCCCGCCATTCTTGATCATGCCATCGCCTATGGTTGCCTGTCGGCATCCTGGCATCACGAAGACGACAACGCGGTCGAGGAGAACCGCGAATTGTCGATCGCCGAGGCGATCCGGGCGGTGCGGCCAAGCTTCTGTTCCAGCCGGTCAACCGGCGACGGTAAGGGCTTGTTCACCATGATGGGCTACTCACATTGCGTGGCTCCATCAGGGGAATTCTCATGGTCAGCGCGATTTCGGGTTCCTCCCAGGCAACCCAGTATTCCTCGTCCAGTTCATCGAGCAATGCAGCCCAGGAAGCCGCGCTCGAAAAGCAGATCCAGGACCTGGAAGACCAGGCCAAGGCGATCAAGGACCAGGTCCAGGCCGCCCAGGTGCAGCAGGATATCGCTGTCGCCCACGCCAAACTTGATGCACTCAGGGCCGCCGACGCCGACAAGGCGGCCAAGGCCGCTCAGAGCCAGTCAACGCCATCCGCCGCAGCCTTGCGCCAGGCGGAATTCGACGGCGAGAAGACGACAGCGTCAAACGAATTCTGGATGTGACCGGCCGATCGGCTGAAGCAATTCCAGGAAAAGTGTGAAACGGATTTTCCGTCCGGAATTGCGTCAAAACAAAGAGATAGAGCAGTTCACCGTTTCCGTGAAACGGTGAAACTGCTCTGGGGATCAGCTCCTGAGCGCGATTTCGTGCGGCAAGGGATAGGCACCCTTGGTGCCGCGCCAATGCGCGGCGGCAAAGCCCAGCACGATGAGCGCAAACCCCTGATGGGTCAGTGCCATATGCAGCGGCACATGCATCAGCAGCGTACCGATGCCGATCGAAGCCTGCACCAAAACCAGCACAAACAGCAGCGTGGCGCGGCGGGCATGGGTTGAGCCTGGCAGGCGCCGACGCGTGGCGATCATGTGCCAGAGGGCCACGACGAACACCGTATAGGCGCCGAGCCGGTGGACGAACTGCACCGTCTTGGGGCTTTCGAAGAAATTGCGCCACGCCGGCTCGAGGATCAGCAAATCACCAGGGATGAGCTTGCCGTCCATCAGCGGCCAGGTGTTGTAGCTCAGGCCGGCGTCGAGCCCGGCGACCAGGCCGCCGAGATAGATCTGGATCAACGCCAGAAACACGATGAAACCGGCCAGCCTCTGCGTCGAGCGGTCGGCGGCGGGTTCGGAATGCGGCGCCAGCCCACGCGCAACGACCATGGTGGCAGTGAAGATCAGCGCCGCCAGCGTCAGATGGGTCGCCAGCCGGTACTGGCTGACCGAGACCCGGTCGACCAGCCCTGAGGCCACCATCCACCAGCCTATGGCGCCCTGCAGGCCGCCGAGCAAAAGGATGCCCACCAATTTTGGTCCCAGGCCGCGCTCGATGCGGCGCGTCGCCCAGAGGAACAGCAGCGGCAAGGCAAACACCAGGCCGACGCTGCGCGCCAGGATGCGGTGCGCCCATTCCCACCAGAAGATCGACTTGAACGCCTCGATGCTCATGCCCTTGTTGAGCTCGGCATATTGCGGGATCTGCTGGTAGAGCTGGAATTCCTCCTGCCACTCGGCGTCGTTGAGCGGCGGTATCACGCCATGGATCGGCTTCCACTCCGTGATCGACAGGCCGGCACCGGTGAGCCTGGTGGCGCCGCCGACCAGCACCAGCGCAAACAGCACCAGCACCACCACATAGAGCCAGCCGCGCAGCAGCGCCCGATTGTACAGGTCGCGGTCGCGGGCCACGAAGGGCGCGGCAGCTGATATGGCAGCCATGGTCTTGTCCCGGCAGGTTGGTTTGGCGGATTGGTGGACCATCGCACCCTTGCTGGCAAGACCAGACGGCGCGGCACGCCGTCGCGCCGCGTCTCACCGGTTGCACAGGGTCGCGTCAAGGCCTATGCGAAGCCAAGAGCTTGCCGGACCTGCGAGGTCCCGGCGGCCTAGACCAGGAGGCCAACCATGCCCGTGCGCCTGAAAAAGCTGATCGGAGCGTTCCTGCTGGTGGCGCTGGTCATCATCTACGCGCTGGTCGCATCGATCTTCGCGGTCGCCCGGCTCTCGGAGTCGAGCCCGTGGGTGCATTTCCTGTTCTTCCTGCTCAGCGGCCTGCTGTGGGTGCTTCCGGCGATGGGCATCATCAAGTGGCTGATGCTGGAGCCGAAGGCGAAGCGCTGAACCGGAACCCGGCCCCGCCGCAGTCAGATCGTCACGAGCATCTTGCCGGCGTTGGCGAGCGGCGTGGTCACGCCCGACAGCATGGTGCGGATATGAGCGAGGCTCTGGTAGCGGCCGTTGACTGAAATGCGCGGTAAGGCATGGAGGAACCCGGCATGTTCGGCGCGCAGCACGCCGTGGCGCGTGGTCACGGCCGAGGCATAGCCGGCGTCGCGGGCAAAGCCTACTTCGCGGCAGCCCACCGCCCTGGCATAGCCATAGGGATAGGCGAAATGGCTTGGCTTTTCGCCCAGTTCCGCCTGCAGCATGTCACCCACGGCGCCGATCTCGTGCCGCGCATCGGTTTCGGAAAGCCGCTTCAGATTGCTGTGGTTGATCGTGTGGGCGCCAATCGCCACCAGCGGATGCGTGGCGATGCTGCGGATTTCATCCCAGTTCATCAATGTCCGCAGGCGCGGGCCGTCGGCGTCGACGCCATTCGAGCGAGCCAGGTCACGCAGCACGGCTTGCAGGTCCTCCTCGCGGACTTCGGAGGTGAGATAGACATGCAGGCGTATATTGGCCTGTAACTTCTTCGCAGGGGTCGAGCAGTCGATCACCAGCGGGCCATTCGGCCGCGTCAGGGTGAGGCTGTCGCGCACGTTGACGATGTCCTCGACCACATCCCACCACAAATCGGCGGTGCCATTGATCAGCCCGGGCGCGACATAGATGGTCATCGGCGCGCCGTGCTTCTCCAGCACCGGCAGCGCCTCCGTCATGTTGTCGCGATAGGCGTCGTCGGCGGTGATGGTTGCGAACTCGCCACCCTTGCCGCCCGCCTTGATGCGCTCGACCGCTTCGTCCATGGAAACAAAGGCATAGCCGCTCGCCTTCATGTCGGCGATCACAGCATCGAGGAAGCCAGGCGCGATGTTCAGATGACGGTTGACGCTGTCGGGCTTTTCGGGCGTCGCGGTCACGCGGTGCAGCATAAGTATAGCGCCAATGCCGCCGATGAACGGCTTGGCCAGCGGTGCAAGACCGGAATAACGGGCGACGTTCAGCGCCAGTTTCCGGATTGCCTCGCCCCCGTCGATCATTCATTCACCTTTTGCGCCTAGGCTAAACCAAGCACGGAATGCGCCTATGCGGCTCCCCAAATCGCCATCAGTACGCCCTAAGGATTGAGGTATGGTTGACGCAACAGCGTCATTTGACGGCAATCGGCTCGCTGCAACCGAGGCGTCGCCGCGAGCCTTGCCGGGAGACCAGGCCGGCCTGTCGATTTCAGTGATGTCCGCGGAAGGGCTCGCGGCCTATGCCGGATTCTGCCGCTCGGCCCTGTTTGCACCGGCGCAGAGTGCCGGCTGGATACTGAACTGGGCCGAGCAGGTCGGACCGGATCTGCTCATAGCGACGCTCAGCGCCGAAGGCCGGCCGGTTTTTTCGCTGGCCCTGGAGGTCACCGCGAAAGGTCCGTACCGCGTCGCCCGCTTCATGGGCGACCGCCACGCCAACGGCAACTTCGTCGCCTGTGATCCGCAATGGCTGGCCAGGGCGGATATCCCGGCCATTCGATCGCTGTTGGCGACCATCGCCAAGGCACGCCCGGACATCGATCTCGTCGCGCTCGAGCGGTTGCTGCCCGATCTCGACGGTGTCATCAATCCACTCGCCTTGCTTGACCATTTTGCCAGCCCAAACTTGTCGCTGGCCGTCGATCTCGGCGGTGGCTTCGATGCGCTGCTGTTGCGCGCCAGCGGCAAGCGCAAGCGCAAGAAGCACCGCTCGCAGATGCGCAAGTTCGAAGCCGTCGGCAGCCACCGACGCATCGAGGCGCGCACGGCCGACGAGGTGGACAGGCTGCTCGATGCCTTTTTCGAGATGAAGGTATTCCGCTTCCGCAAGATGGGCATCAGCAACGTCTTTGGCGACGAGCAGGTGCGCGCTTTCTTCCGCGCGCTGTTCACGCACGCGCTTGCCGAAGACAAGCCCTCCTTCGTGCTGCACGGGCTCGAGGTGGCCGGCAAGCTGCGCGCCGTCACCGGGTCAAGCCGCTCGGGCAAGCGCCTGATCTGCGAGTTCGGAGCGATCGCCGAGGACGATCTCGGCAACACCAGTCCCGGCGACTTCCTGTTCTTCGACAACATCCAGGAAGCCTGCGAGACCGGTTTTGCCGTCTACGACTTCTCTGTCGGCGACGAGCCCTACAAGCGGCTATGGTGCGATATCGAAACCCAGCATTTCGAGGTGCTGGTTCCCTTGACTCTGAAGGGCCGCGCGCTGGCGGTGACGCTCCGGCAGGGAGCAAGGTTCAAAGCCTTCATTAAGAACAGCCCGACGATCTGGAAGCTGACCAAGATGCTGCGCCGCAAGACTGCCGGACAAGCAGCGCCCATAACCGGCGAGAATGAGAGCTAGTTTCGGAAATTCAGGGCTTCTCTAAGGGCGGGTTTGACTCAGAGATCGAGATCGGCCTCGATGTCGTCAAAGCCTTAAGTTGTCGCCACGGAGTGAGGACGATGATGCCGACCATCCGCACGCTGTCACTGCATGAGTTGGCGGTTCTCATCGACTGGGCGGCGGTGGAAGGCTGGAACCCTGGTCTTGAAGACGCGGCGATGTTCCAGGCTGCCGATCCCGCGGGCTTTATCGGCGCCTTTGCCGGCGACGAAATGGTCGCGGCAATCTCGGCAGTGGCCTATGGAAGCGGATTCGGCTTCATCGGCCTCTACATCTGCCGGCCGGACAAGCGCGGCAAGGGCTACGGCAAGGCGGTGTGGGACGCCGGCATGGACAGGCTTGCCGGCAGGACCGTCGGCCTCGACGGCGTCGCCGAGCAGCGCGCCAATTACCGTCGCAAGGGCTTCAAACCCGCCTACGAGACCATCCGCTATAGCGGCCGCGCGGCAGGCCCGGTGGTCGAGGCCGACGGGTTGCGCACCGTGACGGCCAAGCTCGTGCCCGACATCATCGCTTATGACGCATATTGCTTTCCGGCACCCCGGCGAGCCTTCCTGCAGCGATGGCTGCAGGCGCCGCATCATGCGTTGGCGGCGGTCAGCCCGCGCGGTACCACCGGCTATGGCGTGGCTCGACCGTGCCGCTCGGGCTTCAAGATCGGCCCGCTGTTTGCCGACAGCGACGACACGGCGCTGCAGCTGCTGGACGGACTGGCGGGGGCCTGCGAGGGCGGCGACCTGCACATCGACGTTCCCGCCGAAAAGGCCGGTTTCATTGCGGCACTCGAGGCGGCCGGCTTTGCGCCGACCTTCAAGACCACCCGCATGTACAAGGGCCCGGCCCCGGAGCTCGGCCTGCAGCGGCTGTTCGGCGTGACGACCCTGGAATTGGGATAGATCAGGCGGAGCGTCAGGCCGCCGAGCGCCGTCCCGGCACCGGATTGCCGGGCGGTTCGTGGCCGAGCGGCGTCACCAGCGTCAGGTCGGGATAGCCACTTTCGATCAGCTTGACCGCGGCCTGCGTCACTTCATCGTCCGGCTCCAGCATGGACAGCAACACCTCGGTCGCATCGCCGGCCAGACGGCTGATGCCTTGCGCGTCGGCCGGTCCGCATTCGACCACCACCAGATCATAGGCTGTGGTCAGCGACTGCATGATGATCGGCAGCCGGTCGGCGGCGCGCATGGCGCGGACCGGATCGGCGGTGCCGACAGGAATGACGTGGCAGTCAGAATAGAGATCGGCATGGATGACGTCGCTGAACTGCGCTTCCGAAGCGAGCAGGTTGGTGATGCCGGGGAAAAGGCCGCTGTCCAGCATCGGCCGCGAGGCGGCCCCCGAAGCGGTAAGGTCCAGCAACAGGACGCGCAGGCCGGCGTCGGCGACCTCGCGTGCCACCAGGACCGCCGACGCGGCGGCCTCGTCGCCCTCCGGCGAGACGAATATGGCGCGCGCCGCACCGCTGGCGATCAGCTTTTCGGCGGCCTTCTCAATGTCGATCTCGCCCAGAGTGGAACGCACCGGTTCGGCCTCGGCAGCCGTCTCCTGCGCTGTCGCTGCTTCGGTCATCGCGACCATATCAGGCGCTTCGGCCGCATGCGCATAAGGCGCATCGATCTCGGGCATCGCGGTGGCATAGGGCATCACGGCTGTGTAGGGCTCCGACCTCGTGTCAGCCGGGCCTTCTCCCATCTCCGGGCGAAGGATAGGGTCCTGGAGGACGGCGGGCTCCTGGTGGACAGCCGGCATCGCGACCCTATCCAGCGCCTGAGCTACATGGGGCATCGCGACCTCATCGATGCGTTCGAAGCGGGAACCGGTCGCCGGCCGCATGGCGCGGCCAGAAAACAGCTCCCTTAGGAGCGTCACGATGGCCATGACCAGCAGCGATGCGACGAAGGCGGCACTGACGATGGGCAGGACCTTCGGGAAATACGGCTCGGACGGCACCTGCGCCAAGGAAACCACCCTTGCATCGACGGGCAGATAGTTGCGATCCTTGCGCGACGCCGCGCTGAGGTAGTTCGCCTGGTACGATTCGAGCTGCTGGCGCTTGGCGGCCGCATCACGCTGCAAGGCATCAAGCTCGACCTGCTGTTCGCCGGCGCGGGCCGATGCCGCCTTCAATGTGTTGACGTCGGCGACAAGCTGGTTCTCACGAGCCTGCGCGGTCTGCGCCTGGGTCATCAGACCCTTCATCAGCTTTTGCGCCTCGTTGCGGATCTGGCCGTCGAGATCGGCAAGCTGAGACTTCAACGCCCGGATGCGCGGATGATTGTCGAGCAAGGTGGTGGAAAGATCGGCGATGTTGGCCCTGAGCTCGACCTGCCGCTCGCGCAGGCGCTGGATCAGATCGGAAGACAAGACCTCAGGCACGGCATCGAGCGAACCGCCGCCCTGCAACGCCTTGCGCACGCTGTCGGCGGTCGCTTCCGCCGAGGCGCGGTTGGCGCGTACACGCATCAGTTCGCTCGACAGTTCGGAAAGCTGCTGCGTGGCAAGCACCGAATTGTTGCCGCCCATCAAAAGATCGGATTGTGCACGGTAGGTGGCAACCTTGGCCTCGGCATCCCTAACCTTCTGCTGCAGGTCGGCGATCTCCGGCGCCAGAAAATCAGCGGCGGCGTTGTTCGATTCGAGCTTGGCGGCCCCTTGCCCCTCAATATAGGCGACGGCAATGGCATCTGGTACGGCAGCCGCGAGCTTGGGATCTTCCGATGAGAACTCAATGGCAATGATGCGGGTCTTCTCGACGCTATAGACGTTGAGCTTCTCATGCATTTTCTTGAGGACGCGCTCTTCCGTCGGAATTTCCATCGGGTCGCTCTTCAGACCGACGAGGACCAGAGCGCGGCTCAACGGCGACATGTCGAGTGCTTCGTCGAACTCGGGCAGCTTCTCCAGACCAAGCTTTTGCGCGACCTGCTTGAGGATTTCGTTGGAGGAAATGATCTGGACCTGGGTGGCGACGCCCTGTTCATCGAGAATTGGCTTGTCGGCGTCGTTGTTGCTGGCCGGCCGCGTATAAACGGATTCACGCGGCGCAATCTCGACCTGGGTCTGTGCCTTGTAGTGACGTGTGGCAAACGAGGCGAGCGCGAAAGCCGCGCCGGTCACCACCAGTGCGACGACGAGGATGCGCAGCCAGTTCCTCGCCAGGCTGGCGAAGAGCTGCCTGAGATCGACGTCAACATCTGCGGCCGCGGACTGAACGGACATGCATCCCTACTCCGATACTGGGTCAGGACACACCGTAAACAACTATGGTAACTCAGCCGTTAAGATGGCCGTAAGTTTGCGTTAGGGTTTACTGGCGGACGCCAAACAAAACCGCCAAAAAAATCGCAAAACTCTCGCCGCCGCGCGCTGTGTCGGCCGCTCCCTTTACCGGCCATTAACCCTAACAGGATGATAACGGACCTCGATCCCTAGAGTTGCTGCGGGGCTGCAGCGGCCAGTCGAAGGTACCTGTCCGGTCATGAAAAGCACTGCTTCCCTGTTTCGCGCGCTGCTTGCCGTATCGATGCTTGCCGGCTGTTCCAGCTACCGGCCGACGCCGGCAGCCTTCCACGAAGTGCTCGAACAGCCTTATCGTCTTGGCGCGGGCGACCGCGTCCGCGTCACCGTGTTCGAGCAGGACGGGTTGACCAACACCTACAGCGTCGACCAATCCGGCTACCTCTCCTTCCCGCTTGTCGGCGCCGTACCGGCGCGCGGCCACACAGCGCAGCAGATGGAAAAGGAAATCGCCGACAAATTGCGGCAAGGCTATCTGCGCGATCCCGACGTTTCGGTCGAGATCGACCGCTACCGGCCGATCTTCGTCATGGGCGAAGTGGGTGCCGCAGGCCAATACTCGTACGTCCCCGGCCTGACGGTGCAGAAGGCAATCGCCATCGCTGGCGGTTTCACCCCGCGCGCCAACCAGGAAAGCGTCGACATCACCCGCGACATCAACGGTAAGGTGATGACCGGCCGTGTGGTCACGTCCGACCCGCTGCTGCCGGGCGATACAGTCTACGTCCGCGAACGCCTGTTCTGACGACCCACGTGGTGGACAACCTCAGGATCGTCCATTGCTTTCGCTCACCCGTCGGAGGAATTTTCCGCCATGTGCGCGACCTGACCGAGGCGCAGGTCGCTGCCGGACATTCCGTCGGCATCGTCTGCGATTCGACGACCGGCGGCGAGTTCGAGGAACGTCTGTTCGAGCAGATGAAGGATATGCTGGCGCTCGGCATCCATCGCACGCCGATGCAGCGCCATGTCGGACCGGGCGACCTTGCGTCGGCCTGGCGCACTTACAGGATCATCAAGGAATTGCGGCCGGACGTGTTGCACGGGCACGGCGCCAAGGGTGGCGCCTATACCCGTCTGTTCGGCTCATTGTTGCGGGTATCAAGGTCTCGCGTAGCCCGCCTTTATTCGCCGCATGGTGGCTCTCTCCACTATGACGAGAACACGACCACCGGAAAGCTGTTCTTCGCGCTCGAGCGCTTCATGGCGCTCTTCACCGACCACCTGCTGTTTGTCTCCGACTACGAAAGGCGAACCTATCGCCGCAAGGTCGGAGAGCCGCAAATCCCCAACACCCTGGTCTACAACGGATTGCGCGCCGCCGAATTCGAGCCCGCGATCACCGGGGCCGACGCAGCCGATCTGCTCTATATCGGCATGATGCGCGACCTGAAGGGTCCCGACATCTTCATCGACGCGCTGGCCCTCGCCGGCCCTCGGCTCGGCCGCGCGCTGACCGCGGTGATGGTCGGCTCCGGCGACGACCTGCCCCGCTACCACGCCCAGGTGAAAAGCCTCGGGCTTGAGGGCTACGTCCGCTTCCTGCCGCCGATGCCGGCCAGGGAGGCTTTCGCGCTGGCGGCGCTCGTCATCGTTCCCTCGCGCGCCGAAGCCATGCCCTACATCGTCCTGGAGACGCTTGCCGCCGGTAAGCCGATGATCGCCACTTCCGTCGGCGGCATACCGGAGATCTTCGGCTCCGGCTCCCGTGCGCTGATCCGGCCTAGCCCAGTCGAGCTTGCCGACAAGGTGAGCCAGGCGCTGGGCGACCTCGCCGCCTATCGCAAGCTGATGCCCGATGGCGCCAGCCTCAAGGCACGCTTCGGCGCCGATGTGATGGCCGCCGACATCGAGAAGGCCTACTTCGCCGCGATCAACAAATAGGCCTCAAGCCCCAGGCCGTTTCAAAGCCACTTGTTGTTTCAAGGCTTTCTTAGCTCTCTTTTGCTATTCACCGTAGGGAAGCTTGCGGAAAGCCCCATGAACGAGATCGACCCCGCGCGCCGCTTTTCACCAGAGGCGGTGCGTAAATTCGACGGCCCGGCCGAAGGCGACACGCCGCCCGGCGGCATGAACGATGTCGCCCGCCAGGTCGCCTCGCAGTACAGGCGCGATACCATGTCGCCGATCATGGTCAGCGGCGTGCTACGCATGGTCGAATTCGGCTTGCTGCTGGTGTCGGGGCTCGGCATCTATTTCTACTATGTCGGGTTCTTCAACTATCTCGCCTGGCAATACCCGCTGACGATCGCCGCGTCGTCGTTCCTTGCCGTGGTGCTGCTCGACGTCACCGACTGCTACCAGATCGTGGCCCTCATGCGGCCCATCGCCAATTTCGGCCGCGTGCTGCTGGTCTGGGCCGGCACTTTCGCCCTCATGGCGCTGACGGCATTCGTCATGAAGATGTCGGAAGACTATTCGCGCCTTCTGTTAGGCACCTGGTTCGTCATCGGCTTCGTTCTCCTTTTCGGCCTCAGACTGGTGATGTCGAAGCTGATCCGGCGCTGGGCGCGCGATGGCCGCATGGAACGGCGCGCCGTCATCGTCGGCGGTGGCAAGGCGGCTGAAATGCTGATCCGCTCGGTCGAAAAGCAGCCCTACAACGACATCCGCATCTGCGGCATCTTCGACGATCGCGGCGACAAGCGCTCACCGCCCATCGTCGCCGGTTATCCCAAGCTCGGCACCATTTCGGAGCTGATCGAGTTCGCCCGCATCGCCCGCATCGACATGCTGATCGTATCGCTGCCTCTGACCGCCGAATCGCGCGTGCTGCAGCTGTTGAAGAAGCTGTGGGTGTTGCCGGTCGACATCCGGCTGTCGGCCCATTCCAACGCGCTGCAGTTTCGCCCGCGCGCCTATTCCTACATCGGCTCGGTGCCGATGCTCGATATCTTCGACAGGCCAATCAACGACTGGGATTCGGTCGCCAAGCGCGCCTTCGACATCGCCTTCAGCCTCATCGGCATCGTCGTGTTCTCGCCGGTGATGCTGGCGACCGCCATCGCCATCAAGCTCGACAGCAAGGGGCCGGTGCTGTTTCACCAGAAGCGGCACGGCTTCAACAATGAAATCATCGAGGTCTACAAGTTCCGCTCGATGTATACGGACAAGGCCGACCCGACCGCCAAGCAGACGGTGACCAAGAACGACCCGCGCGTCACCCGCGTCGGCCGCTTCATCCGCAAGACCTCGATCGACGAGCTGCCGCAGTTCTTCAATTCGCTGCTGGGTTCGCTGTCTCTGGTCGGCCCGCGCCCGCACGCCATCGCCGCGCAGTCGCACAACCTTCTCTACAACGAAGTGGTCGACGGCTATTTCGCGCGTCACAAGGTCAAGCCCGGCGTCACCGGCTGGGCGCAGATCAATGGCTGGCGCGGCGAGATGGACACCAACGAGAAGATCCGCATGCGGACGGAGTATGACCTCTATTACATCGAGAACTGGTCTCTGCTGTTCGACTTGCGGATCCTGTTCCTGACGCCGGCCCGGCTGCTGAACACGGAAAACGCCTATTGAGCGCGATTTCCCATGAGCTGCCGCAGGCCGCGGTCAACGCCAAGCTGATCGCGCTGATTTCCTCAGCCGCGGTGTTCGTCGGCATATTCCTGTCCGGCTTCGTAATCAGCGAACCGGCGCCCTATGAACTCTATATGGCCGGGCTGATCGCCATCTGGGCCCTCTTCGGCCTCAGGCTGTCGCGCGCGGCAATGCCGCTGCTGGTGCTGCTGGTGGCGATGAACATCGGTGGCATGATGGCGATGACGCAGATGGCGGATCTCGCCAACACGCCGCTCTATCTCGCCGTCTCGCTGTTTCTCGCCTTCACCGCGGTGTTCTTCGCCTCGGTGACCGCGGTGCAACCCAGTCTCTACCGGCTGATCTTCTTCGCCTATGTCGTGTCGGCGGTGATAACCTCACTGCTCGGCATAGCGGGCTATTTCCACGCCTTTCCGGGCGCCGAGATGTTCACCAAATACGACCGCGCCGCCGGTGCCTTCCAGGACCCGAATGTGTTCGGACCGTTCCTGGTTCTGCCCGGCATCTATCTGCTCTATCTGCTTTTGACCGGACCGGTCACGCGCATGCCGCTGCTGGCGGTGCCGCTGCTGATCATCACCGCCGGCATCTTCTTTTCCTTCTCGCGCGGCGCCTGGGGCATGTTCGCCGTTTCTGCTGTCCTGCTCACCGGTTGCCTGTTCCTGCAGAGCGCCAGCGGCATGTTCCGGCTGCGCGTGGTGGTGATGACGGTTGCCGCGCTGTCGCTGCTGGTCGTCGCCATGATCGTCATCCTGCAACTGCCCGGGGTGTCGGAGATGTTTTCCAACCGCGCCCATCTCGAACAGAGTTACGACACAGCCCGCCTCGGCCGCTTCGCCCGCTACGCAATCGGCTTCCAGATGGCGCTCGAGCATCCGTTCGGCATCGGCCCGCTGGTCTTCGGCACGATCTTTGGCGAAGACACGCACGATATCTGGCTGAAGATGCTGATGGACTATGGCTGGCTCGGCTTTGTGTCGTTCCTGACGCTCGTCGCCTGGACGATAGCAGCCGGATTCCGCATCCTGCTGCGCGACCGGCCATGGCAGCCCTACCTGTTGTGCGCCTATGTCGCCTTCATCGGCAATATCGGGCTCGGCACCTTCATCGATATCGACCACTGGCGCCACGTCTACCTGCTGCTCGGCCTGATCTGGGGAGCCATCGCGCTTGAGTACAGACACCAGCGGCTGTTGCGGCCGGACCCGGTTCAAGCCCAAGGTGGAAGGCTAGCTGTAGAACGCGGTTGGTTTGCGAGCGTCAAGGATCTTGAGCGCTCGTAAGTTCCTGTATCTTTTCCAGGAGGTTTTTGACCAGCAACTGGTAGACCTGCGTGAGTTCCCCTGGCGATAATTCGACTCTGATGTCGTACTGCCCGGAATAATTCACCTGCAGATTTACTGTCCCGAACAGCGTCGTTGCGCCATCGCGTATGTCGGTCGCCACGATCATGTTTTGCAATGACTGGTCGAGCAGAATGACGCCGGGTTCACCGGGGTGATTGTGTCTTGTCGTCCTGATCTTCACGTCAACCTCCTTTTCGGACCTTTCAAGAAAAGCGCAGAGCCAGCCGAGATTACCGCAGTTCCCTGTTCGGTGCTGTGCGCTTGGTATCTGGATGGCAGAAGGGGACTTTGACAATATCAATTGGCGGGTTTGGGCGGCTCTCTGTCGTCGTGGTTCAAAATCGAGGCGATCCGCCTAAGGTTGGACATCGCCTCATCGATCAGTCGCCAGGATG
This sequence comes from Mesorhizobium sp. P2_D1, assembly GCF_056404455.1. Taxonomy (NCBI): domain Bacteria; kingdom Pseudomonadati; phylum Pseudomonadota; class Alphaproteobacteria; order Hyphomicrobiales; family Phyllobacteriaceae; genus Mesorhizobium; species Mesorhizobium sp. P2_D1. Next base: position 39,685 of record NZ_JBFUDZ010000047.1, read on the forward strand.
GCTGTCCTCGTGCCGCGTCTCTAGCGCTCAGCCCATCTCGATAGTCAGTTCAGCGGGAGATCGGGAGATCTGGCGGTATTTCTAATCCGAGACATGCTCAAAATGTTTCAAGAGGATGCCACCCTACAGATCCATCTTGAGGCGGCCATCCACGATCCCGAAACCTTTAAGAACATCTCAGATTTTTTGGCCGCGCAGAAATGAGGGGCCGGTAAAGATTGGCGGGCTAGTTTCCTATGGGGCTGCCCCCTGCAGGATGCCGCGCAGCCTCATTGCCGTCTCGGCGCGAGCGACATCGATGCGACGCCGCGCATTTGCGAGCGCCGCGGCCGCGTTGTGTGGTGGTCATGTTGTTTCCTGAGACGGCGCGCATTCAGCCAGTGGCCGATTTAGGCGGYCGGCGCTCCTACCTAGAAAACTCCGTTCCCGGACTGTCATTATCCGCTCGCAGCGACACTGCCGCGAGGAAGGAGGGCACAGACCGTTTTGATTTTGCGCGCGCCCTCTTCAAGCGTGTTTCCGTGTACTCTACGAATAAGACGCTCTTGCTAAACATCAAGTTGAAATCCTCGCCCTTAAAACCGCGACTTAGGGTGGCGTAGACTCCGGATAAAGCGGACGGCGGCACGTTCACCTTTTCCATGGGGATCTTTGATTTCCAACTCATCGAGCAGCCAAGCGAGATGGCCTTGTAAATACTTGTTTTCCCCTTTTTCCAAGTTACAAGTTGGCAATCCTATTTCAGAGATCCTCTTCATCCGCAGGCGTCGACCATAAACCGCGGCCACATCGACCGCGGAAGATGCAGATGATTCTGCGCGACGCCTATTCCCTCCAGCGCGTCCCAGCGTGCCGCTTCTTCCTATCGGGTGGGCCGAACTCACGCTCTGCCCAGATAGGCCGCTCCGGGGGCACGAAGCCACGGTGGAATTCCACCATGTAATCGAGAACATCATTGCCAATGCGACGCCAAGTTTCCTCTGCCAAATCGCGCGGCACCTCGCGGCGGTTCTCAACAATTCCAGCCTCTACGAGATCCTCAAAGAAGTCGTAGCCGCTCAGGCGTCCATGCGACGTTGCTCGTCCTGCTTGTTCATGGCCAGCCTGGCGCGTAGGGCAGCACGCTCTTCTTTCGTATTGCAGTGAAACGGCTCCCCGCTGCTTTCGCGGCACAGCAAGCGTGGTCTGCTGATGAATGATGAGTTGGTCATGGGTGGTCATCCCATCTGGAGAAACCGGCCAGGCCGGTAGTGTCGGCCGCGATGGGCGGCCGGTAGAAAATCATGGTGCAGCGCAACAAAGATATTGCGTTGCACGCAAACTTCCGTTAGCTGTCTCTAATATGCAGCAGCATAGGCCGGGGGGCGGTAGCCACGGCTCTTCAGTTACTTGGGAGAGCCGTGGTGGCTACCTGGGCCGCTTTGTCCTGTATCTGCTTGTTGTCACTCGTCGGTTTTGTTACCCAGACGGATTTTTCAGCTATTTTTGGAAGGTAGGACTTTGGGGGTAAGTCCTTGTTTTTTAAATGGTCGGAGTGGCCGGATTCGAACCGACGACCCCTTGACCCCCAGTCTTAAATACTAGGTTTTATAGCCATTCCCATCGTTGCACGGAGTAGGCAAAAACCGCAGAAATCCAACGATATCCAACTTATGCCCGCTTGACTATTATGATGCCGCTACCTAAATGCTGGCTACATAGTGGCTATAAAGGGGATGGGTGTGGCTACAATCAAGATTACGGCGGCGGCAGTTTCAGGCATCATGGAAGGTGCCAGGCCGAACAAAACAACTTACTATTTTGACGATGACCTAACCGGTTTCGGCCTGTACCGGACGACTGGCAATACAGGAACATATTTCGCCGAATATCGGCCGGTGGCTGGCGGCGCCAAAAAGCGATTGAAGCTCGGCCGCGTCGGAACTCTAAAAGCCAACGAGGCGCGCGAGGCAGCGCGCAGGGCGATTGCGAACGCTGCCCTTGGCAAGGATTTGGTCAAAGAGCGGTCGGACGAACGGGGCGGCTGCACAGTCAAGAAGCTGGTTGAGGACTATGTCGCTGGCAAGGATATGAAGGAGTCGACACGCGCGTTCTACAAAATCACGCTGGCCAAACATATTGAGCCTCACATGGGCACAACGAAGGCGGTTGCCCTCACCCGTGTCGACGTACAGCGCGCGCATTCCACCATGTCTAAGCAGGCGAAATATTCAGCGAACAGGGCAATAGCACTGCTGTCTGCCGCCTTTGTTTGGGGCGCCAAGCGCGGCTATGTTCCGGAGGGAATGAATCCGGCGGCAAAGATCGACAGAAACAAAGAGGAAGCCCGCGAGCGGTTCCTATCTTCTGACGAAATGGCAAGCCTAGGAGATGCGCTGCGTGAAGCCGAGACGATCGGCATTCCGCACAAGCGGTCAGACAGCAAACATGCGCCCAAAGAGAACAACCGCACCGTTTACGGGCCACATGTAACGGGCGCCATTCGATTGCTGATGCTGACCGGATGCCGCTTGCGGGAGATCTTGAACCTGCGATGGTCGGAATATGATCCCAAGCGCGGATTACTGCTCCTGCCGGACTCAAAGACAGGGCGCAAGACCGTAGTGCTTTCCGGCGCAGCCCAAGCTGTGTTGGACGCTTTGCCGCGCGTTGGCAAATATGTGATTGYCGGTCACTCGGCAGCAACGGAGCATGAGGCACCTCGCGCCGATCTAAAAAAGCCGTGGGCAGCAATAGCCGCGCGGGCCGGCCTTAGTGATGTCCATCTTCACGACCTACGCCACACGTTCGCGTCGGTCGGCGCAGGCGACGGCATGTCCCTGCCAATCATAGGGAAGTTGCTCGGCCATGCCGATGCTGGCACCACGCAACGCTACGCCCACCTTCATGTCGACCCGGTGCGCGCTGCGGCAGATGCCATTGCCGGAAAGATCGCCGATGCGATCGGAGGCCGGTGAATGGCACCGCTTCCAAAGGGATTTAGTCTGCAGGCACTTCCAATCGAGGCTGCGCTAAGTGAGGGACGCACAGAGGATGCCAAGACACTGGTTGTCGAGATACTGCGCTCGGGCAAGGCTGACCCTATAGTTCAGGGATTGGCCGCAGATCTGCTCAAACCGGCGAAGAGGCCACGTGGGAGAAAACGGGCGCTTCCGCGATACTGGCTGGATATCGGCGAACAGTTCGGCTGGCTCCGCAACAACGGTGTTCCTTACGACGAGGCGCTCCGCCAGGTAGCAACGAAGTTTGGGTACTCAGAGACGCATGTTCGCACCGCCATCCGCACGTATCAGGAAGCCAAGGAAGCGCACGACGAGGCGTCCCGCGAATAAGTCGGATTTCTTTTGCGTTAACTGAATCGCTCCGCTTGCCTATCTATCCCCATGCAACAACATGCACGGAGGTAAACGCATGGCAAACCTACGAGTAATTCAGGCTGCGGACTATGTTGGCCTGTCTAAATCCTACCTAGACAAGGCTCGCTGTTACGGCACCGGTCCCGCTTATATCAAGCTGGGTAGCAGCGTTATCTACCGCACCGAAGACCTTGACGAATGGGTCGCATCTAATCGGCGAGCGGCCAACGATAACCGCGCTGCGGCGAAGGCAGCCTAGCCGCCCTGCCCCTTCGATAAAAAACCTCCGCCGACCCAACGGCGGCAACTCCTAGAACAGGAACTGTCACTTGATAATCAAGAACTGTAGGCCTGCCGTCCATCATGGCGGCGGGCGGTATCGCGACGTCGCGATTTTCGATGCCGAGATTGTTGAAGGCTTTGAGGTGCTCGGCCTCAAATTGGCGCTAACGCCCGAGGGCAGGCGCTTCGTATTCGCCCCGCAGAGGCTAGGACAGCGCTTCGCCAAGTTCACAGGCGCCTACGCGCGCCAAATGGCAGATGCCGCCTTTGAGCAGGTTGGAGGCGTCGTCGCCAATGTCCCTTCTTAATGAAATATTGCCGCCGTTCGCTCTGCCGGACGGATTCAAAGATTACGACATTGAGCCAGCCGTTGTTTTTGTCGGTATCGATCCGCGAGAACACGCGTTGGACTGCCTGGCCGACTTTGCAGACATCCTGTGCGGTGACATCGTTTTGGTGCCCTTCGCGGACGGCGAGCCTGATTGGGCAAACACAACACGCGACACCGTCGAAAAGTTCGCCGGCCATTGGACCGAGATCAAGCATAACGACATTCCGCGGCTATCGCCGAGGCCCGTCCCGCCGCGAACCGCAAGGCCGCGGAATTGGCCAGACCGGAGTTCGGCAGGCGCACCCGCAAGATGCTCGAGGCAATGCGAGCGCTAGACGCTGCTCACGCTGAATTTGACGAGTTGTGCCAGGACATGGATGCCGTCGACATTCAGTACGGCCATTTGGGACCAAAACCTTATTGGCTCGGAGACAGAGGCTCGGGCCGTATTGCCAGTTACCTGCGCGAAGCGGAGGCAGCCGGCTATGCACAGTGAACGCGCGGAGCACGCTTCGACAGATGCAAAAGGTCGGCTGAAGCCTGGTCGACGCATGGTGAAGTTGCCCGGTGAAAAAGGCTACGCAGAGCGATCAGACTCGGCCCTCTACATCGCGCGAAAACTAGAACTCGACAAGCGCGAACGACGCATGCGGAAGGTGGTTGATGGCTGACCTGATTACCGGTTTTGCAATCCAATGGAATCAGCCTGCCGTGATTGCGGGCGCTTTTGAAGAGCGGTTCGCGCGTGGCGCCTTCGACAAATCCTTATCTCAGTTCCCAGATGTAGCGGCGCTGTGGGCTCATGATCCGAGCAGGCCATTGGCTCGTGTCAGCAATGGCACGCTAACCTTGAAGTCTACGCCTGCCGGGCTTTGGTACTCTATCGAGCCGAACCTGGAATCGCCGATGGGGCAAGAGGCACTGGCGACGGTCGCCGCGGCACTGGTCGGCGAAGTCAGCGTGTCTTTCAGTCCATGGATCGAGGAGTGGGACGATACCGCTGACATGCCGCGAAGGCTCATAACAGAGGCTAGGCTGTATGAGATATCGCTGGTCCTTCACGGCGCCTATGGCGACAAGACGTCTGCTTCACTGTCACGCGGCTCAGACAACACTGCGGCAGCCAACCGATTGGCTGCTAGCAGACGGCGGGCCGAAGCAGCGCAGCGGCTACGTGGTATCCGGTAAGCGCCGGGAGGGGTGGAGTCAGGTTGCCGGCCATCGCCCTTGCGTACCGCCGTGCACCCATATCGACATGATGCAGAGCGGGTTTGGTTGCGGTGGCACGCGGCCACAGGTGGGCGCCAGGACGCGCGGTGTGGTTCGGGGGTCTAGGACAGCGGCCGGCGGGAAACGCAACTGGCGAGGCTGTGCAGGGTTTCAGCCTGCGAAGTCCAGGAGT
>NZ_JBFUDZ010000048.1:0-44328 GCF_056404455.1 Mesorhizobium sp. P2_D1
GCATCCTTTTATTCATGGCCAACGATCACAAACGTCAAAAGCTGGCTTCGGCAACCCGGTAAAAGCAGTTTCGTCTATACCGTAAAAGTCTGTGAGCTGATTACCCACATCAAGAGGTTCAAGGCGACCAAAACCCTCGTAAAGGATTTTGGAATGATTGCCGATATCCTTGGCGAGAGAATGGGCTGCTTTCTATTCCAGCTTCCGCCCAGTTACCATTTCACTGAGGCACGACTGAACGGCATTCTCGGCCAACTCGACCCGGCCCGGCGCAATGTGGTGGAGTTTCGTCACGCCAGTTGGTGGAACGAGACCGTATACTCGGCCTTTCGGAATACAGGCACAATCTTTTGCTCATGCAGCGGCCCTCGTCTTCCGGATGTCCTCGTGCGTACAGCCGAGGATGTCTACGTGCGGCTMCACGGTCCAGAGCGCTGGTACCGGCATGATTACACCAGAGACGAGCTAAGCGGATGGGCTGACAAGATCCGCGCCAGTGGAGCAAGAAGAGCCTGGGTTTATTTCAACAACGACTATGAGGGCTTTGCGCCAAGGAACGCCCTGGCAATGCGGCGCTTGCTAGAGGAACACAGATGATCAACCGCCTAGGGGCGRCGAAGACCTAGCATARGCGCGGTCATCKTTGCGCTCGCGCACGCCACCGCCAACAGCGCCACCACGCCAGCAGAGTTGGACGTTYTCTTTGCACGAAATGGGACGTCTCTTGCGGGCGAAGCACTGTGAACCAGCGCGTCCAGATCGGACCTGCTGCCGTGTCGAACGGAATAGGCGCGAGTGAATTCGGCGCCGAGAAGAAAAATCTCCGGCGTCGCTGCTGGCGGTATCGTCGGAGCCCTCACTGATTCCGGCGTCCCGGAGGATGATGCCCACGTCTATGCCGAGGGTGTGCGTCGAGGCGGCACGTTGGTCACTGCCAGGGTCGACGAGAAGTCCTTTCTTGGCGTCAAACCTGCGGTCTTACCCAGCCAAAGAGCTGCTCGCGAATTTCCCGGAGCCTCATGGCGGCGCCTCAGTGGCGGTCCCCGAAGGCGTTCATGCCCTTCTTGATCGCCTTGCGAGCTTCCGCGGCGTTCTGCCAACCTTTGAACTTGATGATCTTGCCGGTTCCCAGCACCGATGAGTGAAAGAACAGCTCGATCTCGCGCCGCAAGTCATCGGGGACATGATCCGCCGCCGGCTCGTCGGGAGCATCTTCTTTGTGGGGACACAAGACATAGCGGTCGTTGCGCAGGACCTTCCCGCCCTCGTCTTTTTGCTTGACGCGCAAGGCGCCCAGCAGATCGCATTTGATCACAACGCCAGGCGCGGTCGATGCCTGATGGATCACAAGCCCATCCAGAGGGTCACCGTCTTCGCCCAACGTAGACGGAATGAAACCCCAATCATAGGGATATGTCATTCCGACCGGTAGGGGCCGGACGTAGCCGAATACCCGCGTTCCTGGATCGAAGGCAAGCTTCGCCGTTGCGCCACGCGGGGTTTCGATCACCACCCGAATGAGGCCCTTGGTGGTTGTTGGCAGCTTCAGGTAGTTGTGCATCGAAATGCCTCTCTTTCGGATTTGGCCGCCGATCTCTGCGGGTCCGTCACCAATCGCTCGGGCACGCGATGGAACTTCAGAGCGCACGGAATGTTCCGAAGAGCCGACTAAGGAGAGGTCCGATATGACAAAAGCATTTTTGCACATGCTGAAGGGAGTGGGTTATCTCATCTCGACGACGAGCGTCATCATGCTCGCTATCGTAAGCTGGTCGAGCGCTTCGAAAAGCGATGTGCTCACAGCCTGCCTGGTTGGCGGCGCAGCCTTGTCCATCATCGGCATGTTTTGCCGCTGGTTGACATATGAGGTGCAATCCATTGATCCAGGAAGTTGACCCCGCGTGTGCTGTCATGGCGATCCGGTCATCGGAGAATGCGATAAGATTCCCAGCACAACCGTGACACCCGAGCCGATGGCTACGTCATCATCTTGAGGCCTGGCGATCACCATAGAGTCACTCGCCAAAACCGCTATTTCGTCCCCTATGATGCCGCAATTCCGTCAAGCGATGACAATTTCCATATCTGCCTGCACCCGACCGAGGAGCACGAAAACTGCTTCTTTGCACCGTCAGAGGCGATGTAGGCTGGCACCAAGCCTATCGGCGACCACCCCGTCTATATTCGCCGGGATCGACAAAGTGCCCTGCCCACAAGTTGCGTTTGAGAATGCGGGCTTCGCGCTCTTCGGCAAGGTATCGAGGCAATTGCTTATCGGCGACCGCCAATCCGTGTTTCACCAGATCGCGTGCGAGATCGATGCCTCCCACGAAGCAGACGCCGGCATCGTTGTCATAGCGGTCCTTGCCTTCGATGGTGCAGGATACATCCCCGGAGGCAATGAGATGGCGAATGTGGTCACGCGCATACCTGCCGCAGGGCCAGATTTTGTCAGCGGCATCAAAACACGGCTGCGAAAGTTCGGGGGCATCGATACCGAGCAACTGAACGCGTTTTTTGTCATGCCAAAGCGTGTCGCCGTCATGAGCAAACCAATGCTCTACGGCRGACACGGGGCCACAGGTGAGCACGAAGGCGAGAGCGAGGATCAACCTACACATGGCCGATGGGCCGTTTCGAAATTTCCCTTTCCGCGATCACATTATACCCTATGAAGCTGGCCGGCCAAGGCATCTGGTTGCGCACGGAGATCGATCAGGATCAACTGATAACGTGGAACGCAAGGGGGCGTTTGCCACCGGATTATATTAGGGGCACATTATATACGGGGCTTGAGGGATCCACCCAAGGGCCCGGCGTCTCGGAGTTCCCAAAACCAAAAGGTTGTCGGGCCCGCCTTTGATCAATCAGTCAGCGGAGGCTGCGAATATGCGAACAATCGATCTTTGTGCGGCCGTCGCTCTGTGCATTGTGCCATCCAGCCAACTACTGGCAGCCGACGAGGTTTCAGTCGAACGCGGTTTGTATATTTCGATCATCGGCGGCTGCCATTTCTGCCACACGGAAGGATACCGGGAAGCCGATGGGAAGATCGATCCCGCGAAGGCGCTCAAAGGCTCCTCCATTGGCTGGCGGGGTCCCTGGGGCACGACCTACGCTGCAAATCTCAGGGATTCGGCAATGGGATTTGATGAGGACGCTTGGGTCAACCACCTCAAGAGCAAGGTCCAATTGCCGCCGATGCCCTGGTACCAAGTCCAAGCCATGACCGAAAGCGACATGCGTTCGGTGTATCTTTACATTAAATCGCTCGGACCACCCGGCGAGTCGGCACCGTTTTACCGGGAGCCCGGCAAGGAGCCGAGGACATCGCAGCTCTTGCTGGTGGGCACGTCGTGTTCATCAGGCGAACTTGACCAGGTCCTTGAAGACCAGATGACCCCAGCTGTTTCCGCGCCTGGACTAGCAGCCCACCTTCCGACAGCCCGCCAAGTTTGATCGGCGAGAAACCGAGCTTTTCCGCGAGCGCAGCAATCTCCGCCGCGGCAGCGTCATCGTCGCTCGCCAGCAACACGACTCTCCTGCCACCATGCACGGCCGGGTCATGGTCAAGGGTGGCAGCGATCAAATGGTTGAAGCCCTTGACCAACCTTGCACCTGAGAAAGTCTGCGCGATGAATCTGGAAGAAGGCTGTCCTTCCAGTTCCTCAGGAGGCACGCCGTAGGCATTGGTCACATCGACGATGGTCTTCCCTTGCCAGGTTGACAGCGCCTTCGCGACATCTGGGTTCGCTTCGAAACGGGCAGCCAAAAAGATGATGTCCGCCTTGACCGCTTCGGCCAGTGTTTTGGGGAGGATCGTGGGTCCGATCGCGGCCGCGTCGGATGCAAAGCTTTCCGGATCGCGCGTAGTCGCAACGGATACTTCAGTTCAGACCTGGGCCATGCCGCCATCGGCCGAGGTCGACGCCGGTGATGAAAGAACTTTCGTCGGAGGCGAGGAACGTGACCGCAGCCGCAATTTCCTCCGGTTGGCCTCTGCGACCCATCGGTATCTGTGAAGCAAACTGGGCGGCCGCTTGCTCGGCTTGCTCAGGGGTGAGGCCCGTCGTCGTCTCTAGCGCGGGAGTCTCGATCGGTCCGGGGCTCACCGTATTCACGCGAATTTGGCGGTCTTTCAGCTCCAGTGTCCAAGCGCGCGCGAAGTTGCGAACAGCCGCCTTGCTCGCGGCGTAGGCGCTAAATCCGGGCACCCCCAACACGTTCGCGACGGAAGATGTCAGGATGCCGCCGAGCGCCTCGGTGTGAACCACTCGACCGTGCTGCGACGCATCGCCCAGCTCGAGGAACGCCTCGGGGTGCACATGTTCGAAAAGTTGCCGTCGGGCTACCGCCTGACGGCTGCGGGCGAGGAGGTCCTCGAGTTTGCGGACCAGATGGAAGCGTCGTCGCACCTGCTGGAGACGCGCGTCTTCGGGCGCGACCAGAGCGTGCGCGGGCTKCTGCGGGTSACGCTGGCACCGCCCCTCGCGACACACCTGCTCATGCCGGACTTCGCCGATTTCGCGCGTCTGCATCCGGACATCGAGATGGAAATCTTGTCGTCCGGCGAGCTGGCAAATCTGACCAACCGAGAGGCCGACGTCGCGATCCGCGTCGTSTAYGACCGCAAAACCCTGCCGCTCAATCTTCACGGCCTGAAGGGACCGGAGCTGTTCGGCGGCGTCTWTATGTCTCGCGATCGACTAGCCGCGTGGCGTGCGGGCGCGCCTGATCCCATCCGSTGGATCGTCATAAGCATTCATGGAATTCCGGATTGGGCCAGMGAGGGTGAGGTTCGCACCACGGGGGTTCCATTCAGGACCACGGACGCCGAGGCGCAGATCGTTGCTGCACGGCAAGGGCTCGGGATGACGACACTGCCGTGCTTCGTTGGCGATGCCGACCCCCTACTGGTGAGGGTGCCGGGTACCGACCTGCACATGTACGGAACGCTCTGGCTTCTCACGCAGGGGGAGACACGCAAGACGAAGCGCGTGCGGCTCTTTACCGAGTTCGTATCCCGCAGGCTCGCCGCGTACGCTCCACTTCTCGCGGGGCTGTCCGTATCGCAGGAGGCGACGGTGCAGCCGTCGCCGGCCAGATGACCAAATGGCGGCTTTTAGCAGCAAGAAACTTTGGCACGCGTGACCGAATGTAGGCGCATTGCGGCCTGGCAGCCCGAGTCAAAAGCTGAATGCAGCTTCTGATTTCCGAAGACGATGGCAACTAGGTCATGCAACTTAATGCCGATCCAAGGGCCGAGCGTCCTGAGGATAACTGAACGAGCGTCTTGCCGTCATATCGCGACCAAGGCCCGCGGGGTGAGGCACGACCGAATTCCATAGCTAACGACCCACAATGTGATAGGGTGGGTCATGTTTTTCGGCCGAGTATGAATTCGGTCGACGTTCCTGCCGAGTGATGGCTCGCTTCGCGAGCTTTCGGCCCTTGAGGGCCAATGTCATGGCATCCGTTTCAACAGTCCACCTGGAAGCGGCGAGCACTCTTGCAGTGGTCGTTTCATCGAACGAGCCGCTCTTGTTCCTGACTGATGATCTCCGGGTTATTGTTGTCAGCGCGTCGTTTTGCCGGACCTTTCAGATCGATCCCGCAGCAGTTGCCGGCAAATTGCTGTCGGAACTCGGCGCGGGCGAATGGGATATGCCGAAGCTGAATTCATTGCTCAAGGCGACCGCCTCGGGCAGCGCTAACATCGAGGCCTACGAGATCGACCTCAAGCGGCCGGGCCAGAAAATCCGGCAGTTGGTGGTGAATGCCCGCGTGCTTGAAGACGGCGACCATTCTCGGATCCGGCTCCTTGTGGCTGTCACCGACGTCACCGACGCTCGCGCCGATGCCCGGCAAAAAGACGATCTTATTCGGGACAAGGCAATCCTGATGCAGGAGGTGCAGCATCGGGTGGCAAATAGCCTGCAGATCATCGCCAGTGTGCTGATGCAGAGCACCCGCAGGGTCCAGTCAGATGAGGCACGCGGCCATCTGACCGACGCCCACAACAGGGTGATGTCGATCGCAGCCGTGCAGCGGCACCTCGCCCAGTCCGGCGCTGCAGGTGTTTCGCTACGGACGTACTTCACCCAGCTTTGTCAAAGCCTTGGCGCCTCAATGATCTCCGACAGGGAGCGGCTCTCTATCGTTGTCACTGTCGACGATAGTGTTGTGAAATCGGACATTTCGATAAGTTTGGGCCTTATCGTGACCGAACTGGTGATCAACGCTCTGAAGCACGCATTTCCGGAGGAGCGGTCCGGCAGGATTTCGGTCGACTTCCGTTCGGACGGACAGGACTGGACCCTTTCGGTTCGGGATGACGGAATTGGCATTCCAACCGGCGACGACGCCGCAAAGGCCGGGCTTGGCACTGGTATCATAGAGGCGCTTGCCAGGAACCTGCAAAGTGACATCAGCGTAGCCGACGGAAAGCCCGGAACCATTGTATCGGTCGCTCACATTGCTGCTGTCAGCGACGACGTGCCGGCGGCAGCATAGCCGGATGACCAGTCCAAAAGCTGCTGACCGAGGGCAACCGTTGCCCAAGGCGAACGTCGGTCCCGCGCAGGCCGCAGAAATCAACACAAACCGCAAGGCCGTCATTCTGATTGTCGAAGACAACGCCGTCATCAGAATGGGCGCGATCGACCTCGTCGTTCATGCCGGTTACGAGGCGCTGGAAGCCACTAATGCCGACGACGCAATTCGGCTCCTGGAGGCGCGAACCGACATCGTTCTGGTGTTCACCGACGTCGGCATGCCCGGCACCATGGATGGTATCAAATTGGCTCACCACATCCGAAACCGATGGCCGCCGGTCAAATTGATCGTCGCTTCCGGCAGGTCGATCGTCGAACAGAGCCGCCTACCTGAAGGAAGTCACTTTTTTCCCAAGCCCTATAATGACGGCACTATTGTCGAACAGATCCGCCGGATGCTGTCGCCGATTGAAACGCGTCCGAAGCTCTAGGCGCGGATCGTCTGACTCATTGTTTCAAGACTTAGGTCGGGCCTCACATCCAGTTGAATTTATGAGATGGAACTAAAACGGGGTCGAAACCGTAGTATGAGCTTGCCTAGACCGTGGCGTGGCAATTCCGAGGGGAGCGTCCAGATGAGTAATGGCGCGGTTCTGGTCGTGGAGGATGAGCAGCTCATCCTGCTCGACGTCGAGTCGGCCTTGGAACAAGCTGGCTTCGAAGTCGTGGCGGCTCACAATGCGGCTCAGGCCATCGCGGCCTAGGCGCGCGATGACAGCGACTCCGGGCCTGACCAGGGTAGAGGCCGGAAGGCCCGCGAAAGCATAGCGTGGATGGTGCCGTCCCGCTCGACGGGGCCGGGCAACTTCGCCGCTCAGGCAGATTTCAGCCGAATTTCATCCGGTTGTCACGACGGCCAACCTGGCCTCCGGCAATGTAACCAAAAGGATGAAAGGATTGATCATGACCGACATGGGAGGCGCAAGGCATTGGGATGAGAACAATTCCCGAAGCTTTCTCGATTACGGGCGCTATTTCGTCCCCGAACGGGAACGCCAGATCGGCATCATCGCCGATCTAATTCCTCCCGTGCAGGGCGGCCTGCTGGTCGAGCTCTGTTCAGGCGAGGGCCTGCTCAGCCGCGCCTTGCTGCAGCGATTTCCGGACTGCAGGGTATTGGCGCTCGACGGCTCGGCGCGGATGCTCGAGCAGACGCGCGAGACCTGTCGCGACCACGCTGACCGCCTGGCCACTGCCGCGTTCGAGCTGGAACATCGTGACTGGCGGAGCTTTCCCGAGCCGCCGCATGCGATTGTCTCGTCGCTCGCCATCCACCACCTCGACGGGCGGCAGAAGCGGATGCTTTTTGCCGACCTTGGGACGGCGCTCAGCCCCGGCGGCGTCCTCGTGGTGGCCGACATCGTGCGCCCGCCGGGGGCGGCCGCTCTCGCCATCGCGGCGCGGCAGTGGGACGAGGCGGTGCGTTCGCGGGCGCTCGCGATCGACGGCGACCTGGCCGCCTTCGCCGAGTTCAACCGCCTCGGCTGGAACTATTTCCGCAACCCCGACGGCGAACCGATCGACAAGCCGTCCTCGCTGGCCGAGCAACTCACCTGGCTTGCGCAAGCGGGCTTCACTGAAGTCGACTGCGCCTGGCTGTTCGCCGGCCACGCCATCTTCAGCGGGCGAAAGCCTTGATGTCTTGGGGCGGGCGTGATGTCTTCGAGCATGCGATGGCCGTGACAGTCTCCTAGCCGTCGCGCGGATCGAATTGGTTGACGTCTCCTCGAGGGGCGACATGACGACGTTCGAATTCTCCGGCCACAGGCTCGATCTGCACAGGGGCAGACTGCAGAGGGGCGGGCACGACGTCGACCTGCGCGCCAAGTCGCTTTCGCTGCTTACCTACCTCCTGGAAAATGCCGGCCGCGTCATCGGCAAGGACGAGTTGGTCAATGCGGTCTGGCCGAACATCGCCGTTTCCGACGATTCGCTTACCCAATGCATGAAGGACATCCGCAAGGCGCTCGGCGCCGAGGCCGATGGCCTGATCCGCACCGTGCTGCGGCGGGGCTATGTGATCGACGAGGAGCGCGTGCGCCGCCTCGATGATCACCCCGCGGCCGGGGCCGGCGAAGGGTCCGCCGACGACAAGCCTTCGATCGCGGTGCTGCCCTTCGAGAATCTCAGCGGCGACCCGGCGCAGGACTATTTCGCCGACGGCATGGTCGACGAGATCATCACAGCGCTATCGCGCATGCGCTGGCTGTTCGTCATCGCCCGCAATTCGAGCTTCGCCTACAAGGGGCAGGCCGACGGCGTGAAACGCGCCGGAGCCGAACTCGGCGTGCGCTACGTGCTGACCGGCAGCGTTCGCAAGGCCGGCGACCACATCCGCCTTACGGGACAACTCATCGATCAGTCGTCCGGCAAGACGATCTGGGCCGACCGCTACGACGGAACCATGGCCGACGTGTTCGACCTCCAAGACCGGTTCGCCGAGAGTGTCGTCGGCGCCATCCAGCCCTCCATCCTGTCGGCCGAGATCGAGCGGTCGCGGCGCAAGCGGCCGGAAAGCCTCGCCGCCTACGACTACGTGCTGCGCGCCTTTCCGCTCGCCTGGTCGCTCGAGCGGGCGCAGAACGAGGAGGCCGGGACACTGCTTGAACGGGCGATCGCGATCGAGCCTGATTATGCGCTGGCGCTTTCGCTGCTGGCCTGGTGCCATCTGCAGCGTGTCACCTACCACTGGACCGAAACGCCGGCCGCGTCCCGGGAAGAGGGCCTGCGCCTGGCGCAGAAGGGGGCGGCGCTGTCCGGCGACGACCCGATGGTGCTTGCGGTGCTCGGCGCCGCGCATTCCTTCGCCCGCGACTTTGATGTCGCCGACATGCATCTGACACGGGCGCGCACGCTCGATCCGAATTCCGCCTGGGCCTGGCTGCGCAGCGGCTGGCTTGACGTCTATCGCGAGCGGCCCGAGGCGGCGATCGAGAAGTTCGAGCATTTCGAACGGCTGAGCCCGCGCGACCCGATGGGCTACATGGCCGAACTCGGCATCGGCGCCGCCCATTTCATTACCGGGCGCTACGAAGAAGCATTGGTCATGACGCGGCGCGGGGTCAGCCGGCACCCTGGCGCCACCTGGGCGCTACGCTGGTTGGTGATGACGCTGGTCCATGCCGGCCGCAAGGATGAAGCCCGGCGCGTGTGCGGCAGGCTGCTGGAAAGCCATCCGGGGCTGACGGTCGCCACGATCTGGGACCAGCTGCCTTTCGAAGCGGGCACGCGGGAGCGCGTTGCCGCCAGCCTGCGCGAGGCCGGCCTGCCGGACTGATATCGTGTCGACGACCGGGGGCCGGTGCCCGCCTGCCGATTTCGTCACAATTTCCCTCGAGTTTCACCTGGGCCTCACGATCTCCGGCCGGGTGCCGACTAATCTCATCCTTGCTGTCGCTCAAGGACAGTTCGAGGATGGAGACAACACCATGACCACGCTGGTTCCTTTCATCGGTCTCGCAGCCGATTGCCGGTCGCATGCTTCTCCCTCGCGGCCTTTCCGGATGCTGGCCGCCGTGACGTCGGCGCTGCTGTGGCTGCCGCGCTTCTGGAGGGCTCGCAGGGACCTCGCCGCCTTTGCCGCCATGAGCGAATGCGAGCGTCGCGATATCGGCGTTACCGCCTTTGACATCGAAAATATGCTGGTATTGCCAGTCGACCGCGACCCCACCGAAGTGCTCGCGCGGGTCGTGGACGATCGCCGCCGTCGCCGTGAATCCTGAGCTCCAGTCCCGCCAAAGCCGAAGGGTGGGCGCCATGAGCACCCGCTCTGGGGCGCCAGCCCGACGAAATGATGGTCAAACACTATGGTCGCTTCCTGCCCAGGACAAAGCGGCTCTGGCGGCGAGGATTCTGAGGGTGTGGGAAGCAGCATGATCTGGTGGGCAGCATTTGCTGATGGTGTGGTTAGTTAAAAGTTGATCGCCCCGCAAGACCTTCTCCGAACCGTTTCAGGCACTCGCCAATCATAGACTGCCGAACTGGACCGTGGTCTTATGAGGGGCTGTTCCAACTGTGCGATGGCGGTCGAGTTCATGGAACTTCAAGGTTCGGACGTATCTGCTCCACCTGTCGGGCTTGGGGCTATCATTTTCCGCAGTATCAGTGCTCGTCATGCTCGTAAGGCATAGTTGGGGAAGCAGGCTTTCCAATTTCGACGTGCATCTTCTTGTGAGCTATATCTCCGGGCGTTTCGCGGTGGCTGTCGGCGCGGTTCTACCGGCTCTCGCGGCGCAATTTGGTGAGCAGACTTCGGCATGGAAGCTTCCGCGCCGTGCTGATGTTGTGGCTAATTAAACGACGTGCAATGGTCGTGAGCCGGTAGGATCGCTATCCTAGCCAGGGGCGCAGGGGGCGATCATGTCATCCAAGTTGAAACCAAGGATGGGCCGAAGATAGTCAGCGCTCGGGCAATCCCGCCAGCTTCAAGCCTTCGACCACTTGGTCTGCCCATTCCGGCGTGTTCCGGAAGATAGGCAGCGACCGGAATCGCTCGATCGTGAAACTCGGCTGGGCGGCCAGGAGCTTTTGCGCGGCCCAGCGGGCGGTCACCAGGTCGCCGCCCATCGCCGACCAGGCGGCGAGATAGCGATAGGACGTGATGATGTCGGGGTGGGCGGCGATGACGTCACGGGCGATCGCGACGGCCTGGGAAAGGGAGCCCGTCTTAGCCAAGGCGTAGCCCATTCCCAGCCTCACGGCGAACGCGAACGGATCCATTGGGCTCAGCGCCATCGCTCGCTGGAACCGGTCCGGGGCCAGGGCGACTTCGCCTCTGTAGATTGCGATCCAGCCATGGCGTGCCCATGCCCAAGCATTGTTCGGATCGAGCATGAGCGCCTTTTCGATGAAGGTGGCGGCGCGCTCCTGGTCACCGCCCATGCTCAATGCCGCGCCGGCGGCGGTCAACGCGGTTGGATCGTCGCCGATCGAGCCGGCTGCCTCGACCGCCGCGACCGCCTTTTCCAGCTCGCTTTCCGGCTGCTCGGCCCATAGAAACACGGCGTTCGAAGCGTGGCACCAGGCCAGAAGCGCATGCGCGCGGCCATAGGCCGGATCGACCGCGATCGCTTTCTTGAGCAGCTCTATTGCCAGGTCGTTGGTGTCCTTGCGGCGGCCCCAAATGTTTGGATAGGCGCGCATGACGAGATCATAGGCCCTGAGGCTGGTCGGCGGCTTGCGCCTGGCCAGCTCGATCTCGGCGCCGCGGATGGCCGGATGGATGGCGCCCGCCACCTGCGCCGCGATCCTGTCCTGGAACTCGAAAACGTCCTCGGTCGCACCCTCGTAGCGCTCGGACCATAATTGTGTCCGCGTCTCGGCATCGACCAGTTGCACGGAAATGCGCAGCCGATTGCCGCCCCGCCGAACGGTGCCTTCGACCACGTAGRCGACGCTGAGTTCCCGGCCGACCTCGCGCACGTCGGCGAAGCGGCCCTTGTAGGTGAATGCGGACTGGCGGGCGATGACGAAGAAGTCCCGGATGCGGGAAAGCGCGGCGGTGATCTCCTCGACAACGCCGTCGGCAAAATACTCGTCCTCCGCCCCGCCGAGGTTGTCGAAAGGCATCACTGCCACCGACGGCTGGTCATGCGGTCTCGCCGGCGTGGCGATAGGCTGAGGCGGCTGGGCGGTGTCGTGCGCCGACGCGGTCTGGCGATTTCCGCCCCGCGTCTGCAGCGACGCCACCAGTGACAGCGTCTGTG
The DNA here is from genome assembly GCF_056404455.1 of Mesorhizobium sp. P2_D1. Lineage (NCBI taxonomy): Bacteria > Pseudomonadati > Pseudomonadota > Alphaproteobacteria > Hyphomicrobiales > Phyllobacteriaceae > Mesorhizobium > Mesorhizobium sp. P2_D1. Next base: position 12,260 of record NZ_JBFUDZ010000048.1, read on the forward strand.
CCTCGGGTTCCACGCCCAGATGCTTCTTCAGCAGCGCGCGGCAGGTCTCGAACTGACGCAGGGCCGCATTTTCGTGGCCCCTCGCAGCGTGGATGCGCATCAAGGCGCGATGCGCCGGCTCGGCGGCCGGATCCGAGGCAAGCAGCCTTTCGGCAAGCCGTTCGCAAGCCGCTTCGTCCGCGGATCCGGCTCCGGGCTTCTCCAGGCTCAGGCGCTCCACCAGCTGCTGCGCCTTCTGCCGGTATCTGACCTGGTATGGGCTGAACCATTCATCCAGTCCGTCCGGAATGGCCTCCCCCGCGAGCACATCACCGCGATAGAGGTCGGCGGCAAAGGCGAGGTCCGTCGTCCCGCTCTCGGCGAGCTTCCGCTCGAAGAGCCAGATGTCGGCTTCGTCCGAGCCGGCCGTCAGCGCAACCGTTTCCTGATCCCCCTCGATGGAAATGGCTGCATTGCCGGCGGCGGGAAACCACCGACGGATGTCGGCCAGCGCCTGGCGCAGGCTGTTGCGCGACTGCGCATCGCCTCGTCCCGGCCAAAACCCTTCGCAAAGCCGTTCGCGAGTGGCGCCGCGGCGACCCGCCAGGACCAGGGCGGCAAAAAGCAGCGCCGACTTGCGCGTTGCGAAGCGGACGGGCTGGCCCTCTCCGGACATCACTTCGAGACCGCCAAGCAACCGGATACGCACGACCGCTCTCCAGATTTCGAACGCGCCAGCAGAATAGCATCTTCGCCGGTCGATTTAACGCAGATTTAACGGCGGTCCATCGGACTTCCCGCGATTGTTCACGCCCGGCTGAACAACCGCAAATCGCCCCCGTGACAAGCTGCGCCCGTAATCTGGAACAGGAGAGCAAAATGGCTCGCACCGAAGCTCACGCAGAGACCTGCACATCGAAACACCGGCTGCTTGAGAAAGCGTCGAACAGCATGGCAGCAGCAGTCGCAGCCTTCACAGCCTGGCGGCGGACCGTTGCAGGGCGCAGGGCGTTAGCAGACCTGACGTCCGATCAGTTGAAGGACATCGGCTGTCAGGAGGTCCGCAGATCTACGTTCTTCGTCAGGGTCGGGGTCGGCCTCATGACGGACCTGATGTCGATGAGGTGAGGCGGAACCAGATGGCAAAGGCGCTGCGAGCGTCGCCGGTAGGCAGGCAGAATTCAGCAAAAAATCAGCAGCCGTTCCGGACGAGAGGCAGCTCTTGGCGGCGGCCATGCTTGCGGAACAACCGGCGAGCAGTCGGCACCTGCTGCCGCCGTCAACATTGGAGGTCGATCATGCATGTGAAGGCTGATGCGCCGGTTGCGTCCACCACACTGACGCGAGGGGAAGCACTTAGCATCCTTTCTGCGGGCATAGCCGGCCCATGCTGCGGCGAGGCCCATGAGATGTTGGCCTGGCTCTACCTGCTGACACCTTGCGAGGCGGGCGCTGAACCGCCCGCCGAACGCCCCCGCCTATGGCTTCGCTAGGGGGAACGTCTACGTCAGTTGCGGCAGCTATTCGCCCTCTGCCTAAGGAGGGCGTCAGCTTGCGCGCTTCGCTTGTTCCGGATTTCCATTCGCCATTTTGGTAGCGAGCGCGACAAGCCGCAGGACTGCGCGCTTCGGATTCGATTCCAGCCACACGACTCTGATCGAACTGAAAGAGCCCTTACCTTCAAGCGGCTTCCATATGGCAGAACCGAAGGCGGCTGCCTTGGCGAAGCTTTCGCCCGCAAGCATTACCTCTTGACCGAGTTGCACCTTCAGAGTGGCTGTTGCCTGGCCGGTGCTGCAAATCTGGATTGCCGGGCCGATATGTTCGGAAATGTGCTCTGGCCGCTGCGAGACCAGGGGCGTTGTCTCGGGTCCGGCCGGGACCAAAAGGCGCACGCTTGCCAGGTCTGCCCACGTGACAGCCAACTTGGCAGCAAGGCCATGGTCGGCGGGCAGGAGAACGAAGAAGCGCTCACGCCAGAACACCTCGCTCCGGCACCGGGTGGCAACTCCTGTCTCATTGGTGAAGACGATATCGAGTCTGCGCTTGCGAATTGCCGCCTGACCCAGTCCTTGCGCAACATCCTCGATGGACAGGCTGACTTCGGGATACACTCTACCGAAACGCAGGATGAGCCGCAGCAGGATGAGCGCGCGGCATAGAGGGGGGCGAATGCCGGCGAGCGGAGCTGGGCTGCGCGCCGAGCGGGGCGTGTCGGATCAGGTCGGATTGTGATGTTTAGCACCGCCTTGCGAGCGGGCGGCCCCGCCCTGCGCAGGCGGCAATCGCGGGGGGAGAGATGGCCAAGACCATCTCTTCCCTTTTTGCGACTATTCCCTTTGTCGGAGAGACCTCGGCCGTGTGGGACTCGCTCTCGCGATGTAGGGCAGTGCCCCGGCTTCCCTCTAAAAAGGCAGCCGTAGGAGCGTCAGCCATTGCGGCGCCGCAGGCGCGACGCGGGACCGACTGCAACGACGAGACCGGTTAAGAGGGTAGCCGAAGGAGCGTCAGCATAGCGCCGCCAGAGGCGGGACGCGGGACCGACGACCCCCGGCGAGGAGTGCCGTTCGAGTTCGCGCTAGTTCGTCACGGAATGGCCGAAGTTTCTTTTCTTGCGAGCCCGGTCCATTCTTATCTCGACGACGATCGCAGCAGGGCGCTAGGATGACCTCACACAACCATCCTATTTATACGCTCTGACCGCAATTTACCGCAGGGCTTGATCGGCGCCCTTCCGGCGGCGGCTGATACAATCTAGACCTGATCTCTGAACGGAAGTCCGCGCACAAGGGCGGCCACATGCCGGCGGCGAGATCATGAAAAGCGACAGCCTCTCCTATCCTCCTCGTGGCCTCTCACGCGAAGAAGCCGCCCGCTACGTCGGCGTAGGCATCACTAAATTCGACCAGATGGTTGCTGATCGCCGCATGCCGAAACCGAAGAAAGTTGACGGCCGCGTGATTTGGGATCGGCTCAAACTCGAAGCGGCATTTGGCGAACTACCTGGAGACGATGAAGAAAATATCGTCGACTTCCTGTTGCAAGGGAATCATCGCAGGGAATAGATTCATTCTGTCATGACCGACAAATATCCCGGCCTGTCCTCCTACACCGACCGCCATGGCAAAGTTCGCTGGCGCTATCGGACGCAGGAGCGTGTGGTTAGCCTGCCGGCCCCCAATCAGGCGGGTTTCAAGGAGGCCTACCAAGCAGCGGTCGAGGGCCGGAAAGTCCCCAAGGCTCCCGTCGCTCGTTTGCCTGGAGCCGCCCTGCCCGGCACGTTTGGAGCGGCCTTTCAACGGTTGAAGATCTCAGTCAAGTGGTTGGCGCTTGACGAAGCCAGCAAGCGCAAAAACACGCGGCTRATCGAGGAATTTCTAGAACTGCGAGTGGTCGCTGATCACCCGCTCGTCTGGCGGGATGTAGCGGTTAAGAACCTTCGACGTATCCATATCGAAGAGCTTCTTGGCCGCTTCATCGCCACCCCTCATAAGGCCAAGCATCTGCTGGTGGGCATACGCAAGCTGGTCTATGTGGCGCTGCGGCAAGACTGGATCGAAATCGATCCCACAGCGGCGGTTGAGTGGCGGCCCGCCTATGCCGGTTGGAAAGCATGGTCGCGCGAGGCGATGGCGCAATTCGAAAACCGTTGGCAGCCCGGCACGGCGGCACGCACCTGTTACGGCTTGGCGCTTTGGCTCGGCAATCGCCGCGGCGACGTCGCGGGCCTGCGCTGGGATCAGAGGGTCACCCGCCGCGTCTTCATCGACGGTGTCGAGCGTCACTTCGACGGATTTGATATCGTTCAGGCCAAGAACAAGGGACGAACAGGCGGCAAACGGCTTTTCGTGCCGATCACACCGATGCTGTCCGAGATCCTGGATGCGGCCGACAGGCGCGGCGAGACCGTTCTGGTCAACGGCTACGGTGAGCCGTTCTCCGCCAAGTCGCTGACTGGAATGATGGCGCATTGGTGCAAGCTTGCCGATCTTCCGAAGGGGTTGACACTGCATGGCTTGCGGAAGTCGCTCGGTGTTTATCTGGCGGAGGCCGAGGCCTCAACGAGACAGCTCATGGACGTGCTCGGTCACGACGATATCGACCATGCCGAGCTTTATTCGCGCGAGGCATCGCAGGTTCGCCTGGCAGTCCAAGGGATGGATCGAGTCGTGCGTCTCGTGACGCGCAAGCCGATGCTTGGCGAACCTATTGGCGAACCTCGTGGCGAACCCCCCTCTAAAGCATTGATAAATAACGACAATGGTGGGCCCGGAGGGACTCGAACCCCCAACCAAGCGGTTATGAGCCGCCGGCTCTAACCATTGAGCTACAGGCCCCACGCGGGCTGGATTAATGTTTTTCGCATCTCCGCACAAGGCTTTCCCGTCGCGCTTCCACGGATCGCCCAAATCAACCCATAATCGCGCTCTACGCGACCTCTGCGACTTTGATCGCGGACCAAGGAGATTTTCATGACCAGACGCCTTTTGCMTCTCGCGCTCGCCGCTGCAATCGCTTTTCCGGCGATGGCTGGAGCCACCGATTTGCCGACGCCGCCCCGCATCATTGTGTCGGGCGAAGGCGAAGCAACCGTAGCCCCCGATCTGGCGATCCTGACGCTCAGCGTCATGCGCGAAGCCAAGACCGCGCGCGCGGCACTCGACGCCAACAACGACGCCATGGCCGCCGTGATCGCCGCCATGAAGTCGGCTGGCATCAAGGACCGCGACCTGCAGACCGCCGGCATCCAGATCAACCCGCGCTACAACTACACCAACAAGCCGGATGGCAGCCAGGAAGCCGAACTCGTCGCCTATCAAGTGACCAACACGCTGTCGGTGCGGGTGCGCGATGTCGACAAGACGGGCGAGATTCTGGACAAGGCGGTGTCGCTCGGCGTCAACCAGGGTGGCGGCATAACCTTCACCAACGACAACCCGGCAGCGACCGTCACCGAGGCCCGCAAGAAGGCGGTGGCCAACGCCGTGGCCAAGGCCAAGACGCTCGCCGAGGCCGCCGGCGTCAGCCTCGGACGGGTGCTCGAGATCACCGACCAGAACATCGCGCCGACACCAATGCCGATCAACGCCAAGGCCTTCGATGCCGCGGCGGGCGCGGCTCCGGTGCAGGCCGGCGAGAATTCCTACAACGTCCAGGTCACCGTCACCTTCGAACTTAAGTAAGCGCCTGACGATCCATGGCTGGGCTTGCTCGGCCATGGATCCAGCCATCGCCAACACGTTGCATGAAAAACCCCGCGGGATTGCTCCCGCGGGGTTTTTTCGAGCCACACCCTTCCAGCAGGAAAGGGGCTCGGCTACTCCCAGCATGATCTTCGCAGAAGATCATGCTGCTCGGCTAACCCTCGATGAGGGTCATGCCGCCAGGCTGATCTTTGAAGGAGATCATGCCCTTGTATTCAAGCCGGACCCAGCCTCAGCGATAGATAACCGGGCAGCCGCGATCGTTGGCGAACACGACGACGACGCGGTCGCCGTACTGTCGGCCCATCACCTTCACAGTACGACGGTTGACGTCGAGGATGCGGACGCGGTGGAGACCCATGCGTTCGGCCTTGTCGAGCGCGCGGTCCGGCGAACAGCCACGGCGCCATTCGCCGCGGCGTTCATCACCCCAGCCGCGACGTTCATCACGGCGGTGGCGATAGCCGTCGTCGCCGGCATAGACGCCGAAGCGCGTGTCGTTGTTGTTGCCGAAGCCGAGATAGAGGCTGTCGGCATGGGCCGGGATGGCGGCCAGCGTGCCGAGACCGACCAGAGCCGAAAGGGCTGCCGTCTTGATCGTGTTGAACATTGTCTTCTCTCCTTGTTGCGGGCTTTCGCCCGTCCTCGTGAACCGATGGGGGGAGAATGCACTTGGCTGTCTGAACTCATTGCGAACCGGCCGTTCATCTCCGGTTCATGTGGCGGAAAAGGATTTCGCCGGCCATCTACCATCGTCCACGGCAGGGGTGAATGCTCCAAAACGCCTCACTCAGTGCCCGGGTCCCAATCCAGCTGATTGGCTGAAGACCAGCTTGTTCGTTCCAACGCTGAGCCCTACGGCTCGTCGTCTCCAATGCAAGCGAGCCCTACGGCTCGTCGTCCCGGGCGCGAGCCCTACGGCTCGTCGTCCCGGGCGCGAGCCCTACGGCTCGTCGTCCCGGGCGCGAGCCCTACGGCTCGTCGTCCCGGCGCGAGCCCTACGGCTCGTCGTCCCGGCGCGAGCCCTACGGCTCGTCGTCCAACAGGTAATCAAAATAGTCTTCCGGCTCGGCGAGATCGGTCTCGCTTGCCTTGACCCGCCCGCGCATCGACATGCCGGCCTCATGCACGGTCTCGGCGCTGCCTGACACCAGCCGGTGCCACCAGTAGAGATCATGGCCTTCAGCCACCAGCCGGTAGGCGCAGGTGCTGGGTAGCCAGCTGATGGTGCGAACGTTCTGCGGCGTCAGCCCCACGCAGTCGGGAACGCGCGCCAGCCGGTTGGCGTAGTCCGAACAGCGGCAGCTCTGCGCGTCGAACAGCCGGCACCCGACACTGGTCCAGTAGATCTCGCCGGTGTCCTCGTCCTCGAGCTTTGACAGGCAGCATTTGCCGCAGCCGTCGCACAGCGACTCCCATTCGGCCGGGCTCATCGCCTCCAGCGCCTTGGTTTTCCAGAATGGCGTTTCCATTCCCGGCATGTGGCCCCAGCCGCCGGCAAGGTCAAGCGCGGCAACGGCCGGAATGCGGCGATCGCCAGGTGAATGACACGAAGTTGCCTTCAAAAGGCCGGCCAATCGCCCCGTACGGCGTCTATCGCGGCCAAACTGGAACCAATCGGCGCACGATCGGTTTCGGCAAGGATGGGACCCCATAAGGAGAGTTTTCGATGAAACGCCAACCACGGATTCTGGCAGGCACCGCACTTGGCCTGCTGATGGCATCCGCGCCGTTGGGCGCGTTCCCGCTTCAGGGAAGTGCCGCCTTCGGCCCCGCCCAGCACACGTCAGCCGCGTTCATTTTGGCGCAGGCAGCGTGCGCCGAGGGCGAATCGGCCGAAGCCTGTGCGCAGAAGCAGCCGAAACAAAGGGAGCGGAAGAAGACCGAGCCAGAGCAACAGGCGGCGCCCGCCGCCCAGAGCGAGCAGGAGCAGCCGCGCAAGAAGCGCGAGAGGCAACAGCAGACGGAGTCCGCCCCTGCCGAGCAGGCCGCTCCGGCTGTCGAAGAGCAGCAACCTCGGAGGAAGAAGCGCGATCAGCAGCAACAGCAGACTGAGCAGGCGCCGGCCGAGCAAGCCGCTCCAGCCGCCGAAGCGCAGCAGCCGCGCAAGAAGAAGCGCGAACAGCAGCAGACCGAGCAGGCGCCGGCCGAAGCGGCACCCGCAGAGCAGGCCGCTCCAGCCGCCGAAGCGCAGCAGCCGCGCAAGAAAAAGCGCGAGCAGCAGCAGACTGAGCAGGCGCCAGCCGAAGCGGCTCCTGCCGGCCAGGCCGAACCGGCCAACGACAACCAGCAGGGCGAGCAAGCTAAGCCGCGCAAGAGGCACAAGCAGGATCAGCAGGCCGAGCCGACCACGATAGCGCCGGCCGTCGAGCCCCCGCAGAAGCCTGAGAAGCAGAAGAAGCCTGTCGAAACGGCCAAACCGGCCGTCGTGCCGGAAGCCGCCCCGGCACCGACCGAGAAGCAAGCTCCGGCCGAAGTGGCGAAGCCCAAGGTCGAACCGGCTCCTGCCGGCGAACAGCCAGCGGCCCAGGGCGAGCAGCCGCAGGACAAGACCAAGAAGCACGGCAAGAAACCGGTTGGCGAGCAGCCTGTCACCGGCGAGCAGCCTGCCACGGGCGAACAACCGGCCAATGGCGAAAAGCCTGCCATAGCCGAGCAACCGGCCAATGGCGGCAAGGGGGCGCCTGTCCAGGGCGAGGCGCCTGCCGATCCGAACGCCGCTCCCATACTGGACAGCCAGAAGGATGCCGAGCGCAAGGGCGGCAAGGATCAGGGCCGCAGGAAGCCCGCCAACCAGAACGGCCAGCAGAATGGCGAGCAGCAGAATGGTGGGCAGAACGCCCAGCAAGGTGGCGATCAGGGCCGCAAGCCCGTGGTCGCGCCTGTCGATCAGGGTCCGCCGCCCACCGACGACAAGGCCGCCCAGCAGGAGATCAAGCCCGAAAAATTGGTCCCGGTGACGGAGGAAAAAGGCAAGCGTGTCGATCGTGCACCGGACGAGAATATCCGCGACCGCCGCCGTCCCAAGGGCGTCGACGTGCTCAAGGAAATCGGCGACCGCGTCATCATCCAGCTCAACAACCAGACGATCGTCCAGAGCAATGACGGTCCGCGCATGAACCGTGGCGCCAAGGACGTCTACTACGAGGATCTGCCGCAAGGCCGCACACGCGAGACAGTCGAGCGCGGCAATGGCGTCCAGATCGTCACCATCCGCAACCGCTACGGCGATGTCATCCAGCGTTCGCGCATCACCCCTGACGGGCGCGAATACGTGCTGAGCTACGTCGACGAGCAGGACTATCAGGATGAGGGCGACTGGCGCGATCCCGGCGACGACCTGCCGCCGATGCGACTGACCATCCCGCGCCGGCAGTACATCCTCGATTCCGAGGACGTCGAGAGCCCTGACGACTACTACACCTTCCTCGAACAGCCGCCGGTGGAGAAGGTCCAGCGCCTCTATTCGATCGACGAGGTCAAGCGTTCGGCCCGCGTGCGCGACATTGCACGCCGTGTCGACCTCGACACGCTGAACTTCGAATTCGGCTCGGCCTCGATCTCCGACACCGAGGTGCAGAAGCTCGAGGGTGTCGCCAGCGCGATGGACAAGCTGCTGAAGAAGAACCCGGCCGAGACCTTCCTGATCGAAGGCCACACAGATGCCGTCGGCACGCCAGAGGCCAACCTCGCTTTGTCCGATCGTCGCGCCGAAGCGGTGGCGGAGGCCCTCACCAATGCCTTCGGCATTCCGCCGGAGAACCTGACGACGCAGGGCTATGGCGAGGAGTATCTGAAGGTCAACACGGCCGCGCCCAACCGCGAGAACCGACGCGTCGCCATTCGCCGCATCACCTCGCTGGTGGCGCCCGTCGCCAGCAACAATTAGGTCATGATTTCAAAACCATGACCTGGTTTGCGGACTCTGCACGAGAAGCAGCCATCCCCGGTCCTGCCGGGGATGGCTCGACATGTCAGGTTCAACAAGAATTGTACCGGCATTAGCGCCGGCTCATTGAATCGTGGGTTCACCTACCCCAGATTCTTGACAGGGCGTTCCCTGCCCCGTCCCGACTCCAGCGGGACGCATTGAGCCCCGCCGGTCCCTCGCCGGCGGGGTTTTTTGTCTTGCAAACAGGGACGACCTGACCGAAATACGAGCCACCACCTCGCGGCCCACTATCCCAAGAGAACCCCGGAACCACTCCATGAAGCGTCTCGAACTGGCCATCGAATCGATCATCCTTGCCTCGCGCTGGCTGCTGGTCGTTTTCTATCTCGGGCTGGGCGTGGCGCTGGCAATCTATGCGCTGTCCTTCGGCAAGAAGCTCTACGAGTTCGTCACCGTGGCGTTGACGCTTGGCGACACCGACACGATCCTGAAGATGCTGGGGCTGATCGATGCCGCACTGGTCGCCTCGCTGGTCGTGATGGTCATCATCTCGGGCTACGAGAACTTCGTCAGCCGCTTCGACGATGAAGACGGTGGCGTGCATTGGCTGGGCACGATCGATGTCGGTTCGCTGAAGGTCAAGGTTGCCTCGACCATCGTTGCCATCTCTTCCATCCACCTCTTGCAGGTGTTCCTCAACTCGTCTTCCTATTCGACCGACCAGTTGATGTGGCTGACCATCATCCACCTCGCCTTCGTCGTCTCGGCCTTCATGCTCGCCTATATCGACCGGCTGATGGGCCTGAGCAAAGGCAAGAAGGACGAGGCGTGACGGCGCACTCCTGTGCTTGTTAGCGTTCGGGAAAATTGATACCATCTATTGGTATTGGAGATTTATCATGCCCAAGAACACCTCCATCACCCTAGGTGATCAATACGATGCCTTTATCCAGCGGCAAATAGCGAACGGGCGTTTTGGGTCGGCAAGCGAAGCCGTTCGGGCCGGCCTTCGTCTTTTGGAAGAACAGGAACTCAAGCTTGAGCAACTCCGGTCTGCCATCGATGAGGGAGATTTGTCAGGCGATCCAGAGCCATTCGACTTCGATGCCTTTCTGGAGTCAAAGAAGCGCGGATGAAGAGAACCGTCAGGTTCTCACCAAAAGCGAAAGCAGATCTTGACCAGATATGGGACCATTCCCTGAAGGAATGGGGTCCCGAACGAGCGGAAGCCTATATCCACGCCATTCGCTCAATCATAAATTTGATAGACCAATTTCCAGCGATGGCTAAAACTGCGGAGAATATTCGCCCCGGCTTGCTGAAATATGCCGCAGGCTCTCACGTGCTATTTCTACGAATGGCCAATCGATCCATCGATGCTGTACGCGTTTTGCATCAGCGAATGGACTACCCTAGGCATCTTTAAAACGTATTCCTGATCTTAGTATCAGAATTCGCAAACACCTCGTCCGGCACGAAGAAGTCGCCAGCCAGCGGCCCGGTCGCGCCTGGCGCATAGATGGACAAATCGCTGACGCCCTTGGCGCGCAGCACCTCCTCGTCGATGTAGAAATTGCCGGTCGCCTCGCGTGACGGCCGCATGAAGATCGCATGCGCGGCATCGGCCATGATGTCGGGCGAACGGCTCATCGCCGCCACAGTTGCGCCGCCGAGCAGATTGCGCACCGCCGCCGTGTCGATGGTCGAGATCGGCCACAGCGAATTGACCGCGATGCCGTCCCTGGCGAACTCGGCGCTCATACCCAACGTGCACATCGACATGCCGAACTTGGCCATGGTGTAGGCAACGTGGTTCTTGAACCATTTGGCCTTCATGTCCAGCGGCGGCGCCAGATTCAGAATGTGAGGATTGTTAGCCAACTTCAGGTGTGGAATGCACATTTTGGAGACGAGGAAGGTGCCGCGGGTGTTGATCTGGTGCATCAGATCGTAGCGCTTCATGTCGGTTTCCAGCGTGCCGGTGAGCTGGATGGCGCTGGCATTGTTGACGCAGATGTCGATGCCGCCGAACTTTTCGACGGTCCTTGAAACCGCCGCGGCAACCTGTGCTTCCTCGCGGATGTCGCACAGCACAGGCAGCGCCTTGCCGCCGGCCTGCTCGATCTCTTCAGCCGCGGTGTAGATCGTGCCCGGAAGCTTCGGATGCGGCTCGGCGGTCTTGGCGGCGATCGTCACATTGGCGCCGTCACGCGCGGCGCGCAGCGCGATCGCCAGCCCGATGCCGCGCGACCCGCCAGAGATGAACAGCGTCTTTCCCTTGAGCGACATTTCCTTGCGCCTCCCTTGCAACACAGCAGGCGCGAACCTTTGCGCGGCAGGCGACCACAGCGCAAGGTCCGACGCGCTGGACGCCGAGTTACGCTGCGTAGGGTTTGTGACTAAACCAGCACCAGCCCCTGGCGCATCGCGATGGCGATCGCGTCTGTGCGGTTGGCGGCACCCAGCTTGATCAGGATCGCGGCAACATGGAACTTCGCCGTGTGCACGGAAATATTCAGCCGCCGCGCGATCACCTTGTTGGGTGCGCCCTCGGCCAGCAGCGCCAGCACTTCCGCCTCGCGCGGCGACAGCGAAGGCCGGGCGGCGTGCTCGTCGGAGGCTTCGTCGTCAAACGGCTCGCCATCGCCGGCCTCGCGATCGCTGGCATGGAAATCCTCATGGCGCCCGCGTCCGCCATCGCTCGTTACGCGATAGCCGGCCGCCGCCAGCCGCGCTGCCGCTGCAATCAACAAATCGTCCGTGCCCGCAGGCATCACGGCCAACACCTCGCCAGCAGGCCGCTCGGCGCTGCCCGACAGCAGCACCCGTGGCGTGGAGGCCGGCACGGCATCACCGCTGCTTTCGTCAACGATGGCGACATCGGCGGTACCGCCGCCGGCCGCGACCGGCAGCAGGTCTTCGCTCGCGGCAAACGACGCAGCCAGGCGCTCGGCGCGAGCCGCGTCGCCAAGCGCAATCAGCACCACCAGCCGCCGTGAGGCGGCACCGTCATGCATGATCCGGTCGCTGGTGAGCGTGTCCATCACTCCTCTCAGGAAAGCGGCTTTTCGCCGATCGTCAGCGCGACATCGCGCTGTTCGCCGCCGCGCACGACACCGAGTGTCACGGCAACGCCGGCGCTGTCAGGCCCGAGCCTGCGGATCAGGTCGCGCGGGCCATGCACGGCCTCGCCATTCCATGCCACGATGATGTCGCCGAGCGAAAGACCGGCGGCCTTGGCCGGGCCCTCGTCGTCGAGGCTCATCACCATCGCGCCATGCGCGTCGCGGTCGCGCACCGGGTGCAGCCCGGCGCCGAGATAGCCGCGCGCGACGTGACCCTTTTCGCGCAAGGTCGCAACCGCCCGCTCGATCGTCTCGTAAGGCATCACCAGTGCCCGGTGGCGCGGCCCGAACAACAGCATGCCGATCAGCGCGCCCTTGGCGTCGAGCACAGGACCGCCCTCGAAACGGCCGCCGGCGCCGATGGCAAGATTGATGCGCCGGTCGATGGTGCCGCCGCGCATCGAGCGCCAGGCCGGGCCGACCTCGCCGACAGAGCCCGACACGGCCAGTGCCGCACCCTGGCTGTTGCCGATGGCGATGGCGATGTTGCCGGGCCGTACCGCATCGCCCTTGGTAAGTGCAGGCGCTGTGCCCGCATCGGCCGGCTTCAGCAGGGCGACGCCGGTCGATGGATCGCGGCCGATGAGTTCGGCCTTCACCGTCTTGCCAGAGGCCAGCGTCAGCTCAATCTCCTCGCCAGCCTCGACGGCTTCCTCGGCGGTGACGAAATAGCCGTCGCTCCAATGGAAGGCGCTTGCCGTGCGATGATGATGCGTGGCGAAACTTGCAATTGCCGGCGCCGCCTTGGCGGCGAGATCGGCGATGGCCTGGGAAAACGCGCTCAGATTGAAATCGCTCATGTTGGTCTCCTGGGTTTCTTCATGCCCCAGATATCGCTCGGCAGCGCGCTTGGAGGTACTCGCCTGACGGCTAGTTGGCGGTTTGACTGGCCATCTGGTCAGGTCGCGACGGTTCCAGCCGCTTCGCACATATAGTGCGTGTCGCGCAAAAGTGCTCAGCGGTTTTGGGATAACGACACGCACAGGAAAAAGCCTGAAAACACGGAGCCCGCCAATGGCCCTCGCCGCCGCCAAACTCCAAACCGACGACACGCTGCTCGACGCCTATTCAACGACGGTTGCCGACGCCGTCGACCGCATCGGCCCCGCCGTCTGCCGCATCGAGCGTCTTGGCGGTCAGGGCGGCCATGGCTCCGGCTTCGTCATCGCGCCGGACGGACTGGTCGTCACCAATTTCCATGTCGTCGGCGACGCCAAGACGGTGCGTGTCTCGATGCCGGACGGCGCCTCCAGCGAGGGGCGCGTGCTTGGCCGCGACCCCGACACCGACATTGCGCTGGTGCGTGCCGACGGCAGCTTTGCCGATGTCGCCCCCCTTGGCGATTCCAAGCGGCTGCGGCGCGGCCAGATCGCCATTGCCATCGGCAATCCGCTCGGCTTCGAATGGACCGTCACCTCAGGCGTCGTCTCGGCGCTCGGCCGCTCGATGCGCGCCTCCACCGGGCGGCTGATCGACGATGTCATCCAGACCGACGCAGCGCTCAACCCCGGCAATTCCGGCGGGCCGCTGGTGTCTTCGGCTGGCGAGGTTATCGGCGTCAACACCGCCATGATCCATGGCGCGCAAGGCATTGCTTTCGCCGTCGCCTCGAACACCGCCAATTTCGTCATCTCTGAGATCATCCGCTTCGGCCGCGTGCGCCGCGCCTTCATCGGCGTCTCAGCCGACACGACGAACCTGCCGCGCCGCGCAGCCCTTTTGTCGCAAGTCTCGACCAGCACGGCGGTGCGGCTGCGCAGCGTCGAGAAGAATGGCCCGGCGGCGAAGGCCGGCCTGAAGGAAGGCGATATCATCGCCGCCATCGACGGCCGCCCGGTCACCGGCGTCGACGATTTGGTGCGCCTGCTCGATGCCGAGCGCATCGGCCGCGAGACGTTGTGCACCGTCGTGCGCCGCACCGGCGTCAGTCAGGTGACGGTGACGCCGGTGGCGCGCAGCTGAGGTCTCGCTGCTCGAGCACCCGCCCAAGCAGCGACACCAGTAGCGCCGCCAGTTCGCCGGTCGGGTCGAGGTCGGGATCGAAGATCGTCATGTCCATGCCGATGCAGGCAGGACCGGCAACCAATGCGGACAGGATAGCGACGAGATCGTCGGGATCGATGCCGGGACTGCCGGGCGAATCCACCGCCGGCATCACCGTCTGGTCGAGCACGTCAATGTCGAGATGCAGCCAGTAGGGAGACCGCGCCAGCGTTGCCCGGGTCTTTTCCAGCACCCTCGCCACGCCAAGCTCGCGCGCGGCAAAGACGTCGATCAGCGTCATGGCGGTGGAGTTGATGTCCGCCCAGGCGAAGTCGGCATCACGGCTCTCCCGTTCGCCGATCTGGATCACCCGTTCGTCGGCCACCAACGGCCCGGCAATGCCAGGCCACTCGGTCAGGAGCGGTTCGCCGCGCCCGGTGGCGAGCGCGAGATCCATGCCGGCGGCCGAGCCGAGCGTGGCATCGGCATCGTAGTTGCCGGGATGACGGAAATCGCTGTGACCGTCGACATGCACCAGGGCCAGTGGACCGGACCGCCGTGCGGCCGCCAGCGCGCCAAGCAGGATCGAACAATCGCCGCCGACGATCAGTGGAAATTCGCCCTGCCCGATCGCGGCGGCGACAAACTCGGCAAGCTCCAGATTAAACCGGCGGATCGCAGGGCCATTGCGCAGTCGGGTGCCAGGCTGCGGTTCGGTGCCGTAGGCGGGCCGTTCGAGATCGACCACCTTGGCGGGAGCAACCACCTTGACCAGGCCGGCCTCGCTCAGCGCCTGCGGCGCCCGCCATGTCCCTGGCACATGGCCGGGCCGGAGCGGGCGAAGACCAAGGTTGGACGGGGCGCGGATAAGGCAGATTTCACGCATGGAAGAGCCTGGGTTTGCCAAGCCCACCATAGGCCGCGAATGCCCGCCAGGTCACGCAACCGGTGCCGCCGCCCATCTCTGCCGACAGTTCCTGCCAGCGACCCCATTCAGGCACCCTCGGTAAATTGCGCCTGAAACTCCGGGCTCGGCGGGATCGGCTTGATCACGTCGATCAACACGCCATTGGGGTCCTTGGTGATGAAATGGCGCTGGCCAAAGGGCTCGTCGCGCAGGCTGCACAAGATTGGCAGGCCGGCGGCGGTGATGCGTTCGTAGACAGCATCTGGGTTCCTGACCTCGAAATTGATCAGCAGGCCGGACGTGCGACCCCGCCCTTCTTCCGGGATCGTTTCATGATCGCCATGGACGATGCCGAGATTGACGCGGCGATCCTCGGCAGACTGCAAATGCACGTACCAGTCGCTCTCGAACAGCGGCTTGAAGCCGAAATGCTTGATATAGAAGGCCTTTGTGGCGGCAACATCGCCTGTCATCAGCACCGGGTAGTAGCTCGTGGTCTTCATCTTCCCTTCTCCCGTCAAACAACATACAGTCTGCATGTAGATTGAATTAACATACAGGCTGCATGTATGCAACGAGAATCCGCGCGCCGTTCCAACCGCGACCGCACCGAGGCGACGCGCGCCGACTTGATCGCCGCGGCGCGCAAATTGTTCACCGAAAAATCCTATGCCGAGACCGGCACCCCCGAGATCGTGGCAGCCGCAGGCGTCACGCGCGGCGCGCTCTACCACCACTTTGCCGACAAGCAAGCGCTGTTCGCCGCCGTGGTTGAACAGGAAGCGGCAGTTGTGGCTGACGAAATCGAGCGCGCCTCGCCGCCCTCGTTGTTTGCCCGCGACGCCCTGATCGCCGGTTCGGACGCCTATCTCGTCGCGATGCGCGCGCCCGGCCGCACGCGGCTGTTGCTGCTTGACGGGCCGGCCGTGCTTGGCCGCGCCGCCATGGACGCGATCGACAACCGCCATGGCAACCGCTCGCTGCGCGAGGGGCTTGTCGCGGCGATGCGGGCGCAGACGATGACGAGATTGCCGGCTGAAGCGCTGACCGCGCTGCTGGCTTCCGCCTTCGACCGTGCGGCCCTGGCCATAGAGGCCGGTGAGTCAGCCGAAGACTACCGCACCGTGCTCATGGCGCTGATTGATGGGCTCTCTCCAGGTCCTCCTCGTCAGGTACCTGGCCCGGCTCGAACTCGTTGAAGCAGCCGAGCTGGCGCTTGAACTGCTCGATCAGCCAGGCCGCCGCCGGCTTCGGGCTGCTGTCGTTACGATGCATGGCAAACAGTGGCGAGTTCGCCTCCCTGAAAGCCTCGAGGTCGAGTTCCACCAGCCGGCCGCTGGCCAGGTCGTCGGCGATCAGCCAGCGCGGCAGCCCGCCCCAGCCCAGCCCCTCGCGCATCAGCGTATGCTTGGTGCGCATGTCCGTCAGCCGCCAGGTGCGGTAGGCGAAAACACCGAAGTCGCGCCCCTTGGTGCGTTCGGACTGGTCGGTAACGACAAGCTGGATGTGTTCGCGCGCATCCTCGATCGCCACCGGCTTCGGCAGCAGCGCCAGCGGGTGGCTGGGCGCAGCAGCCAGCACCATCGACATGAAGCCGATACGCACAAGATGCACATCGACCTCGCCCAGCAGGCCGCCAATGCCGAGATCGGCCTGTCCATTGACGACGTGATCCGGGATCAGCCCCAGCGAGCCTATATGCAGGCGCAGCATCACGGTCGGAAACTGCGCCTCGAATGCCTTCAGCACACGAACCAGTACTGGCGATGGCAGCGTCGCATCGACCGACAGCGCGACTTCCGCCTCCAGTCCCTGATGGTAACCGTCGGCTCGCGAGCGGATCCGCTGGAGCACGCCGGCCATGCGTCGCGCATCCTCCAGCATCGCCCGGCCGATCTCGGTCAGTTGCGGCTCGCGCGTGCCCTCGCGCTCGAACAGCTTCAGCCCGAGCTGCGCCTCGAGATTGGCGATGCCATAGCTGATGACGGATTGCGCGCGGTTGAGCTTGCGGCCGGCGGCCGAGAAGCTGCCGGTCTCGGCGACGGTCAAAAAGACCTGAAGTTGATCGAGCGTCGGGTTGGGTTGCATGATCATATCCACTTCATGGATGGATAGTATAGAAAATATACCAGTTTTTCAAATGGGTCGATGGCCCCATATCCGGCGGGACAAATTAATCCAACCCCCTGGAGAGCCCCAAAATGTCTATCCTTCTCGTTACATCGAGCCCCCGCGGCACTGCCTCGCACTCGACCCGCATTGCTACTGAATTCGCTGAAAAGCTCCTCGCTGCCGATCCGTCGAACACGCTTGTCGTGCGCGACCTCGTCGCCAACCCGTTGCCGCATATCGACGCCGACTATTCGACCGGCATCTACACCCCGGCTGAAGCGCGCACGCCGCGCCAGGCTGAAGTGGTCGGCGTTTCCGACGTCGTGCTCGACGAACTGTTCGCCGCCGACACGGTGATCCTCGCCACAGGCTTCATCAACTTCAACATCTCCTCGACGCTGAAGTCCTGGGTCGATCACATCGCCCGCTCCGGCAAGAGCTTTGCCTATGGCGAGAACGGCCCCAAGGGCCTCGTCACCGGCAAGAAGGTCTATATCGTGCTGGCTTCGGGCGGCATCTATTCCGAAGGCGCGGCCGTCCAGTTCGATCACGCCATTCCCTATCTGCGCGGCGTGCTCGGCTTCCTCGGCATGACCGATGTCGACGTCATCCGCATCGAAGGCGTCGGCATGGGCCCTGACGCGGTCACCGCCGCGCTCGCCAAGGCGACCGCCAAGGTCGATGCCGTGGTGGCGGCCAGCCAGCAGGTCTCTGCGGCCGCTTAAGCCATCAATCGGCGAATTTGAAAGGCAGGCGCGCCTGGCGCCTGCCTTTTTTGTGGTCAAGCGTCCTTTGCCTCAGCGACAATATCCGGCGTGTCTTGCGCGATCTCGGGCAAAGGCGGCAACACCACAGCCGGATGCCGGCCTTCGCGCAGCATGAGCCCGAGACTGTAGTCGACGGCCAGCTTCATCGCACCAAGCGCGGTGCCGCCGTCTCCCAGCGAACTGACGGCGATGCGTGTCGGCCACGCAAGTTCTGCCGCGACACGCTCAACGTTTTCCGTCATCAGCGGGTTTCTGCCAACGCCGCCGCCAAGCACGATCAGGCCGGGGTCGAGCATACCGATGCAGCCGGCCGCCAGTCTGCCGATATCGGCGGCATGACGCTCGACAGCCGCCAGCGCAGACGCCGAACCCGCTCGGGCGCGCGCGAACAGATCCTTGGCCGAGTCGGGCGGCGCGCCTTCCTGCAAGGGCCAGCCGACACGGCATCGCTCGATCAGCGCCCGCGAGCCGAGATAATGTTCGAGCCCTTCACGATAGGGCGTCTCGCTGACGGACCACGGAAACGGCATGCGGCCGATTTCGCCGGCGGCGCCGCCGGCGCCGCGAAACAACCGTCCCTCGGTGATGAAGCCAAGGCCAACCCGCACGCCAACTTGCAGGAAGGCGAAGGTCTGGTGGCCCTGCGCGGCGCCGTAATGCATTTCGCCAATGGCGGCGCAGTTGACGTTGTTTTCCAGGATGATCGGCACTTCGACATCGCGCCGCAGCAGGCCAAGCACGGCCGACGGTCCGCCCGGCCGGTTGAAGCGGTCGTTGGAAACAATACGCGGCACCGCCACGGCAACGGCGCGGAGCGCACGAAAACTCTTGCCCACCTTGCCCATGGTGGCATGAGTAACCGACAGCACGATGGCGCCGACGTCGTCGGGGTGGCTGGATTTGGCCTCCGGTATCGGCTCTTCCGCCGCCGACAACGGCTGCCCGTCCATCGAATAAGCGACAGCGCGCACCTGGGCTGCGCCGACATCGACGCCGATCGCATAGCCCGCGCCTGGACCGATGCCATAGATGGTTGCCGTGCGGCCAATGGCGCCGCGCTCCAGCCCGCGCGAGGCGACAAGCCCCAGTTCGCTCAATTCCGAAACCGCGGCCGACATGGTCGGCTTCGACAGGTCGAGCATCGCTCCGAGCTTCGGCCGCGTCACAGGCCCATGCGCGGCGAGCACACGCAGCACGGCGCGGGCACTATCGGTCAGATTGGGGATTTCCGCAGCCGCCATCTCTGCCTTTCGAGCTTTGCCCTGCAAATCCTGTTGCCGTCCGCGAGAGCGAACACCGCCGCGACTCACACCTCTTCAATGCCTCATTGCCGGGCGGTTTGGCAATTTTCTCGATAATTGGCGGACACGTCAGACTTCGGTCGGCGACCAAGGCTTCAGCTTGATATCGGTCTGGCGGTAGCGGAAAACGATATCTGTGAGGCCAGCGGCATCCTGCATGTCGCCGACGATAAGCTGGATGGCGATGATCTCCAGGATGGCGTCGGCGATGGCGTTGCCAAGGGCGGGAATGGAGATCACCACCAGCCTGTCTGCAGAAGCGACATCCGTACGCCGCGTCACCAGCACCGAGGGGCAGCCGAACCCGGCGACATCGGTGGCGATCTTGACCTCGCGGCCGTCGCCGATGGCGATCAGTCCGGTCGCCGCATCCTGCGATTCCATCGGCCCATGCAGGTAGTTCAGCGTGTCCCATCCCGATGCCGGTACCCGAACCGCCTCACGGATCAGCATCGCCGCCTCGCCGGCATTGGCGAAACTGACACCTGCGCCGACGATATCGATGGATGTCCTGCCCTGCAGCAGCCGTGCCGCCTGGCCGGCCGCCTGCTCGGCACCGGAAAGAACAGTGGCGACCGCGATTGGCAAACGCGCCCAGTCGAAGCTGTTGCCGGCGAGCCTGTCGATCAGCATGCCAAGCGCCAGCAAGGTGCCGGTATAGCCAGTCGAACTCGCACCATTGTCGGCGCCCGAATCCGTGGCAAGCACGGCGCCGGTCAGATCAGCCAGCGGATTGTCGCTGCCACGGCATATAGCCAGCCGCGGTGCCTCCGACGCCTCTTGCATGACATCGGAAATTTCGCGGCTCTGCCCCGAGGCCGAAAGCGCGATGAAGGCATCCGCTGCGGCATCCGTGTGGCCATAGAGATCGGTCGGCGTGTAAGCGAAGGCCCGCATGCCGCACGCGCGCAGGTAAAGCGCCCCGGCAAGGGCCGCCTGATAGCTGGCGCCAATGCCGGCAAGCCCGATCGCCTTGCCGGCAAGGACGTCGAGATCGAGACCATCGAGCGACCTGGCCACCGAACGCCTGCCGATCTCAAGACTTTCCGTCTGGCGCGTCACTGCCTGGCGGTAGCCGATACGCTTCATCATTCAAACGGCTCCGATTTGTGAGGACACACCTTGGCCGGCAAGTAGCCGCCTGGCCAGCGCGACCCCGCCGAGCACCGGCGGTTCGCGTAGTAACAGCACCTGGCTCGGCGGCGAGACTTTCGCCATGGCGTCGACGAATGCCGCCATCAACATCGGCTGCTCAGATATGACGCCACCGCCAGCCACGACAAGGGCCGGATTGGCGCCGCGCTCGATCAGCAGTTCGACCAACGCGGCAAGCCCTGCCCCGCCTTCCCTGATCACACGGACAGCCAGCGCCGAGCCGGCGATCGCCGCGTCGAACACGGCATTGGCATGGCGGCCCCAGACCGCCGCGCCGCGCGTTTCGTTGAGCAGGATGCCAAGTTTGGTCTGGTCGTCAGTACCAAGTTCCCGCATCAGCGCTCCAATCAGCGGGTCGCTGGCATCCTCGCCACGGTCGAGCGCGCGGCGGATTGCCTTGGCCGCCTCACGCACAAGGGCAGGCGCGCTGCCTTCGTCACCGAGGATCCAGCCCCAGCCGCCGGCAGCCAGCATCTTGCCTTCAGCCGTGCGTGCGACCGCAATCGAGCCGGTGCCCGAGACGACGCCGATGCCGTCGACATGGCCAGCGGCCGGCACCATCAGTTCGGCATCGTTGACGACCTGCACCGTGCCGCCGGTCCTGGCCGCCAGCAGCGCCTGGAAGCGAAGGCACTGTTCACCCGTGTCGCAGCCATGCGCGCCGACCGCCAGGGCAGCAGGCGCCATGCCGCCACACAGATTGGCGACGATGCCGGCCAGCTTCGTGGCATCGGCCTCCATCTCACGGATGCGCCAGGTCTCGGTCACCAGCACCTCGTCGGCGATCTTACGTTCGCCCAGGCACACCATGATGCGCGTCTTGGTGCCGCCGATATCCACGCCTGCAATCATTTTCTGGGTCAACGACATCCACCGCACAAGCCGGACGAAGCGGGTTGCCGCGTCCATTCCATATTAGTTAGGAAACTTTACAAACTATCTTTCCAGACGGCAAGAACTATGATTTGATAATCGTCGTAAAAAGCGCATCAAGCGCATTGGGAGATTGCAACATGAGCAGGAGAAGGATTGGCCTGGCCCTCGCGGCCGCGTCTTTCGCATGGGGACTCGCAGCAAGCGTGGCGCATGCTACCGACATCTCGTTCTGGACGTGGCGCCAGGAAGACAAGGCCGCCTACAACGAACTTTTCGCCGATTTCACCAAGGCCAACCCGGACATCCATGTGAAGTTCGAGTCCTTCCCGGACGAGAACTATCCGACGATCGTGTCGACGGCGCTGGCGGCCGGCAAGGGCGGTGACGTCATCCACACCCACGCTTATGGTTGGCTGGAGCAGTTCGTGAAGGCCGGCTATTTCGAGCCGCAGGACATGACCACCGTGCCCTCGCTCGCCAACCAGCCCGCCGATGCACTGGTGGCCGGCACCTACCGCGCCGACAAGAAGGTCTATTCCCTGCCTTTCGCCTCGCAGACGCTTGGTCTGTTCATCAACAAGGATGTCTTCGCCAAGGCCGGGCTGACCCCTCCGACTACATGGGATGAGTTCATCACCGTCAGCAAGGCGTTCAAGGAAAAGGGCATCTATCCCTTGGCCAACGGCATGGGCACAAGCTGGTTCAACGAGATGTTCGTGGCCATCTTCACCAACCCCTTCCTCGGCCAGGACTTTGTCACCGACCTGACTTCGGGCAAGACTACCTTCAAGGACCCGCGCTATGTGGCCGCACTCGGCAAGCTGCTCGAGCTGCGCGACTACATGCCTCCCGGTTTTGAAGGCATAGACTATGAAACCGCGGGCCAGCTGTTCATCAGCGGCAAGGCGGCGATGCTGGCCGGCGGCAGCTTTGATATCGCCACCTACAGGACCCAGAACCCGGCGATCAACATGGACTTCGTTGCGCCGCCAATGGCCAAGGCCGGCGACACGCCACAAGTGACGAAATTCTTCGACGGCGGTTATGCCGTCAACGCCAAGTCGGCCAACAAGGAGGCCGCGCTCAAGCTGGTCAACTGGATGGGCACCAAGGAGTTCGGCGACAAGTTCTCGGCCTTGCTCGGCAACATCTCGCCCATCAAAGGCGTCGTCATCAAGGATGAACTGCTTGCCCACGTCGCCAAGTTGAACGAAACGGCCATGCCGCATATCAATGTCGTCTACTTCCGTTTCGAGAAGCCGACGGGATCGGAGCTGCTGCAGGGCGACATCACCAAGATGATGTCGGGTTCGATCACCCCGGACCAGTTGGCCGCCGACCTGACCAACGGGCTCGCCAAGTGGTACAAGCCTTTCCAGGGCAAGTGAAATGAACAACGGCCGGCGCCACACTGCAAAAGCCTTCCCGTGGCGCCGGTCACTCTGGATCGCATCACTGCTGACGCCGGCCCTGGTGGTCATGGTGCTGTTCGTGCTCTGGCCCCTGCTGTCGGCCTTCCGCCTTGCCTTCTATGAGTTCAACGGCTTGCAGCCCACCGGCTTCGTCGGCTTCGAGAACTTCCGCAAGGTGTTGTTCGAGACGCCGTACAGCGACTGGACCTACAATGCGCTGAAGCACAACATCATCGCCTTCGTGGCGCTGATGGTATTCGAGAATGGCACCGCGTTCCTGCTCGCCTACGCATTGTTGAAGGCGTTGCCCGGCCATCGCATCCATCAGGTTATCGTCTTTCTTCCTGTCGTGCTGTCGGCGGTCATCGTCGGCTTCCTGTGGAAACTGTTCCTGCATCCGCTGTTCGGGCTGGTGAACCAGACGCTGGCGCTTGTCGGCATCGGCGCCATCCCGTGGCTTGGCAATGAATCGACCGCGTTGGGCAGCATCCTGTTCACCAACATCTGGCACTGGCTCGGCTTCCCGACATTGGTCCTGCTGGCCGGCATGCAGCGCGTCGGCAAGGAAGTGATCGAGGCCGCTCGTCTCGACGGCGCCGGCGACTATGTGCTGATGACCCGGATCATCTGGCCGTTGATTGCGCCGAGCGTCACCATCGTCACCATCCTGACCTTCATCGGCAGCTTCAACTGGTTCGAAATCCCCTATGTCATGGCTGGCCTTACCGGCTCACCCGGCGGCGCCACCGATGTACTCGGCCTCTATTTCTACCGCACCGCCTTCGGCAGTACGACGACGGGCATCCAGGATTTCGGCCAGGGCAGCGCACTGGCCGTGATGATGTTCATCATCGTTGCCGGCGTCACCGCAATCGCGCTTCGCTACCTGCGCCGTCGCGAGATCGAACTGTGAGCGCAGCAGCCGGCAGCCGGGACCGCGGCGAATTGTTGAAGAACGGCGCCATCCAGCTGATGCTGGCGCTCAATGCCGTCATCATGATCTATCCGCTGTTCGTCATGGTGATCTCGTCCTTCAAGACCAATGCGGAGATATTCAGTTCGCCCTTCGCCATGCCGTCGAGCTTTTCGCTGACCAATGCCGAACGTGTGTGGACCGAGACCAACTTCGTCCGCTACCTCGCCAATTCGGTCGGCATCACCACGGCAGCGGTAGCTCTGATCCTCTTGTTCAGCACCATGGCCGCCTACGCGATCGCCCGCTACCAGTTCAGGCTGAGCGCGCTGGTGCTGATGTTTTTCCTGAGCGGCATGACCGTGCCGTTGAAACTGGCAATCATCCCGCTGTTCATCCAGCTGGATACGCTGGGACTGGTCGACAGCTATGCCGGCCTGGTGCTGGTCTATGTCGCCATGGGCATTCCTTCTGCGGTGTTCATCATGACCGGCTTCCTCAGAACCTTGCCGCGCGAACTTGAAGAATCGGCGCGCATGGACGGCGCCAGCGAATTTCGCATCATGCGCTCGATCATGCTGCCGCTGGCGCGCCCGGCTCTGGTCATCGTCGCGATCCAGAACGCGGTTCCAATCTGGAACGATTTCTTCTTCCCGCTGGTGCTGATTACGTCGGACGATCTCAAGACGCTGCCGCAGGGCCTCACCGTCTTCGTCGGCGAGTTCACCACCGACTGGGGCGTGCTGTTCACCGGACTGACGCTGGCGGCCCTGCCCATCACCTTGCTCTACATCGTGCTGTCGAAGCAGTTCATCTCGGGCATCACCCAAGGCGCGGTTAAATAGGGCGCGGTCAAATAGACGAGGATCCTTTCACGTGGCCAACCAGAACAAGATCATCATCACCTGCGCCGTTACCGGCTCGATCCACACGCCATCGATGTCGCCGCACCTGCCGGTAAGCGCCGAGCAGATCGCACAGGCCGCGATCGAAGCCGCCGAGGCAGGTGCAGCCATCGTCCATCTGCACGCGCGCAATCCAGCCGATGGCCGTCCCGACCAGTCGACCGAGGCCTTTGCGCCCTTCTTGCAAGTGATCAAGCAGCGCTCGGACTGCGTGATCAACATCACCACCGGCGGTGCCGCGACGATGAGCGTCGAGGAACGGGTCAAGCCGGCGGCGACCTTTGCGCCGGAAGTCGCCTCGCTCAACATGGGCTCGATGAATTTCGGCCTCTATCCCATGCTGGAGCGCTTCAAGACCTTCGAGCACGAATGGGAGCGGCCATATCTCGAAGGGTCGCGCGATCGCATCTTCCGCAACACCTTTGGCGACATCGAGTACATCCTGCGCACCTGCGCGGAAAACGGCACGCGTTTTGAAATCGAGTGCTACGACATCGGCCATCTCTACACGCTTGCCCATTTCGTCGAGCGCGGCCTGGTCAAGGCGCCGTTCTTCGTCCAGAGCGTGTTCGGCATCCTCGGCGGCATCGGCACTCATCCGGAGGATGTCGCACATATGAAACGCACCGCCGACCGCCTGTTCGGCAATGACTACCACTGGTCGGTGCTGGGCGCCGGGCGCAGTCAGTTGCCCATCGCCACCCAGGCGATTGCGCTGGGCGGCAATGTGCGGGTCGGGCTGGAGGATTCACTATGGATCGGCAAGGGCCAGCTGGCGAAATCCAGCGCCGAGCAGGTGCGCAAGGTGCGCCAGATCATCGAGGGGCTCGGCGCCTCTGTGGCCACCCCCGACGAGGCGCGGCAGATCCTGCAACTCAAGGGCGGCGACAAGGTTTCTTTCTGAGACGATTTTCTTTTCCCGAGGCCAGATCTTTCCCAAGGATGACACGATGAGCGCGCTTTCCATCACCGATGTCGAGAAGGCCTATGGCAAGGCGAAGGTCATCCACGGCGTGTCGGTGGACATTGCTTCGGGCGAATTCGTCACCCTCGTCGGCCCTTCTGGTTGCGGCAAGTCGACCTTGCTGAGGATGATCGCCGGGCTGGAAGACATCAGCACCGGCGAGATCGCGCTCGAAGGCAAGGTCATCAACGACATCGCGCCGAAATCGCGCGACATCGCCATGGTGTTCCAGAACTATGCGCTCTACCCGCATATGACCGTGCGCGAAAACATGGCTTTCGCGTTGACGCTGAAGAAGGAAAACAAGCTCGAAATCGACGACAAGATTGCGCGCGCCGCGACAATCCTGGGACTGCAGGATCTGCTTGAGCGTTATCCGCGCCAGCTTTCCGGTGGCCAGCGCCAGCGTGTCGCCATGGGCCGCGCCATCGTGCGCGAGCCGAAGGTCTTCCTGTTCGACGAGCCGCTCTCCAACCTCGACGCCAAGCTGCGTGTGCAGATGCGCGCCGAAATCAAGGCGCTGCACCAGCGCCTGGGAACCACCATCGTCTATGTCACTCACGACCAGGTCGAAGCCATGACCATGGCCGACAAGATCGTCGTCATGAATGGCGGTATCGTCGAACAGGTCGGCGCCCCGCTCGACCTCTACGACCGGCCGGCCAACCTGTTCGTGGCCCAGTTCATCGGCTCGCCGGCGATGAACATCCTGCAAGGGCGCAGCACCGCCGACGGCTTCACCACCGGAGACGGCATCGTGTTCCCGCTGCCTGTGCGGGAACAGACTGAAAGCGCCATCGCCTGGGGCGTCCGGCCCGAACATCTCAGGCTTTCCGACAGCGGGGTGCCGGCAGTGGTCGAAGTGGTCGAGCCGACCGGCTCGGAAACCCTTGTCATTGCCAAAGCCGGCAACAACACGCTGAGCGCGCTGCTGCGCGAGCGGATCCGCGTGATGCCGGGTCAGCAGGTTTTCCTGGCCCCGGACCTAACACAGCTCCATCTGTTCAACGCCGAGGGTCGGCGCATCACGTCCGCGATCCAATAGATCGCGGCGGCAAGATAGCCACCGATGAGAAAAGGCAGGCGCCGGCGCCTGCCCTTTTTGTCCTAGCCGATCAGATGCCTCAGAATGCCCGCCGAGGCGACCCCGATCAGCACGGTCGGCAGCATGGAGAACCGTGTTGCGGCGACAAAAGTGATGGCCAGCGCCAGAAGGTCAGCCGGGTTCCTCGACACGAAGGCCGGTGCGATCACCGAGATCAGCACGCAGCCGGGCGCCGCCTCCATCACCGCCGTGGCACGGACGCTGAGCGTGCGGTTGCGCAGCACGAGATAGCCGCCGATCCGGGTCAGATAGGTGACGCCGGCCATCAGCACGATCGTGAAAAGGGTCGTCGCGTCGATCATGCTTCCCTCCAGAAGAACCAGGCCGAGACCAGCCCCGACGACGCACCCGCCGCGACATACCAGGCGCCGGGAACCATGAGATAGGTCAGCGCCGCGACGACCAGGCTGACCAGCCAGGGCCGCGCGGCGGCTACGCCCTTCCACATGCCGCGCATCAACACCAGGAAGACGGCCGGGAACGCCATGTCGAAACCATAGGTCTCGACATTGCCCAACATCGGGCCGAGCAAGGCACCCAGCGTGGTGAAGGCCACCCAGGTGAGATACATCGCTAGCGCCGCACCCATATAGTAGCGCGGGCTGAAGGCTGGCGTGATACCAGCCGCGGCGCGCTGCCTGGCGTCGGCAAGCCCGAGCGCCCAGCTCTCGTCGCATAGGAAGAACAGCGCCGGAAACATCTTGCGCCGCGGCAGGTGACGCAGGAACGGCGCCAATGCAGCCCCCATCAGCAGGTGCCGGCTGTTGACCAGGAAGGTGATGGCGACGATGAGCAGGATGTGTGGCGGCGACGTCCACAGCTGGATCGCCGCGAATTCCGAGCCGCCGGCAAAATTCAGCCCTGTCATTGCCGACAGTTCGACGACGCTCAAGCCTTTCTGGGTGGCCTGGGCGCCGAGCACCAGCGCATAGGGGATGGTGCCGAACAACACCGGCGCGCATGACGCCACGCCACGGCGGAACTCGGACGTCGAACCATCGCCTGCCGCCTCGACTGCCTGTGAAATGCTCATGTTTTGCCATCGGTCGGCCTCGCGGCCGCCGCTTCCAATAGCGTTTGAAATCAGTGATGTCGGCGGCAAATATACCGATACCGTCCAGCAATTTGGTTGCGAAGATTGTTGTATTTCATCTATCTTTGGCATTGAGTGCCGCAAATCACCAAAGAAATGGAATCTGTAGCCATGAAGCTCGATGAGATCGACAAACGCATCCTGCGGGCACTGCAACGCGACGGCCGCATGGCCAACAATGATCTGGCCAACGAGGTCGGGCTGTCGCCATCGCCTTGCCTGCGGCGCGTGAAGCTGCTGGAGGAGGCCGGCGTCATCGACCGCTACGTCGCCGTGCTCAACCCAGCCAGCATCGGCAAGGGCCTGACCTTCTTCACCCGCATCTGGCTGAAGCAGCAGGACGAGGACACGATCGAGCATTTCGCCACCGAAGTGGCCAAGCTGCCGCAGGTGATGGAATGCTATCTGATGCTCGGCGATTGCGATGCTCTGGTGCGCGTGGTGGCGGCCGGCATCGACGACTACCGCCGCTTCCAGTCGGAGCATCTGAGCCGCATCAAGGGTGTGCAGAACGTCAAGACCGACGTCCCCAGCCAAACGATCAAATACACGTCCGAACTGCCGTTCTGACGCATGTCGCTCGAAGCAGTTTTGGGACAACGACATACGTCCAAAAAACCACGTCGCCCAAAAGTATGAAGCGGTTTTGGGATAGTGAAAGCTGCCCGTAGAAGTGGCCCGTGGCGACGGGAAAACGGCGCGATCTCAGACTGGATAAAAAATGCAACCGGAATTGTAGGATCGGGCTCAGAGACAGCGTCCTTCGGCTGCAGGCAGCGCGTAGCGCTGCCCTCTGGCATGGGAGAAAGAATATGAACCTTTCCTATCGTTGGGTCATCGTCGCGGCTGGCGCGCTGATGTCCTGTGTCGCCATCGGCACGATGTTTTCGCTGGCGATTTTCCTCGAGCCGATGGCGATCGACACCGGCTGGTCGCGCGCCGGCATCTCGAGCGCCATGACGCTCAACTTCCTGGTGATGGGTCTTGGCGGCTTCGCCTGGGGCGCCCTGTCCGACCGTTTTGGCGCCCGCATCGTCGTGACGATCGGCGCGGTGCTGCTCGGGCTGGCGCTGGTGCTGGCCAGCCGCGCCGGCTCGCTGCTTACCTTCCAGATCACCTATGGCGTGCTGGTCGGCCTCGCGGCCAGCGCCTTCTTCGCGCCGATGATCGCTCTGACATCAGGCTGGTTCGACACCAACCGCAGCCTTGCGGTGTCGCTGGTCTCGGCCGGCATGGGCGTGGCACCGATGACGATCTCGCCCTTCGCTCGCTGGCTGATCTCGGCCTATGAATGGCGCACCGCCATGTTCGACATCGGCATCACCGCATGGGTGCTGCTGTTGCCGGCCGTGCTGCTGGTCCGCCAGCCGCCGAAGCGAGCCGTGGCCGATTTCGATTCCGCACGGGTTGCCGAAGGCGCCGGCCTGACGGCCGGCCAGGCGCTGCGCTCACCGCAATTCATCGTGCTCGGGCTGACCTTCTTTGCCTGCTGTGCTGCCCATTCCGGGCCGATCTTCCATATGGTCAGCTATGCCATGCTGTGCGGCGTGGCGCCCATGGCGGCGGTCTCGATCTACAGCGTCGAGGGCCTCGCTGGGCTTGGCGGGCGGCTTCTCTACGGCGTGCTTGCCGATCGGCTCGGCGTCAAGCCGGTGCTGATCGCGGGCCTGGCCATCCAGGCAATCGTCATTGCCGCCTATCTCAGCATCAGCCAGCTCGAGCAGTTCTACATGCTGGCCGTCATCTTCGGCGCCACCTATGGCGGCGTGATGCCGCTCTATGCGGTGCTGGCGCGCGAGTATTTCGGCCAGCGCATCCTGGGCACCGTGTTCGGGGCCGCAACCATGCTGTCCAGCCTCGGCATGGCGCTCGGTCCGCTGGCCGGCGGCATGGTGTTCGATGCCTACGCCAACTATTCCTGGCTGTTCATCGGCTCGGCCATCATCGGCCTTGGCGCGGTCGGCATCGCGATCGCCTTCCCGCCGCTGCCGCGCCGTGAGTTGCAGACGGCGTGATCTTGGGAGTCTAGCCGAAATGGGCTTGCAGCACGGCTCGAAATTTTTGCATCGTCTTTTCGGTTGTCTGCGCATCTGCAGCCGCAAAACCCATGACAAGCCCGTTTTGTTCCGAGCCGTGACGGTACTGGATCGATAGAGCCGAGACGTTGATCCCCTGTTGGAGCAACGCCTCGGCAATCGCCGCGTCGTTACATCTATCGCGGAAAATGCCGACAACCTGGATGCCGGATTCGGTTGAATGGAAAACCAGCCATTCTCCGAGATGCCTTTGAGCGCTCTCCAGGAAGAACTGCCGCCTGTCCGCATAGAGGCGTCGCATGCGCCTGAGATGACGGGTAAAGTGCCCCTCGTTCATGAAGTCCGCCAGTGCTGCCTGGGCAAGCAATGGGGCGAACTGGCCGGTCACGCTCAGCGCCGAGACGATTGTGTGGTCTATCGCCTTGGGCGCCACCAGAAAGCCGAGGCGCATGGCCGGAAACAGGATTTTCGCGAAGGTACCGACATAGACCACGCGGTTTGACGCGCCAATGCCCTGCAGCGCCGGTATAGGCTGCCCCTGAAAACGGTATTCGCCGTCGTAGTCGTCCTCGATGATCCATGACCGCCAGGTCTCGGCCATGTGCAGGAGATTGAGCCGCTGTTCCATCGGCATGGTTATGCCGAGCGGATGATGGCAGGAGGGCGTCACGAAAATCATGCGCGGAATGACAGGCGGTGGATCGAGGTTCCAGCCTGCATTGCCCACGCGCAGCGGCGCCAGTTTCGCCCCAGCCGAGACGAAAGCCGAACCCGCCCCGTAGTATCCCGGCTCCTCCATCCACACCGTGTCGCCTTCATCGATCAGCAGCCGGGCCAGAAGATCGAACGCCGACTGCGCGCCATTGGTCACGACGATCTGCTCGGCGGTGCACTGAACGCCCCGTGACGCGGTGAGATAGCGAGCGATAGCCTCGCAAAGAGGTGGATAGCCTTTGACGTGATAGGTCCCGAAAAGGTCGATATGCGCAAATTTTGCGCGGCGGCTGAGCAGTTTCGACCAGGTGTTGAACGGAAAATTATCCGGGTCCGGCATGCCGGGATGAAATGCGAGCATGCCGGGTCGGCCGTGATGATAGGGTTGGGCGAGCATGGCCTGCCCGCGCAATGATATCGGATTCTCACCCTCGACCGATACATGCTCCGCCGCGGTCGAACGGGTCGGCAGATCCATGACCACCGAGGGCCGGCGCGGCCTTATCGCCAGATAACCCTCCAGCGCCAGCTGGTCGCAAGCGGCAATCACCGTGTTACGGCCCACCTGCAGATCCCGCGCCATGACCCGCGTCGAGGGCAGCGCATGGCCGCTCGGCAGCACGCGCCGTTCGATTAGACCGCGCAACTGGACGTAGAGCTGCCTGTGCAGGTTGGCGGAACTGCCGCGATCCAGCGCAATGCCGTCGATTGGAAAACTCGTCTTCATCGTGGTTCCGAAAAATCAATACAAACTGGTTCTAACAATGGAACCAAAGCAGTCCTAGGCTCAAGAAAAATGCGTTCAGGTTCAGGTGGGGCTGACCAATGCAGTGCATAAGGGTGGGAGTGATCGGTGCGGGTGGCGTCGCCCAGGTCGAGCACATCCCGAATCTGCTCAAATTGCACCGGCAGTTCAGGATCCTCGGCGTCTATGATCCTTCGCGCAAAACCCGCGCCTTTGTCGGTGAGGAATTCGGCCTCGCTACATTCGCCGATCTCGACGGACTTCTAGCGATGCCGCTTGACGCTGTGGTCATAGCCTCCCCCGATGCCTTGCACTGGGAACAGGCTCTCGCCGCCTTCGCCCGGGGGCTGCACGTCTTCTGCGAAAAGCCGCTTTGCTACAGCGCCGGGGACATCGACGACCTGATCGCCGCCAGGGATCGCGCCGGCAAGGTGCTTCAGGTTGGCTACATGAAGCGTTTCGATCCGAGCTACGAGGCGGCGCTGAAGATGCTGCCGGGCACGGCGCGGACGCTTCGCTACATTTCGGTCGAGGTCAACGATCCCGACGCGTGGCCGTTCGTGCGGCACCATTCCACATGCCGGGGTGACGACGTCGCGGTGGATCYGGTTGCCTCGACCGAAGCCAGGCAGCGCGAGCAGGTGGATCGAGCGGTGCCTGGACTGGATGACCCCGACGCCTTTCGTGGTTTTGTCGGCGCCTATTGTTCAGCGATCGTGCACGACGTGAACGCCGTCCACGGGCTGCTCGATGCGCTCGGCGTCACAGATGGCGACATTGTCGGCGCCTCGCTTTTCGCCAGGGGTGAAGGCGGCCAGGGTGCCGTGCGGCTGCTCGGTGGCCAGGCGCTGTGGAACATGGTGCATCTGGCCGTACCTGGG
>NZ_JBFUDZ010000049.1:0-44146 GCF_056404455.1 Mesorhizobium sp. P2_D1
GTGGAACATGGTGCATCTGGCCGTACCTGGGCTCGCCGACTACCGCGAACGCATAACGCTCTACTTCGACCAAGCCTCGCTCGAACTGGAATTCCCCTCACCCTATCTCAACCACCAACCGACACGGCTGACCCTGCGCACCAGCGACGGCCACACGCTTTCCAGCCGCGACATCCGCAGCGGATACGAAGAGGCGTTTGTCGAGGAATTGAAGGGTTTCTGGTCGGCGATCGTCGAAGGCACGCCGGTGCGTAACACCGCCGAGCAGGCGCGTCGCGACATGACGCTGCTGGCCGGGCTCACCCGGCGCCACCTTGCCCAGCTCAAGCAATCAGGAGCTCGCCCGTGACGGTTCGCATCGGCATAAACCCGATCACCTGGAGCAATGATGACGTGCCGGAACTCGGCGGCGATACGCCACTTGAGGTCTGTCTCGGCGAGACCAAACAGGCCGGCTATTCCGGCACTGAACTTGGCGGCAAGTTTCCGCGCCGGTCGGCCGAGCTGAAGCCGATCATGGAGCGCTATGGCCTTGCCGTGATTTCCGGCTGGTATGATGGCCGCTGCGACGAGAAGGAAGTCAGCGCGGAAATGGATGCGATCATGCCGCATCTCCAGCTGTTGAAGGATATGGGTGCGGCGCATGTCGTTTATGCCGACACCTCGCGCGGACGCCATGACGCCATCTGGGGACCGATCTCGCAACGCCCGGCACTGAGCCCGCAGGAATGGCCGGCCTACGGCCGCAAACTGACCGCGCTGGCCGAGCGGATGGCCGATTTCGGCGTGCGCATGGCCTTTCACCATCATATGGGGACCATCGTCGAGACCGATGCCGAGGTGGCCCTGCTGATGCGCCACACCGGCGAGGCGGTCGGCTTGCTCTACGACACCGGCCATTCGATATTCTCGGGCGGCGATCCGCTGGCTTTGATCAGGGCGCACGTCAAGCGCGTCGTGCACGTGCATTGCAAGGACGCGCGCAAGGCCGTGCTTGATCGGGCCCGCGCGCAAGACATGAGTTTCATGGGAGCGGTCATGGACGGGATATTCACCGTTCCCGGCGACGGGTTCATCGATTATCCCTCGATTTTGCGCGTGCTTGCCGACAACGGCTACAGCGGCTGGCTGGTCGTCGAGGCCGAGCAGGATCCCAGCAAGGCCAACCCGCTGACCTATGCGACAATGGGATTCCGGAATTTGTCGCGCACGGCTGGGGAAGCCGGATTTACTGTCAGGGAATGATCGAGGCCACTATTCGGCCTCCAGGGAACCAGTGCTGATGAATGAAACTGGACAGAGGTGTGCGAAGATTCAGGTCATGGAATAACAACGCACCTTGAAGGGGCAACTGGACTGYCGACCGTAACTGCGGCGGCGGAAAACAAACAGGAGGTTGTTATGTTTTCGCTTGCGAAATTAATAAAGCCTGCGCTCGGCCTGCTGGCCGGCGTTACGATGATGGCGGCGGCCACCAATCTTGCGGCCGCCGATGATACGCACGTGGTGTTTGTAACCCATGGCCAGAGCGGCGACCCCTACTGGTCGGTCGTGAAGAACGGCATGGACGATGCGGCCAAGACCCTGGGCGTCAAGGCCGAATATCTGGCGCCCGAAACATTCGACATGGCCAAGATGGCGCAAATGATCGACGCCATTACAGCCTCGAAGCCCGATGGGATGGTTGTTTCGATCCCCGACGCCGCGGCCCTTTCAGGTCCGGTCAAGAATGCCGTTGCCGCCGGCATCCCGGTCATCGTCATCGACTCTGGCGGTTCGAAGCTGACCCATGATCTTGGCGGCCTGCTGTTCATGGGACAGGACGAATTTCAGGCGGGCGTCATGGCCGGCGAGCGCATCAAGGCGCTCGGCCTCACCAAGGCGGTCTGCGCCAATCACGAGGTGGGCAATTCCAGCCTTGACGATCGCTGCGCGGGCTTTGCCAAGGGTCTGGGCGTCGATGTTCCGGTGATGAACGGCGTCATCGACCCGACTGAAATGAAGAACCGCATGATCGCCTATATGACCGCCCATGCCGATACGCAGTTCATTCTCGCTGTCGGCGCCAGCGGTGCCGAACCAACGCTGGCCGCGCTCGATGAAATGGGCCTTGCGGGTAAGGTGAAAACCGGCACGTTCGATCTGTCTCCCACCATCCTGCAGGCTGTTGTTGCCGGCAAGATGGAGTGGGGCATTGACGCCCAGCAATATGCCATGGGCTATATCCCGGTCGCGATGTTCGACCTTTGGAAGAAGTATAAGATCATGCCGATCGCCGACTATCCGACAGGCCCCGGTTTCGTCACCAAGGATACTGCCGCCTCGGTCATCGATCTGGCAAAACAGGGCAAGCGTTAACCGCTGGCGGCCGGGCCCCGGCCCGGCCGCTTTCACTGATGAAGGTAACGCATCCATGGCTGCAGAGGTTCGCGACGAGCGGATCCGGTCCGTCTCCCGCCTGAGCCGCCTGTTGAGCAGGCCGGAACTTGGYGCGGCGGCCGGGACCGTTCTGGTCTTTGTGTTCTTCGCCATCACGGCGGGAAATACGGGACTTTTCAGTGCCAAGGGGATCATCAATTTCCTTGAGGTCTCGGCCCAGCTTGGCATTCTCGCCGCACCCGTGGCCCTGTTGATGATCGCGGGCGAGTTCGACCTGTCGGTTGGCTCTATGATTGGCTTTGCCGGAATCCTGATCGCGATCCCATCCGTGTTCTGGGGCTGGCCCATCTGGCTTTCGCTGCTGTTTTCCTTCGCTGTTTGCGGCGGTATCGGTGCGCTCAACGGGCTCGCCGTCGTCAAGACCGGGCTGCCCTCATTCATCGTGACGCTCGGAAGCCTGTTCATGCTGCGCGGCCTGACACTCGGTCTCACCCGCGGCATATCCGGGCGGACCCAGGTTTCGGGCGTGCATGAACTGGCGTTGAATGATCCTCTCAACAGCCTGTTTTCGGGGCAGGTGTTTTCCGGCCTGATCGCCTGGCTTTCGGACATGGGCCTGGTCGGCAAGCGGGCGGACGGACTGCCGTCGATTTCCGGCATTCCGGTGTCGATCGTCTGGTGGATCGCATTGACCTTGATCTGCACCTGGTTGCTGACGCGCAGCCGCTTCGGCAACTGGATCTTCGCCGCCGGCGGTGAAGCCAACGCAGCGCGCAATCTCGGTGTACCGGTGGCGCGCACCAAGATCACGCTGTTCGTCATGACGGCCATGGCGGCCGCGCTCTTTGCGGCGATCCAGGTCCTGGTCACCGGCTCGGCCGACACGCTGCGCGGCACCCAAAAGGAATTCGAGGCCATCATAGCCGTCGTCATCGGCGGCACGCTGCTTACCGGCGGCTACGGATCGGCCGTCGGTGCCATGTTCGGCGCATTGATCTTCGGCGTGGTGCAGATGGGCATCTTCTACACCGGCATAGACACGGACTGGTTCAAGCTGTTCATGGGCGCCATGATGGTCATCGCCGTGCTGTTCAACAGCTATGTGCGCAACCGCGCCATGAGGAGCCGGTGATGGCCGAGCCCTATGTCGAACTTAAGTCGGTCAGCAAGTATTTCGGGTCGGTCGTTGCGCTGAAGGATGTGTCGTTCGACGTATGTCCCGGCGAGGTCCATTGCCTGCTTGGCGACAACGGCGCGGGCAAGTCGACGCTGATCAAGACGCTGTCCGGCGTCTACGCGCCAGACGAGGGTGAAATCCGCGTCCAGGGCAGGCCGACAAGGTTTGCGTCACCGGCCGATACCCGCAACAGCGGCATCGCGACGGTCTACCAAGACCTGGCTCTGGTGCCGCTCATGAGCGTGGCGCGAAACTTCTTTCTCGGGCGCGAGCCGATGCGCAAATTCGGCCCGATCAGCCAGTTTGACGCCGAGTTCGCCAACCGAACCGCCTATGACGAATTGTCGGCGATGGGCATCCAGCTGCGCGATCCGGAACAGCCCGTCGGCACGCTTTCGGGCGGGGAACGGCAATGCCTGGCCATCGCGCGCGCCGTTTATTTCGGCGCCAAGGTGCTGATCCTGGATGAGCCGACATCGGCACTGGGGGTCCATCAGGCATCCGTGGTCCTGAAGCTCATCGTCCAGTCCAAGGCGCGCGGCATCGGCGTCATCTTCATTTCCCACAACGTTCATCACGCTTATGTGGTCGGCGACCGCTTTACCTTATTGAAGCGCGGCAGATGCACCGGCACCTACGCGAAAAGCGAAATCGATCGCGACCAGTTGCTCAATCTGATGGCCGGAGGCAAGGAACTGGTCGATCTGGAACAAGAACTGAATAAAGCGGTCAAAGGCAGCCCCGCGTAAGGGAGCAAAGGTCAAGCAGGTGGCGCAAAGCAGACGGCCGTCGCCTCGACCGGTCCAGCCCTACCCGAAGATCCGCTCGCCCTGCTCGTCGACCAGCTGGATGCCCTTCTTGATCGAGATGTCGACGGCGTCGTCGAGCCCGGCGAAGCGGTCGGCGCGGATGAATTTGTGCTCCTTGATGACGCCATCGACCTCCTTGGAGACGACGCCGCAGGTCTGGTACTGGCCCTCGGCCTTGTAGGGCGTGGCGCTGATCAGGAACCCCTTGTGCTCGACCTGTTTGGCTGGCGCTGCGGTCTTCGGCTCGCCTGCCTCGGCTCCGCCACCACCGCCGAAAAGACGCTTTAGAAAAGACATCGCTCAAATCTCCCTGTTCGCCTTGCAATCGCGGCCTGCCCTGTTCGCGATTCACGACGGCTGTTGTTCCAGCATGCGCGAATGTGCCGCCGCATTCCAGCCCCCTGATGAAGGCGTCGGCTGGCAGATCGATCTCGTCAGCCTGCCGCGGCCCGTCAATCGAAATGACAAAAAGCCCGGGGGTTCCCGAGCTTTTGTCTGTTCTGGCTTTTGGCTGTACTGGACGGGCGGCTTCAGCCGCGCGACAGCGCTTCCAGCGCCTCGGCGGCGCCTTCGAGAATGGCGATCGCCTCAGCCTGCTTGTCCGCCGGGGCATCGACGAAGTCACCGAGTGCCGCACGCAGCCGGTGACGGACGGCGCGGAATTCGTCGCGCGCCTCCGAGCGGCCACCACGACCGCCACGACGACCGCCCTCTTCGCTCTCGTCGTTCCAACCGAACCAGTCGCGCGCCTTGGCCATCTTGCGGCCGAAGCGCTCGAGGTGGTCGAGCACGCCGTCAATCATCTCGCGGTTGTCGTTCAGATGCGCCTGCCCGGCTTCGGTGATCGAAAACACCTTCTTGTTGCCGTCGGCCGCGGAAGCGGCATAGCCGGCTTCTTCCAGGAAGGTCAGCGTTGGGTAGACCACGCCCGGGCTCGGGCTGTAGATGCCGCTGGTGCGCTCTTCCAGCGCCTTGATGATGTCGTAGCCGTGGCGAGGTGCCTCGGCCAGCAGCGACAGCGTGATCAGCTTGAGATCGCCGTCAGCCAGCATGCGCCCGGCGCGGAACATGTCGCCCGGGCCGCCGCGTCCGCCGCCGCGACCGCCATGCCCGAACGGGCCGAAACCACCGCCACGGCCGCCGAACTTGCCGGCCATGTGCATGAATATGCGCTCGCCGAAATGATTGTGCCCGAATTGCTTGTGCATTGATTGCTCCTTGAGTTCTATCTTACGATATATCTTAATTAGGCACACCAATCGCTGGAGTCAAGATATATCTTACGATGTATCTGAATGCCGCGCCAGAGGCTTGCTTTTGCCGGAACGCGCCGCTAGAAGGCCCGCGAGCGCCACGGCTGCTCCGTAAGCGTCTGACGTCAAGCAACGCATCCAACCCCGGTCTTTCCGGGCAATTGCGCCGAAAACCGGCGAATGGATGCCAAATGCGACGGACCGGACACTTCAGGGAACCTCCCAAAATGACTGCAAGAAATCGGCGCAGGAAGCTGCCTGCGCGCTATGCTGCCATCATCAGCCCGCTGGTGCTGTCGCTGTTGATGACCTTCATCGTCTCATTCATCTCGACGCTGAAAAGCCTCGGTTTCCACCCCGGACTGCCATTCATCTGGATGACCGCCTGGGGTCTGTCCTGGCTGGTGGCGTTTCCAACGCTGCTGCTGGTGCTGCCGATGGTGCGCCGCATCGTTGGCGCACTCTGCGAGTCGGCCGGCCGATAGGGCCTGGCAAAGGGAGGTCCGCAAATGGTTCGGGACCTCCATTCGCCCCGGTCACCGACGAGGAACCGCTACCAGCGGCCGTTGCGCCGGTTCCAGGCGTAGAGCAGGTCGGCGAACCGATCATAGGCAAAACGCGTCAGCGGCAAGGCGATCGGATTGCCGAACACGGTCGCCAGCCAGCCCTCGCCCGGCGTTATCAGCCACACGGCAATGGCGACATCGGCGCCGACCAGCAGTCGGCCGTCGGCGTCGGTCGCGTGCAGCCGGCGACGGATATCCTCAAGCGAAGCGCCAAATCCGGCAAGTGCCGCCGGTTCAAGGTTGATGTCGCGAAACACGATCCGTCCGGCCTTGACCGCTTCGATCAGCCGCCGCTTTTGCCGGCTGATGCCGGCATCGCAAACCGGGCAGCGTGTGTTGTACCAGACGGTCAGCAAAGGCTTGGTCCGTTGCTCGGGCATGGATCCTTCCAAAAACCGGCACCTGCTTTCTGGGGTCATGCTCAGCCGTGGCCATGCCTGTGGTGCAGGTCGGGATAATGCGGATGCCGGTGGCGCATGGGCGCATGCCGGTGCCAGTGCGAATGCGGCTCGCTCACCGGTCCGTCATGATGGTGCTGGTGGTGCTCGTCATGCACATGGCTGTGCTCGTGTTCCAGTGCCTCGTGGTCGTGCTCGTGCTCATGGCGTTCCGACAGATGCAGCCAGAGGCCGAAGGCCATCAGAAGCCCGGCGACCGCCAGCTTGAGCGTGACGGCGTCACCCAGGATGACGATTGCCAGCAGCGCGCCGATAAAGGGGGCGAGCGAGTAATACGCCCCTGTCCGTGCCGTGCCGAGATGACGCAGCGCAACGATGAACATCACCAGGCTGACCCCGATGACAAAGAAGCCGACGGCTGCGGTGACTGCGACGATCGACGCTGGCGGAAACGAAGCCCCGCCGGCGAGCGCCAGCCCGATATTGACAGCACCCGCCACCAGCCCTTTGAGCATGGCGATCACCACCGGGTCGGTGGCCGAGATCTTGCGTGTGAAATTGTTGTCCAGCCCCCACGCCAGGCACGCCGCGGCGACGAGCACGGCACCAAGGTTGAAGGCAACGCCCTCACCTTGCCACGACAGCAGAACGGCACCGGCAAGGATGGCGAAGGCGCCCAGGAGCAGGCGGCGGTCGACATTCTCGCGGTAGACGAGCCAGGCGATCGCCATCGTCGCCAACCCTTCGAGATTAAGCAGCAGCGCGGAACTGGATGCGGTGTTGAGGCCGAGGCCGAACATCAGCAGCACCGGTGCGACTATGCCGCCGGCGCCAATCGCCAGCACCAGCCATGGCATGTCCCTGGCGGTCAGTTGCGCCTCGCCAGCGCCGGTGCCGCGCAGCAGACGATAGAGGGCCAGCCCGGCGCCGGCGCCAAGATAGAGCAGACCGGCCAGCATGAAGGGATTGACGCTGTCGAGCAGCAGCTTGCACAGCGGCGGCGCCGCGCCGAACAGGATGGCGGAGCCAAGAGCAAGCGGCACGCCGGGCCACAGATGCGCATGTGAATTCGGTTCGGACATGGCCGCATCCTAGTGCATGTCGCCCAAACTGCGCAGCGGATTTGGGCGACATGCATTAAACAAGGACGTGAAGCGCTTCAGCCTCGGCGCTGTTCTGAGAGCACTACCCGAGCGAGGTGATGATCTCGCGATAGGCAAATTCGGGGAAGGCTTTCAGCGTCCGCGTCCTGATGTTGCCGGCCGCCGCCAGCATCAGCGAGAAGCGAGCCAGGACCGCGTCGTCGGGCGCTTCAACCACGGCCACCATGTCGTATTCACCCATGGTCAGGTAGAACGCCTTGAACGATCCGCCCATGTCTCCCAGCTGCTTCCTGGCGGCGTCGAGTCGCTTCGGTGAATCGCGCACATTTCTGGCGCCCTGTTCCGTCCAGTTCATCAGCACGATGTAGCTTGTCATGCACACCTCCCTCCGGGCCACGGAGCACGGCGGCTTCGCCGGGGCGGGCATCCGGGTTTGTCGCCCAGAAAATGCATCCGACGTCGAAATTATCCTCCCGCAGCGAATATCCTGCAAGGACTACCGCGCCGACGCCCGTCGCTGGGTAAAGGCGAGCCTCGCGAGGCGGCGGCAAAGCGACGGCCGTAAGACGGTCGGCGCCGACCAGAGAAAGCCGGTTTTAAAACCCGCCTGATTGCGGCAATCTCGGTCGTGGCCGTCGATCTGGCGGAAATCCCCGCCGGCAACCGAGACCGATCCAGCCGCCGGAGAGCTTCATGCGCGAAACCATCGACCTGCCGCCGGAATCGATCGAGAGTCCTGCCGCATGGACCGGCGAGGACATGGCGAAACATCCTGAGCGTTGGCTGGTCGAACTGGACGCGCGCGACGTCGCGGAACTGGAGTTGGCGGCAACCGGCTTTCTCGCCCGCTCGCAGGACATCGGCAACCTGACCAAGGCTGACTTCCCCTTGCCCCGGCTTGTCGGCCATCTTGCCGCCCTTCGCGAAAAACTGATCGCCGGCATTGGCTTCGAGGTGCTTCGCGGTCTCCCGGTCGAGAGATATTCAGCGGAAATGGCGGCAACGATTTTCTGCGGGATTGGCGCGCATCTGGAAAGCGCACGATCCCAGAATGCCCAGGGCCATATCCTCGGCCACGTCTGCGACATAGGCGCCGACGCCAGGGACGCCACGACGCGCATCTACCAGACCTCTGAGCGCCAGACGTTTCACACCGACTCCGCCGATGTCGTCGGTCTGCTCTGCCTGCGCGATGCCATGCAAGGCGGCGAGTCCCTGCTGGTGAGCACAGTGACGATCTACAACGAGATGCGCAAGAAACGGCCCGACCTCACCCGCCTGCTGTTTGATCCGATCGCCACCGACCGGCGCGGCGAAATACCGGAAGGGGAAAAGCCCTACTTCGAAATCCCGGTCCTCAACTGGCATGCGGGATTGCTGACCGGCATCTACCAGCGCCAGTACATCGACAGCGCGCAACGCTTTCCGGATGCCATGCGGCTCAGCGCCGCGCATGTCGAAGCGCTGGATCTCTTCGACAGCCTTGCCAATGATCCCAGACTAAACCTGTCGATGCGGCTGCGGCCCGGCGACATGCAGTTCGTCTACAATCATTCGCTGCTTCACGACCGCATGGGCTTTCGCGATTGGCCGGACCCGGACAAGCGCCGCCACATGCTGCGGCTGTGGTTGTCAGTGCCGGGCGACCGACCGCTGCCCGAGTGCTTCAGGCAGCGTTACGGCTCCATAGAGATCGGCAAGCGGGGCGGCATCATCGTCAAGGGGACGCGCCTGAACGTGCCGTTGTGGTAGATCGACAACGGGCGGACGCCCCAGGCCTTTGTGGCGTTGATGCCCTTCGAAGAGCACACCGCAGCAGGCATCGGTATCGGCGTCAATTGAGCTGGCCGGCGACGACGCCGTCCCTGCTCAGCTGTCCAAGAAGCTCCTGAGCTTCCGGCTACGGCTTGGATGCTTCAGTTTCCTGAGCGCCTTAGCTTCGATCTGGCGGATGCGCTCGCGGGTGACCGAGAACTGCTGGCCGACCTCTTCCAGCGTATGGTCGGTGTTCATGCCAATGCCGAAGCGCATTCTAAGCACGCGCTCCTCGCGCGGCGTCAGCGAGGCCAGCACGCGCGTGGTGGTCTCGCGCAGATTGGCCTGGATCGCGGCGTCGATCGGCAGGATCGCCATCTTGTCCTCGATGAAATCGCCCAGGTGCGAATCCTCCTCGTCGCCGACCGGCGTTTCGAGCGAGATCGGCTCCTTGGCAATCTTCAGCACCTTGCGCACTTTTTCGAGCGGCATGGCGAGCTTTTCGGCCAGTTCTTCCGGCGTCGGCTCGCGGCCGATCTCGTGCAGCATCTGGCGCGAGGTGCGCACGATCTTGTTGATCGTCTCGATCATGTGCACCGGAATACGGATGGTGCGCGCCTGGTCGGCGATCGAACGCGTGATCGCCTGCCGGATCCACCATGTCGCGTAGGTCGAGAACTTGTAGCCGCGGCGGTATTCGAATTTGTCGACCGCCTTCATCAGGCCGATATTGCCTTCCTGGATCAGGTCGAGGAACTGCAGGCCGCGATTGGTGTATTTCTTGGCGATGGAGATGACGAGACGCAGATTGGCCTCGACCATTTCCTTCTTGGCGATCGCGGCTTCGCGCTCGCCCTTCTGCACCTGGTTGACGATCTTGCGGAATTCCAGGATCGAGATCGCCGTTTCGGTGGCCAGATGCTGGATTTCGGCGCGCAGGTCGCGGATGGCGTCCTTCTCGTTCTTGGTGAATTCCTTC
Organism: Mesorhizobium sp. P2_D1; assembly: GCF_056404455.1. NCBI lineage: Bacteria > Pseudomonadati > Pseudomonadota > Alphaproteobacteria > Hyphomicrobiales > Phyllobacteriaceae > Mesorhizobium > Mesorhizobium sp. P2_D1. The sequence continues at coordinate 10,420 of NZ_JBFUDZ010000049.1, forward strand.
CAGCCGCGCGAGGTCAGGTTGCCGATCGCGCGCGTCCAGTTCGGGTCGAGCTCCGAGCCCTGATATTCCTTCAGGAATTCCTCGCGGCGCACGCCGTAGCTTTCGGCGAGCCGCAGCAGCTTGCCCTCGTTCTGCACCAGGCGCTTGTTGATGTCGTAGAGCTGTTCGACCAGCGCCTCGATGCGCGCCGTGTTGAGCGACAGCGACTTCACCGCCTTGATCAGCTGGTCCTTCAGCTCCTTCAGCCGGCGGTCCTGGCTGGGCGACAGCGTGCCGGCCGCGGCCAGCCGGTTCTCGACCTGCTGGTCCTGCAGCTTGCGCAGCTTCTTGTAGGTGTCGGCGATGACGTCGAGCGTCTCCATCACCTGGGGGCGGAGTTCCGCTTCCATCGCCGCCAGCGACAGGCTGGCCTCGTCCTCGTCTTCCTCGTCGTCATCGACCAGCCCGCGCGTGTCGGCGCCGACATTGGTGACGTCGTCTTCCTCGTCGCGCGAACGGCGCGGCTTGTCCTCGACCTTGGCTTCCTCGATGCGCTCCACCACCGGCGCCTGCTTGGCCTCGGGGCCGGCATAGGTGGCTTCGAGATCGATGATCTCGCGCAGCAGGATCTTGGATTCGTTGAGCTCATCGCGCCAGATGATGATGGCCTGGAAGGTCAGCGGGCTTTCGCACAGGCCCGCGATCATCGTCTCGCGGCCGGCCTCGATGCGCTTGGCGATGGCGATTTCGCCCTCGCGCGACAGAAGCTCGACCGAGCCCATCTCGCGCAGATACATGCGCACCGGATCGTCGGTGCGATCGGTCGGCTCTTTCTTGGTGGTGGTGGCGGCAACGGCGGTGCCAGTCTGCTCGGCCAGCTCGTTCGCGTCTTCCTCGGCATCGGCCGCGGTGTCTGCGGCCTCGGGCTCTTCGCCCTGCTCGTCGTCCTCGACCACGTTGATGCCCATGTCGGACAGCATCGCCATGGTGTCCTCGATCTGCTCCGAGGTCACTTCCTCGGAGGGCAGCACCGAATTCAGCTCGTCCATGGTGACATAGCCGCGCTTCTTGGCGGCCTTGATCATCTTCTTGACAGCATCATCGGAAAGGTCGAGCAGAGGGCCATCGGTGGCGCCTTCGCGTTCGGTTTCGACCTCTTCCTTTTCCTTTGTCGCCATAGTCTTTATCTTCTCCTAGCGGCCGAACATCAAAGCCGCGTAAGCTGTCGGACCAGTCAAATCGGATGCACTCGCTTATGAGTCGCGCTTCACCGGGCCAGTAACTGCATCTCTCGTTAAGTCCAGATTAACCCTGATATCTGTGGCAGGCAGCTTGCCTGTCCAGTGACCAGTACCTCACATCGTTTATTTCCCGTCGACGCGGGTGCGGGTTAACGTTTCGAATCGTCCTGATTCCGCCATTCTGCCGGAAGGTCAAGCGCCTCTCGCATGATTCGCATGAAAAAAGCGAATCAATTACCCGACTTAGCCCCGCCACGCGCCATTTGGACGCGCAACAGCGCTTTCACATTTCACTCTCTTGCCGAGCCCGTCCCTGCCCTATCGGCCGGCAAAGGCTCTGTCTTTCTTTTGGTGGAAGCACGAAAAACCGTTCCCACTTTTCGGGATCATGCTTTAAGCCCGCCCGGCCCTGCCCGAGGATACACCGAATCCTTCGATCAGCGCTTCCGTCGCTTGTACATCCTGAAATTGCGCCTGAATTTCGATCAGGTGCCGATAGTTTTCGTCTGTGGGATCGGTGGCGAGCGCCGCTTCCGCCTGTTTCAGCTCCTTATGTAAGGTGCGCGCGCTGCGCTGCAAGTGCAGGGCCTGGCTGAAAGCGTCGCGGGCATCCTCGAGGGCTGCGGTCTCCAGCGCCGGCCAATGCCGCATTCGCCGGATCAGCCCGACCGCCCGCTCCCAGATCTCGGCGCAGCCGGCGCGCTCGATCATTGCCACCACGGCCTGACGGTCATTGGCCATGTCATGCGCCATCGCGTCGAGGATGGCAGCGTGCAGCCGCCTCAGATCGGAGTTGGCGAGATCGAGAAACTCGATATGTGCGAAATTCTCGTCGATCAGCACCGGATGGTTGACCAGCGCGACGATGATCGTCGCCTCGCGCATCGACATCCCCTCGCTGCCGCGCTTGACCAGCGCCGAGCGGCCGAGGCTCTCGGTGATCGGTGTGCGTCCGCCGCCGGCCTTGGCGAATTGTCCGCCCGGCGGCGGCGGCGCCTTGCCCTGGCCCGGGCGCCCATCCTCGCGGCCTTGCCTTGTACCGCGCTGCGCGCCGAAGAAGCTCAGCACGCGCTCGCGCATTTCCTGTTGATAGTGATAGCGAAGGCTTTCGTCGCGGATGCGACTGGTCAGTTCGCGCAACGTCTTTTCGAGCTCGGCCCGCCGCTCCGGCGTGTCGAAGACGCCGCCGGCCGTTTCGCGCATCCACAGAAGGTCGGCCAGCGGCCGCGCATCGGCCAGCACGGAACGGAAAGCGTCCGGCCCTTCGGCCTTGACTAGGTCGTCGGGATCCTTGCCTTCCGGCAGCAGCGCAAAGCGCGCCGAGCGCCCTGCCTGCACCGCCGGCAGCGCCATGTCGGCGGCCCGCCAGGCAGCCTTCAGGCCGGCCTTGTCACCGTCGAAGCACAACACCGGCTCGCCGGCCATGCGCCACAACAGCTCGAGCTGGTTTTCGGTGAGCGCCGTGCCGAGCGGCGCCACGACATTCTCGAAGCCGGCCTGCGCCAGCGCGATCACGTCCATATAGCCTTCGACGGCAATGACCGTGCCGCCCTTGGCAAGCGCCTTGCGGGCGCGGGCGAAATTGTAGAGCACGTTGCCCTTGTGGAAGAGCTCGGTGTCGGGCGAGTTCATGTATTTGGCTAGCGCATCGGGCGCCAGCGCGCGGCCCCCGAAAGCAACGATCTTGCCACGCGAATCCGGGATCGGGAACATGATGCGGTCGCGGAACCAGTCATAGGAGACCGGAATGTCGTCGCCATGCCGCACCAGCCCGCAGGCCTCGATATCGGCCTTGGGAACACCCCTGGCGGCGAGATGCTCCTTCAGCGCATTGCGGCTATCGGGCGCGAAGCCGAGCCGGAACGATTGCTGCGTCGCCGGTGTCAGCCCACGATCGCGCAGATAGGCGCGGGCTTTCGCACCCTCCGGTCCCTGCAGGCGCTCCTGGAAGAAGGCGGTCGCCATCTCCATGACATCGGTCAGGCTGGCGCGTTCCTTTTCGCGCCGCTCCTCCTGCGCATCGCGAACCGGCATCGGCACGCCGGCCATGTCGGCGACCTTCTCGACCGCTTCGGGAAAGCTCATGCCGTCGAGTTCGGTGAGGAACTTGAAATGATCGCCCGACACCGAGCAGCCGAAACAATGGTAACGGCCCTTCTTGTCCTCGCAGTGGAAGGATGGGCTCTTCTCGCCATGGAACGGGCAGCAGGCCCAATAATCGCCGCGCGGCGCGTTGGTCTTCTTCCTGTCCCACACGACGCGCTGGCCGATCACCGATGAAATCGGCACGCGGTCGCGTATCTCGTCGAGGAAGGCGGGCGGAAAGCGCATCGGGAAACTCGTTTCCCCACCATATAATCATGCCCGCGGAATCCGACGACCCCTAATGCGGACGATGCCCGGTTTCCACAGGACAAAAAAGGCGGCCGTTGCGGGCCGCCTTTCTTTCACCTCCAACAGGGTGCTGGCCCAGACGGGATCTACTGCCCGGCAAGCGCGCCGAAAATGACGCCGGAGAGGACGCTGACCAGCACATAGTCGTTGCCGACGCGGATCCATTCCTGGCCGCGGCCGGGGCGATGCAGGCCATAGCGGCCATAGTCGCGGATCGGCCGGTGCTGCCTCCAACCGGAATATTTCTGGCCATTGCGCCAATGGCTGCGCTTCACGACGATCTTCTTCTTCACGACACGCTTCCTGACGTCGACGTGCTTACCGGGCTTTTGCCAGTCGACCTGGCTGTAGGTCGACCGCGGAGCGATCGGCGCATTCATCGGCGCGGCCTGGCCGGCGATCGACGTGGCGGCCAGCATCGAGAAAGCGAGAGCGGAAAGGACAATGCGTTTCATGGGAAGTCTCCTTGGTTGTCGATGCCCAAGGGATAGTGATTCACCGATGAACCGAAACTGAACACCTGCATTACAATTGTGTAATGAATTCCTTCGCTTATTTAGGAGAATTGAACATCCTCGCAAAGATCGCAGCCAAACGCGCGCGATCCACCGCGCCACAGCAGCCTCGCTATGCAACCATTTGCGCGTCCGTCCATTTTCCGACACCGCCTGTCGCGGCGCAACGGCCCTTGAAATCGACAAGATTTTATTACCCGGCTAATGTAATATCGTCATCCTGGTCACTGCCATGAATATGATTCGCACCCTCGTTTCCCCCACTGATCGCCGCGCTTGTCGCATCGCGCACCCCGTTGTCCGCATGCGGAAAGCGACATGAGCGGTTCCGTCGTCCTTCTGCATCTGGCCGGCGCCGTGGCGCTGATGCTGTTTGCCACCCGCATGGTGAAAACCGGCGTAGAGCGCGCCTATGGCGACGTGCTGCGCCATCGTCTGCGCGCCACCATGCGCAATCCGATCATGGCGGTGCTGGCCGGCACCGGCCTCGCCATCGCCCTCCAAAGCTCCACCGCTGTCACACTACTGGTCGGCTCCTTCGCCGGCTCCGGCATCGTCTCAGGCGCTGCCGGGCAGCTTGCCGTGCGCGGTGCGGAAATCGGCTCGGCGCTGGTGGTAAAGCTGCTGACCTTCGATCTCACCCTGCTGGTGCCGCTCTGCCTGATCACCGGCACGGTGATGTTCATGGCCACCGAGCGGCGCGACTGGCGCCAGTCCGGCCGCATCCTGGTCGGTATCGGCCTTTTGATCCTGTCGCTGGAAATGATCGGCCAGGCATCGGAGCCGCTGCGCAACAGCCAGCTCATGCCGGTCATCATCAATTACTTCTCCAGCGATTCCATCACCGCCTATCTGTTGGCGGCGCTGATCACCTGGCTGTTCCAGTCGAGTATCGCGGCGGTTCTGTTGATGGCGACGCTGGCCGGCCGTGGCCTGATCACGCCGGAACTCGGCGTCGTCCTCATCCTCGGCGTCAACCTCGGATCCTCGATCATCGCGCCGATGCTGACCCGTTCGGCCGGGCCCGCCGTGCGCGTCGTGCCGATCGGCAATCTCCTGATGCGCGGGCTTGGCTCGCTGGTCGTGCTGATCCTGTTCATGACCTTCAGGCCACACGTCGCCTTCCTTGGCGCGACGGCGGCGGACCAGATCGTCAACGCTCACATCCTGTTCAATGTGCTGATCCTGCTCGCCGGCCTGCCGCTGGCCGGGTTCGTCTACCGCGCCTCGGAGAAGATCGTGGCACTCGGCACCAAACCGGCGCCGGCCGCCACACTCGATGTGGTCGAGCTTTCCGCGCTCAACGAGAGCGCGCTGGACGTTCCAAGCCAGGCATTGGCCAATGCCACGCGCGAGGTGGTGCGGGTCTGCGAGACCGTCGAGATCATGCTCAAGCGCATCATCGAGCTGTACGAGAGCGCCGACGCCGACAAGATCAAGGCGCTGGCAGCACTCGACGACCGCGTCGACCGCAAGCACGCGGCGATCAAGCTCTATCTGGCCAAGCTTACCAGGAATCCGCTGACCGAGGACGAGGCGCTGCGTTGCCAGGAGTTGATCGGCGCCTGCGTCAAGCTGGAGCAGGTCGGCGACATCATCGTGCGCAACATGCTGGTGCATGTGAAGAAGAAGCTCGAGCGCGGGCTTGAGTTCACGCCCGAGGGCTGGCGCGAACTCTGCGCTTTTCACGCTTCGGTGCTGGCCAATGCTCGGCTCGCCTTCAACGTGCTGGTATCACGCGATCCCGAGACCGCCCGCCAGCTGGTGCTGGAAAAGGACCAGCTGCGCGACCGCGAGAAGGAAACCAGCGCCAGCCATTTCGTGCGGCTGCGCGACGGAACCGCCAAGAGCGTCGAGACCAGCTCGATCCACCTCGACACTATCCGCGACCTGAAGCAGATCAATTCGCTGTTGGCGTCGATGGCCTATCCGGTGCTGGAAGAGCGCGGCCTGCTCACTGGATCGCGGCTGAAGGCGAGCGGAGGTTGACCCTGCCGGTCTCCCCGCGAGGGAGATCGGCGTTCCACGCCCGCACGTCCACTCAAGAAAACCTAAAGTCGCGACAAAAATTTCTGGATTGCCCGCAACGCCCATCCGTGGTTTGAGGCCGTTCCAGCTAGGGCCTTCCCATGTCGCTTCCGCTCATCGCCCTGTTCATCGCCGCCTTCGCTTTCGGCACCACCGAATTCGTCATCGCCGGCGTGCTGCCGCAGGTGGCGGAGGGGCTCGGCGTCTCGGTTCCATCGGCCGGCTATCTCGTCTCGGGCTATGCCTGCGGCATCGCCATCGGCGGTCCGCTGCTGGCGCTCGCCACCAAGTCGCTGCCGCGCAAGAGCTTGCTGCTCGGCCTTGCCGTCGCCTTCACCATCGGCCAGGCGGCCTGCGCTCTGGCGCCCGATTTCACCTCGATGCTGTTGCTGCGCATTGCCGTGGCGATAGCGCATGGCGCCTATTTCGGCGTCGCCATGGTCGTGGCGGTCGGTCTCGTGCGCGAGGACCAGCGCGGCATGGCGGTCGCCGTCATCCTGTCCGGGCTCACCGTCTCCAATGTCATCGGCGTGCCGGCCGGCACCGCGATCGGCAACGTCTGGGGCTGGCGCGCGACCTTCTGGGTGATGGGTGCGCTGGGTGTCGCGGCAACGCTTGCCATGGCAGCCCTTTTGCCGCGCACCACCGGATATCAGGCCAAGCCCGCCGGCCTGGCGCGCGAGGTTCGCGTGCTGGCGCGCCAGCAGGTCTGGACTTCGCTGATCCTGATGCTGATGCTGATGATCGGCCAATTCGGCCTGTTCACCTACATCACGCCGACATTGCTCGAAATCACCGGGCTGGATGAAAGCCAGGTGCCGTGGGTACTGCTGCTCAACGGCGTCGGCGCCACGCTCGGCGTCTTCCTCGGCGGCAAGCTCTCCGACTGGAAGCTGATGCCGTCGCTGATCACCATGCTAGCCCTGCAGGCGGTGACGCTGGCGGTGATCTATGCCGTCAGCCCCTACCCCTTGCCGATGGTTGTGGCGATTGTCGTCTGGGGCGGTCTCAACTTCGCCATCGGCACGCCGATCCAGACCCGTATCCTGGCCTGGACCGCCGATGCGTCCAATCTCGCTTCGTCGCTCATTCCATCCGGCTTCAATGTCGGCATCGCGCTTGCCGCATCGCTGGGCTCGGCGATGCTGAATGCCGGCTACGGCTACCGCAGCCTGCCGCTGCTTGGCGCCATCGCCATGCTGGTCGCCATCGCGGTGGCGCTCGCGTCTTATGTCTGGGAAGGACGCAGCAACGCCACGCCGCCGCTCACGGCCCCAGCCGAGTAGAGCACAAGACAAAAGCGCGTCACCCGCGCCAGCGCAGCAGGCGCATGGCGTTGGCGGTGACCAGCACGGTGGCGCCGGTGTCGGCCAGGATCGCCGGCCACAGGCCGGTGATGCCGGCAATGGTGGTGACCAGGAACACCGCCTTCAGCCCGAGCGCCACGGTGATGTTCTGGCCGATGTTGGCCATCACCGCCCGCGACAGTCGCACCATCCGCACGACATCCATGACCCGGCCATGCAGGATCGCCGCATCGGCCGTTTCCAGCGCCACATCGGTGCCGCCGCCCATGGCGATGCCGATGTCCGCGGCGGCGAGCGCCGGTGCGTCGTTGATGCCGTCGCCAACCTTGGCCACCCTCAGCCCCCCGCGCTGCAATTCGCCGACGATGCGCAGCTTGTCCTGAGGCAAGAGCTCAGCCCGCGCCTCGATGCCGAGCGAAGCGGCGATGGCTTCGGCCGTGCGTCGGTTGTCGCCGGTCAGCATCACAGCGCGGATGCCTTCGGCCTTTAGCGCCGCAATGCCGGCCGCCGCATCCGGCCGCGGCTCGTCGCGCATGGCGATCAGCCCGGTCACCACGCCATCGGCCACCAGCACCGAGACGGTCTTGCCCTGGCCGTTGAGGCTGTCGATAGCAAGCCGCTGCGCCTCGGTCATCGCAGCACGTTCGCCCGCCGCCTGACCGGAGCCGAGGAAGACCGCGACGCCGCCGACGCTGCCCTCGACGCCCTTGCCTGAAATCGCCTTCGCGGCCAGGGCCGGCGGCACCGGCGCCTTGGCGGCCTTGGCCTTGTCCAGTATCGCCACCGCCAGGGGATGGCTGGAGCCCTGCTCAAGTGCTGCCGCCAGCGCCAGCACGGTGCGTTCGTCGAGCCCATAGGCCACGATGTCGGTAACCACCGGTTTGCCCGCGGTCAGCGTACCGGTCTTGTCGAAGGCGACGGCGGTGATCCGGCGAAAGCCTTCCAGCACGGCACCGCCCTTCATCAACAGGCCATGCCGCGCGCCGGTGGCCAGGCCCGCGGCGATCGCCGCCGGCGTCGAGATGACCAGTGCGCAGGGGCAGCCGATCAACAGGATCGCCAGGCCTTTGTAGATCCATTCATTCCAGTCGCCGCCGGCAACCAGCGGCGGCAGCAGCGCCACCAGCGCCCCAACCACCAACACAGCAGGCGTATAGTACCGTGAGAAGCGATCGATGAAGCGCTCGGTCGGCGCCTTGGCTTCCTGCGCTTCCTCCACCAGCCGCACCACCCGGGCGATGGTGTTGTCCGATGCTGCTGCCGTCACCCGAACCTTGAGCACACCGTCGGTGCTGATCGTGCCGGCGAAGACACCGTCCGAGACACCCTTGCGCTTCGGCGTGCTCTCGCCGGTCACAGGTGCTTCGTCGATAGCGCTCGCTCCCTCGACAATCGCGCCATCGGCCGGGATACGATCACCTGGCCGCACCACGATCACGTCGCCGACGACAAGGTCTTCGGCTGGGACTTCGACCGTGCCGCCTGCCCGCTCGACAAGTGCCGTCTTCGGCACCAGGTCGGCAAGGCCTTGGATGCTGGCCCGTGCCCGGCCGGCAGCGACGCCTTCCAGCATTTCGCCGATCAGGAACAGCACAACCACGGCGGCGGCTTCCTCGGTGGCGCCGATCATCACCGCACCGCTGGCGGCGATGGTCATCAGCATCTCAATCGAGAACGGCGTGCCGGCCAGTGCCGCCATCAGCGCGCGCCGGGCGATCGGCACCAGGCCAACCAACAGTGCGGCCAGGAAGACCCAGCGCTCGGCCGCCGGAAACAGATGACCGATGCCGTAGGTGGCAAGAAGCGCTGCAGCACAGGCCAGCGTCAGCGCCGCGCGGCGGCTGCGCCACCACGCCTGCCTCGACTCGGCATCGCCGTGGAGATGGGCGGAACCGACGGTCCGCTCGCCGACCGGCTCGCCGCCATGGTCGTGGCCTTCATGATCGTGATCAGCATGATCATCTGCCTTGGCCACTAAAGCACGCCCGTCGATCTTGGCTTCCGCCCTGGCGATGGCATAGCCAAGCCGCGTCACCTGCTGCAGCACCTTGTCTTCGGGCAGTACACCGCCGTGGCTGACCGTCATGCTGGCGCCGGTCACCGAAACCGAGACGTCGGCGACGCCATCGAGACGGCGCACCGCCGTCTCGATCTTGGCCGCGCAGGAGGCGCAGTCCATGCCGTCGATCTTGAACCGTGTCTGCCTGATACTTGGCTGCCTGAGGGGAGCCGTCATCGCATCACCTGTCTGGCTTGCCCGCGCGGCGTGCCGCCGCGTGAGTCTTGAACCCTGATGTCGGACACTGTAATTGCTCTAGTCACTAGAGCTTCAAGAGGCAAAATCATGTTTTCGATCGGCGATCTCTCCCGTCGCACCGGGGTCAAGGTGCCGACCATCCGCTACTACGAGCAGATGGGCCTGGTTGCCGCACCCGAGCGTTCGGAAGGCAACCAGCGCCGCTATGGCCGGCAGGAGCTCGAGCGGCTGGCCTTCATCCGTCACGCCCGCGACCTCGGCTTCGCCGTCGAGGATATCCGCTCGCTCATCGAATTGAGCGGCCACCCCGAGCAGCCATGCGGCCATGCCGACCGGATCGCCGGGGAGCAACTGATCTCGGTGCGGGAAAAGATTGCCCAGCTGCAGCGGCTGGAGGCCGAACTCGAACGCATCGCGTCTTGCTGCCACGGCAATACGGTCGGCGACTGCTACGTCATCCGCGCCTTGTCCGACCACGCGCTGTGCGCCGACGAGCACGGGTGAGGAGGACTCGCGCGCCCGCTACAGCTCGATCCGGAACCGCAGGCTTTCCGCTCCGCCATAGGCGGCATCCTCGAAGAAACGCTCGACCAGCTTGCCGCCATTGGTCAGGATCACCTTGTGCGACGCCGGATTGCCCGGCTTGGCGGTGATCTCGACATAAGGCAAGCCGACCGCCCTCGCCTCGTCCAGCATCAGCCGCAGCGCCTCGGTGGCGTAGCCACGCCGTCGCTTCCACGGCACCACCGCATAGCCGATATGGCCGAGCACATGCGGCGGCAGCGCAGCCGTACCTGGCTGCCAGCGAAAGCCGATCGAACCTGAAGCTTCGCCGTCCCAGATCCAGCGCCGAAAGCCCGGCAGGCGCGGCACCTTTCTGCCGTCGGGCAAGGTTATAGGGCCGCCCTTGGCCAGGGGGTCATCGAGGTCGGCGAGAAAGGCCACCGGATCCTTTTCGATGGCCGCAAGCTGCTCGCGCGTCGCTCGCTCGAGCCGCACATTGTCCGGCGACCAGCCGCGCTCGAGCGCCGCCTTGTAGGACGGTAGATGTTCAAGCGCGGGTTTGACGAGTTCGACCATTTTGCACCGGCGGAGTAGCTGCGCCGATAAAGTAGCAGCATTATCCGCGAAGGCACGGTCCACCAGGGCGCACCCTCTTGCGACAAGGCCGCATTCCCATCGCTGGAAACGCGGCCCTGGTCTTATCCCTTGGGAGGAACCGACGCTCTGGCGCAACCATTCCCAGGCCGCGCCAGTGCCTTCTGCCGAGCTCAGGCGATATCAAAACGGTCGGCGTTCATCACCTTGGTCCATGCCACCACGAAATCCCTGGCGAATTTCGCCTTGGCGTCTGCGGTCGCATAAACTTCGGCCAGCGCGCGCAGCTGCGAGTGCGAGCCGAAGATGAGGTCGGCACGGGTGCCGGTCCACTTGACTTCGCCGGTCTTGCGGTCGCGGCCTTCGAACACATCCTTGGCGTCCGAGGTCGCCTTCCACTCCGTGCCCATGTCGAGCAGGTTGACGAAGAAGTCGTTGCTCAGCGTTTCCGGCAGCTTGGTGAAGACACCGTGCTTCGACTGCCCGGCATTGGCGCCGAGAACGCGCAGGCCACCGACGAGAACCGTCATCTCCGGCGCCGTCAGCGTCAGCAGTTGCGCGCGGTCGACCAGCGCCTCCTCGACGGTCAGCCGCTGCTTGCCGCTGACATAGTTGCGGAAACCGTCAACGGTCGGTTCCAGCGGTGCGAAGGAGTGGATGTCCGTCTGCTCCTGCGAGGCATCCATGCGGCCCGGCCAGAAGGGAACGTCGACGCTGTGGCCACCGTCCTTCGCGGCCTTCTCGACGGCGGCGCCGCCGCCGAGAACGATCAGGTCGGCAAGCGAGACCTTCTTGTTGCCGGTCTGCGAAGCGTTGAACGCCTTGCGGATCGCTTCGAGCTTGTCGAGCACCTTGGCGAGTTCCGCCGGCTGGTTGACGGCCCAGTCCTTCTGCGGCGCAAGGCGGATGCGCGCGCCATTGGCGCCGCCGCGCTTGTCGGAGCCACGGAAGGTCGAGGCCGACGCCCACGCCGCCGACACCAGCTGCGACACCGACAGGCCGGACGCCAGGATCTCGGCTTTCAGTGCTGCAGCGTCCTCTTCGTCGATCAGCACATGATCGACCGCCGGAATGACGTCCTGCCAGGGCAGTTGCTCGTTCGGAACCAACGGACCGAGATAGCGCACGAGCGGGCCCATGTCGCGGTGGGTCAGCTTGTACCAGGCGCGCGCGAACGCGTCGGCGAACTGAGCCGGGTTTTCATGGAAGCGCCGCGAGATCGTCTCGTAGGAAGGATCGAACCGCAAAGCGAGGTCGGTGGTCAGCATGGAGGGAGCGTGGCGCTTGGCCGAATTGTGCGCATCCGGCACGCTGCCAGCACCCGCGCCGCCCTTCGGCGTCCACTGGTGCGCCCCGGCGGGGCTCTTGGTCAACTCCCATTCGAAGCCGAACAGATTGTCGAAGAAGTTGTTGCTCCACTTCGTCGGCGTCGTCGTCCAAGTCACTTCCAGGCCGCTGCCGATAGCGTCGCCGCCCTTGCCGGTGCCGAACGTGCTCGCCCAGCCAAGGCCCTGCTGCTCGATGTCGGCGCCTTCCGGCTCCACGCCGACCAGCGTCGCATCGCCGGCACCATGGGTCTTGCCGAAGGTGTGGCCGCCGGCGATCAGCGCGACGGTCTCCTCGTCATTCATCGCCATCCGCGCGAAGGTATCTCTGATATCGCGCGCGGAGGCCAGCGGATCAGGCTTGCCGTTCGGTCCTTCCGGGTTGACGTAGATCAGGCCCATCTGCACGGCACCGAGCGGATCCTGGAGATCGCGGTCGCCGCTGTAGCGCTCGTCGGCCAGCCACTTGCCTTCCGGACCCCAGTAGATGTCCTCCTCGGGCTCCCAGACGTCGGCGCGGCCGCCGGCGAAACCGAAGGTCTTGAAGCCCATCGATTCCAGCGCGACGTTGCCGGTCAGGATCAAAAGGTCGGCCCAGGAGATCTTGCGGCCGTACTTCTGCTTGATCGGCCACAACAGCCGGCGGGCCTTGTCGAGGTTGACGTTGTCCGGCCAGCTGTTCAGCGGCGCGAAGCGCTGCTGGCCTGCCCCGGCGCCGCCACGGCCGTCGGCGATGCGGTAGGTGCCGGCGCTGTGCCACGCCATACGGATGAACAGCGGCCCGTAATGGCCGAAATCGGCGGGCCACCACTCCTGCGAGTCCGTCATCAGCGCATGCAGGTCCTTGATCACGGCGTCGAGGTCGAGGCTCTTGAATTCCTCGGCATAGTCGAACGCCTCACCCATCGGATCGGACAGCGGCGACTGCTGATGGAGAATCTGGACATTGAGCTGATTCGGCCACCAGTCGCGGTTGACCCTGCCGACGGCTGTGTGCACGACCGGGCATTTGCCCGTGCTGGGGTCGTCAGTTTGTGCGTCCATGTTTTTCTCCGATCGTGGCTGTGTTGAGCTGTTTCAACTGCTGCGTGAACAAGGACAAAGGATGTCCCTGGAAGCGGTCCGTTTCGTGGCTGGCGCATGACCGTATGCCAGATACGCGACCGAATATCTTGGATGTTCCTGTCACTGCGGGCACGCCCCGGACGAAGCCGTCCCGGCTGCTCCTCATCTCCCTTGCAGCTCCTATAGCAAAGCTGCGCGATTAATTTAAGTTGGATTTCCTGATTACAGCGATAAGGTGACATTATGACAAACCTGACGCTGAAGCAGCTGCGCTATTTCGAGGCGTTGGCGCGGCACAACCACTTCGGGCGCGCGGCCGACGCCTGCGCGATCTCCCAGCCTGCCATTTCGGTGCAGATCAGGGAACTGGAGGAAACGCTGGGCACGGAGCTTTTCGAAAGAGGCGCTAGACAGGTCCGGCTGACCAATTTCGGCGAAGAATTCGCCTTGCGCGTCCGCGACATCCTGCGTTCGGTGGACGAGCTCGCCGATCTCGCGCGTTCCTCGCGCGACAGGCTGGTCGGCCGGCTGCGCATCGGCGTCATCCCCACGATCGCGCCCTACCTCCTGCCGACGATCATTGGCAACCTCTCGAGCATGCATGATGGCCTCGATATCCATGTGCGCGAGACGCAGACGCAGAAGCTGATCCAGGAACTGGCGGACGGTCGGCTCGATGCGGCCATCGTTGCCTTGCCGGTGTCCGAACCATCGCTGACGGAAATCGTGCTGTTCGCCGAGGCCTTCGTCCTGGTCCGGCCCGGCGAAGACGAGGGAAAGCCGGTGCCCAATCGCGAAATGCTGCGTGAAATGCGGCTGCTTCTGCTGGAAGAAGGCCATTGTTTCCGCGACCAGGCACTGTCCTTCTGCAACATGCATTCGGCACGGCCACGCGAGTTGCTGGACGGCAGCTCGCTGTCAACCCTGGTCCAGATGGTCAGCGCCGGCATCGGCGTCACCTTGATCCCGGAAATGGCCGTGCCGGTGGAGACGCGCTCGGCGTCGGTCTCCATCGCCCGCTTCAGGAGCCCTCAGCCGTCACGGACGATCGGCATGGTCTGGCGCAAGACCAGCCCGATCGCCAAACAGCTGCTGCGGATTTCGGAAGTCGTTCGGCAGTCGGCCGACGCACTGCGCGCACAGCACAATCCGACACCGATTGCGCACCTGCTGAACCTGACGGCAACCGCCTGACAAACACGCCTTGGTTTCCGGCTTCGCGTGGTTAGCTTGCGGATTGCCTGACCATTTTGAAAACACCGCTTGGGCGGCCTGCTAAACAAGATGTGTTTCGCCGATTGGCGCGAGGCGATTTATGATCGATTCGCGGCGGCAACACCGCAAGGAATTGCGAACGGGCGGGAGAATTGATCAGGTGCGGTTGAGATCTGTCCCTCTGGGTGTCGTCGCCAGCCTCCTCCTCGCCGTCATCGCTTTGACGGTGTCGGCGCGGTCGTTTGCCGCGCTTCCCGATGTTCCCGCCTGGTTGCAGGCCCATGTCGGCGACAGCGATGGTCAGATCTCGCAAGTGGTCCTGGAGCGGGCCCGCGCGCTTTACCTGAAAAAGGTGGCGCAAGGTGCGATCAGGAACCCCTGCTACTTTGCCATGGATGCCACGCGTCCCGGCGATCTGGGCAATGGCGTGCTCGGGCGCCGGTACTATGTCATCTGCGAAGCCAGCCAGTCGTTTCGCGCGATCTCATCGGGTCATGGCGCCGGCCGGAATCTGAAAGGCACTGTCGATTTTTCAAATGGCAGACGGTGCGCGAAGAACTTCGGCAACGCCATGGATTCTGAACTGACCGCCGGCGGGGCCTATATCACCCGCGAGGCGAAAACATCGTTCAAAGGCTTTTATCGCACCGGTGCGAAACAGGACGCGGCTTTCCTGCGCACCTTCATACAGTTCGACGGCGAAGGCGAAGCCGCCAATGCCAGGCAGCGGGTGATCGGCGGCCATGCGGCGCAGGTGCTGCGCGCCCAGTGCATGCGCAAAAATCCGAACAGCTCATATGCCGACCATGACGGTTTGGTGCCGTTCGGCAAGCTGGTGGACTATCCTGGCGGCCGCAGCAACGGATGCACCAGCTGGTCGCCGGTGGATGCGCGGCAGATCATCTCGATGGTGAAGGACAACCCGACGACGCTCTACATCTATCCGGAATCACGCGACATTGCCGCGGTAGTGGCACACCGTTCGCAGTCGGGCGGTGTGCCCTACTGGAACGCATCCTGCCTGAAGGAAATCGGCGCGCCGAAATTCTGGCCGAGAAAAACCCTCGAGCCGATCATCGCCCAATACAAGACGGATCATCCGGCACCACCGCCCCAGCCACTGCCGATCTGCAAGGGGTCTTGAAGTCCGCACCCGGATAGGCTGCCGCCCAGCCAGGCGATGCTTTCGGCGCTCTCGGGAGAGCCTTTCAGGCAAGACGAGATCAGGCACCTGATCCGCATCGTTGTCGAAGACATTGGTGAACGGTCAGGCCGAATTGGCAACCGCTGACGGTCGCAAGCCCCGGTCAGCGATGGGCGGCAAGCCTACTGCAGCAGGCCCTTGACGATGCCGCTTGCCTTGCCGAAATCCATCTGGCCGGCATATTTTTGCTTCAGCGCGGCGATCACCTTGCCCATGTCCTTCTGGCTGGCCGCACCTGTCGCCGCGATCGCCTCGCGCGCGGCCACGGCCACCGCGGCCTCGTCCAGCTGCGTCGGCAGGAAGGCGCGGATGATCTCCATCTCGCCACGCTCCTGCGCCGCCAGTTCCGGTCGCTTGCCGTCGTCGAAGGCCTTGGCCGATTCCTCGCGCTGCTTCACCATCTTGGCCAGGATCTGCAGGATTTCCTCATCGCTGGCAGGGTCCTTGGCCGAACCACGATTGGCGATGTCGCGGTCGTGGATGGCCGCCTGGATCAGCCGCAATGTCGGCAGCMGGTGCTTGTCCTGCGCCTTCATCGCGCTCTTCAGGGATTCGGCGATTTTGCCACGCATGGTGCTTTCTCCTTCGATGGGCGCGGACAATAGCGCCGGGGACAGGCCAACGCAAACCCTGATATTGCCAGGCAAGCCACTGATATTGCTTGACGAAATAAATCGGAGCCCGATTGCTCATGATCATTGACCGCTTTGCGCCCTTCCCCTATGTACTGGGCCTTGCATGAACTGAAGCTTGACTGCGTGGAAGCCGCGAAATCGCCGCTTCGCGCTATTTGCCGCGCAGATGGTCCGCCAGGCCGATTGCAGCGTGCAGACTGATAGGAGCGCCGCCATGGCCGAGATGACCCCCGCTTGGGCAACCGAAAGGCCGACCGCCCTTCTGGTGCTGGCCGACGGCACCGTCATCGAGGGTCGCGGCCTGGGCGCCACCGGCTCCGCCGTCGCCGAAGTCTGCTTCAACACGGCGCTGACCGGCTACCAGGAAATCCTCACCGACCCATCCTATGCCGGCCAGATCGTCACTTTCACCTTCCCGCATATCGGCAACATCGGCACCAATGAAGAGGACATCGAGGATCTCAATCCGGTTGCACGCGCCGGCGCTGTCGGTGCCGTGTTCAAGGCCGATGTCACCAACCCGTCCAACTACCGCGCCGGTACCGGTCTCGACCAGTGGCTGAAGAAGCGCGGCATCGTCGCCCTTTCGGGCATCGACACCCGCGCGCTCACCGCGCTGATCCGTGAAAAGGGGATGCCCAACGCAGTCATTGCGCATGCGCCCGACGGCGTCTTCGACCTCGACGACCTGAAGCAGCGCGCCGCCGCATGGTCGGGCCTGATCGGGCTCGATCTCGCCAAGGAAGTCACGTCAGGTCAGTCCTCGGTCTGGCGCGAGACGCCATGGGTCTGGAACGAAGGCTTTGGCGAACAGGCCGATCCTTCGATGCATGTCGTTGCCATCGACTACGGCGTCAAGCGCAACATCTTGCGCCTGCTCGCCGGCCTCGGCGCCAAGGTCACCGTGGTGCCGGCCAAGACCGGCGCTGAAGAAATCCTTGCCATGCAGCCGGACGGCATCTTCCTCTCCAACGGCCCCGGCGATCCCGAAGCCACCGGCGACTATGCCGTGCCGGTCATCCAGGACCTGCTGAAGACCGACATCCCGGTGTTCGGCATCTGCCTTGGCCACCAGATGCTGGCGCTGGCGCTCGGCGGCAAGACCGCAAAGATGCATCAGGGCCACCACGGCGCCAACCATCCGGTAAAGGACCACACCACCGGCAAGGTCGAGATCGTCTCCATGAACCACGGCTTTGCCGTCGATGCGGACTCGCTGCCATCAGGCGTCGAGGAAACCCATGTCTCGCTGTTCGACGGCTCGAATTGCGGCATCACGCTGACCGGCCGTCCGGTGTTCTCGGTCCAGCATCATCCCGAGGCCTCGCCCGGCCCGCAGGATTCGCACTATCTGTTCCGCCGCTTCGTCAATCTGATCCGCGAAAAGCGCGGCGAAGAATTGCTGGCGGAGCGGGCTTAACCGGAAGCGGCGCGCGCCTCACGCGCCCGTCATCGCTCATATCTGCGCTCCATCTTCCGCCACGCTGGTGGTGACGTTTCTGACCGCCACCGGCTTTGCCACCTTGGTGACGAAGACGATCAGCGCCAGCGTCAGGAAAAACGCGCCAACCAGATAGGGCGCGCCACCGAAGGTCACGGGCGCTCTCGGCCCGGTGAACCAGGAAAAGATCGCCGTATAGAGCAGCGGAGTGATGATCGAGGTGATCGAAAAGATCGAGGTCATCGCGCCTTGCAGTTCGCCTTGCGCTGAAGGCGGCACCTTGGCGGCGGCGAGGCTCCTCAGCGGCGGATCGGCCAGCGCTTCCAGGCAGCCGACGACGATCACCGCATAGATCATCCAGCCTTGCGACGCGAAGGCGTAACCGAAGGCGCTGAGCGCCGTGAAGGCAAGGCCGATGGCTGCCGTCTTCCACTCGCCAAGCCTGGGGATCACGCGCGGCAGCACCGTCGCCATGACGATCGCCCCGCACAGGCCGAAGGCGCCGAGCGAAAAGCCGATCTGCTGCTCGCTCCAGCCGTAGCGGTAATTGGAGACGAACGACCACACCGCCGGATACATCATGTGCCCGAGCGTCATCAGGAAGAAAACAAGCCCGATCCAGCCGATGCCTTTGTATTGGCGCATCTGCAGGAGCGTCCCAACCGGGTTCGCGCGTTTCCACTCGAAGCGGCGGCGATGCTTGTCGTCGAGCGTTTCCGGCAACAGGAACAGCGCAATCAGGAAGTTCACGAAAGCCAGCCCGGCGGCGAAATAGAACGGTACGCGCGGCCCGAACGTACCGAGCAGTCCGCCCAGAACCGGCCCGATGACGAAGCCGACGCCAAAAGCGATGCCGAGCAAGCCGAAATTCTTCGCCCGGTTCTCATCGTTGGAGATGTCGGCGATGAAGGCGGATGTCGTCGAATAGCTGGCGCCGGAAATGCCGGCCAGCACGCGCCCGATGAACAACATCGGGAAGGACCAGGCGACGGCGCAGATCAGGTTATCGATGGAAAAGGTCAGCACCGAGGCAAGCAGGATCGGCCGCCGTCCGAAACGGTCGCTCAAGCCACCCATGATGGGCCCAAAGAAGAACTGCATCGCCGCATAGACGAAGAACAGCCAACCGCCCTCGATCGCCGCTCCGCTGATGCTGACGCCAGTCAACTCCCTGAGATAGGCCGGCAACACCGGCATGATCATGCCGAAGCCGATGATATCGAGCAGCAGCGTCGTGAAGACGAGCGCAAGGCCCCGTCTGGCGGTTTTGGGGTCGATCATAAAGGGTCAAGCTCCTCTGCTCGCCCTGGGGCGCAGGCGGACGCACCTTATAGGCGAGCTTGTCGCCCGGAACAATAAGGGAACACGCTTGATATTTTCATCCTGACATCCCCTGACGGCGGTTCGCCGTCAGGTCGATCTCGGAAAACGGTCTCTCAGATCGGGCCGCTCAGCGTGTTGCAATCCGAAAGCTTGCCGCTCTTGTAGCCGCGCGCCAGCCAGGTTTGCCGCTGCTGCGAGGTGCCGTGGTTGAAGCTTTCTGGCACGACATAGCCTTGCGTCTTCTTCTGCAGCGTGTCGTCGCCGATCTGCTTGGCGGCGTTCAGCGCGCTTTCTATGTCGCCCTGCTCCAATATGCCTTTCTGCGCCGTGTAATGTGCCCACACGCCGGCAAAGCAGTCAGCCTGAAGCTCTATGCGCACCGACAGCTGGTTGGCATCGGCTTCGCTCATGCCTTGCCGCATCTGGTTGAACTTGCCCATGATGCCGGTCAGGTTCTGCACATGGTGGCCGACCTCATGCGCGACCACATAAGCCCGGGCGAACTCGCCCGAGGCGCCGAATTGCTGGTCGAGCTGCTGGAAGAAGGTCATGTCGAGATAGACCTTGTGGTCGCCGGGGCAATAGAACGGTCCGGCTGCTGCGGAGGCAAAGCCGCAGGCCGAGCGGACCTGGCCGCTGAACAGCACCAGCTTCGGGTCTTCGTAGGTCAGGCCCTGCGATTTGAAGATGCCGGTCCAGGTGTCTTCGGTCTCGGCCAGCACGGTGGCGACGAACTGCTTCATCTCGTCGTTGGCGGGCGCACCCGCGCCGCTGTCCTGGCCGCCGCTGTCGTCGGTGATCTGCCCGCCGCCGCCCGGCAGCAGGCCGCCGTCGCCGCCGCCCAGGATCGTCGACGGATCGAAGCCGAAATACCATCCGGCCAGCACCACCAGGATGACGAGGAAGATGCTGCCGCCGCCCCCGGCACGACCGCCAATCGGAATGCGGAACTGACCGGGGCTGCCGCCGCCGAGCCCGCCGCCGCTGTCGCTGCGGTCGTCCTCGATATTGTCACTCTGACGACGGCCTCTCCAGAGCATGGCAACTCCTCGCGCTGCGAACTTCCCCATTGTTCCGGCATGGCCGGTTCAACCCAACAAACAATTATCCCAATGGTTGCACCAAGTCACAGCATTTTTCGATACTGGACCCCTGCCGAATGGCGGCCTCGCCGCTCTGGCCGAGACCACCGAAGGCCTGTAGCATCGCCGCAAACGGAGGGGTGCGCGCGGTTTGAAGACGATCGGTGAATTCGTGTCGCTGCTCGCGGCCCTGCTTTGCCTTGGTCTCGCAAGTGCCGGCGCGGTGACGCTTGATTCCAGTGTCGCCGTCACCGATCCTGCCACTTTGCAGGCACTGGAGCGTGGCGGCCTGTCGATCAGCCGCCTGCTCGGTCCGGCACTCGGCCTCACCCGCGAGGTCGACAATCGCGGCCTGTTTTCGGTGCCGGCGCTGGCCACCGTCCGCGACACCGTCAAGCTTGAGATCGCCGACGAACCGAAGACCAGTCCCGACCCCTATGTCGCGGCCATGGCCAAGTCGACCGACATCAGCCAGAAATTCAATCCGAAATACATCGACGACGACGGCTCGACGCTCGACCTGACCGGCGTCGTCAACCGCATGGATCGCGGCTATCTCGGCCATACCGAATGCGGCGAGATCCGGCTGATCTATCGCTTCCACTATTCGGTCGCGGAAAAGCCGGTGAAGGGAAAGGCGGGCCAGCGCATTTCCTCGCGCCTGCCGCTGACCATGAGCCTGGTGTTCAACGCCAAGCCCACGCGGGCCCAGGCCCGTGCTTCAAGGGATTTGCCGAGCGCAATCGATGTATCCTGCGCCGAAATCGCCAAGCGCTGGCTTGCCGCCGGGCAGAAGGATCTGCCGCCAGACCAGTTGGCGGCTTGGCTGCGCTCCGACGAAGGGCCGCTCTCCGGCGCCATGCTGAACTCGTCGCAGATCATGCGGCTCGAACTCAACATGCAGGTGCTCAGGCTATCGGCCTCGACGCGTCGCGATTTCGGCGGCCACGCCGAATATCTGCTGAAGATCTTCAAATGGAATCCGGCCACCTCGAGCTTCTACGAATCGAAAATGGAGAACCAGATCGACCGGGCGATCGTGCTGACCGACAAGCCGTCCTTCGCCAAGTGGCTGCTCACCGACCGCAACATCTACGACCTCGATCATGGGCGGCTGGTCATCGACGAAAAGTTCCTGGCCAAGAGCGCCGTCTCCGTAGCACCCGGCGGCCTGAGCCGGTCGCAGAACAACATCGCCTATGGGCTGGTCGACGACGCCGATATCGACAAGGCGCTGAAGGACTACGTTGCCAGGGGCAATACCCTCTCCTCCGTCAAGTCGGTGGCCGGCTTCGAACTGCGGCTCAATGAGATGACCTGCACCGGCTGTCACCAGACGCATGGCATTGCCGGCTTCCACTATACCGGCGCCGACCCGGCCAGCGAGCCACGCCGCAACGCTGTCTTCGTGCCGGGCTCGGCCGTGTTCTTTGCCGACCTGCCGCGTCGACGCGCCATCGTCGAGCAGTTCGCCGCCGGCGGCCATCCGGATTTCACGCGTGGCTTTGCCGCCCGTCCGGACCAGAAATATGCCAAGGCGCTGAAGGGCACCGACCTCTACAATGGCTGGGGCTCGATCTGCTATCGCGGCGAGGATTTGAGCTTCAAGGACTGGAGCTGCGGCGAAGGCCTGCGCTGCGCCGGCGTCCATGAAAGCGCCATCCATCCGGGGTTCGGCACCTGCGTCAGCGAGGCCGGGACGGCGGTGGGCGACCCCGTCGAGTTCGGCGAGATAAAAATGTCGACATGGGGCAACGACCGGTATTGCCGGCTGTCACCGGCCACCGCCAAGGCATGCGCCATCGATCCGGCGCGGGACAAGAAGCCGCCGGTCAAGCTCGCCGGCTATGGCGCCGCACGCCAGCGCTATGACAATCCGCAGCAGAAAACCGGCGGCTTTCCCGGCGGCATGCTGCGCAAAGCAAGCTGCGACAAGCTTCCCGACGAGGCGACGTGCGGACGGTTGGCCAAAACCGGTTTCAACGACTGTATCGCGTCGGGCAAGGATCACAAATTCTGCACCAAGGAATTCACCAAGACCGCCGGCCTGCGTGCCTGCGACAAGGCGCATCCCTGCCGCGAGGACTATATCTGCACCGCCGGCTATGATGACCTGCCCCAGGCCAAGCCTGGTGAAGGCACCTGCATCCCGCCTTATTTCATCTTCCAGTTCCGCGTCGACGGCCACCCCAGAAGCTGGGTGCAAGATGTCAGGGAGTGAGAGCCCGGCAGGCGACTAATCCCTCTGCTTGGCGCCGGCGCTCTTGCCGTCGGAACTTTTAGAGCGCTCCTCGAAACGCGCGGCGCCCTTCTTCAGCGGGTGACCGGTCTCGGCTTCGGTCTTGCGCTCGTCCTTGGCCGCCGCCTGTTTCAATCCCTTGGCCGCCTGCTTGCCCTTAGCGGTCGGTGCCTGTTCAACGCCCATCACTTCCTCCCTTGGCGCGCGCCAATCGCGCGGTGTCAGGAGCAACGTGCGTAACATCAGGCGGTTCCCGCGCGGCTTCGTCGTTCGGGAAACGCGGCGCTGACGCAGCTCAGCGTGCCGCCGTCATCGCCTTGCGGAATGCCTCGAGCGTCTCGGCGCTGACATGGTGCTCGATGCCCTCGGCATCGATGCGCGCAGTCTCGGCGCTGACACCGAGCGAGCGCAGGAAGGCTTCCACCGTCTGGTGGCGGATGCGGCTCTCCACCGCGACCTTGCGGCCGGCATCGGTCAGGAACACGCCGCGATAGGGTTTTCTGGACACCAGGCCGTCGGCGCACAGCCTGGTCAGCATCTTGGCCACCGTCGGCTGGGCGACGCCGAGCCGTGCGGCGATATCGACCTGGCGCGCCTCGTTGCCGTCTTCGATCAGGTCGGCGATCAGCTCGACATAATCCTCGACCAACGCGCTGCGGCGCGCTTCGCGCGTGTGCCTAAACCCCTCCGAATGGACGTCGGCGTCAGGCAGCGGCTTTTCGCGCGGGACCGGTCTGTTCTTCAGCGCCAATGCGCGCCCCTCCTGGGAGTTTAGCCGTCCATGCATTCATAGCACGGGCTCTGATTCTTCAGGCCGTTTATTTGCATTCCGCCACAGGCGCAACCTGCGTTGTCGGCGACCGTTCCCGCGCCAGGTCACGGCTCGATCAAAAAGCACCGACAATGAAATATAGCTTATTGCATAATGTTGAGCCATGGCATAGCTTAGGGTACCATCGACACGTCTCGCGGAAAGCCCCTCATGTCTGAAGTCGAAGCCACAGCCTCCCAATCCACTTGGCGGTTCGCCAGGCCCGAGGAGGACGACCAGCCCAGCCTGCGCGAGGTCAATTCTTCCATCGCCGTGCCGAACTCGGGCGTTTGGTTCCGCCGGCTGTTCGCCTTCATGGGCCCCGGCTACATGGTCTCGGTCGGCTATATGGATCCGGGCAACTGGGCGACCGACCTCGCCGGTGGCGCGCAGTTTGGCTACACGCTGCTCTTCATCATCATGCTCTCTAACCTGATGGCGATCCTGCTGCAGGCGCTGGCTGCCCGCCTCGGCATCGCCACCGGCCGCGACCTCGCCCAGGCCTGCCGCGCCTACTATCCGCGCCCCGTCAATTTCATGCTGTGGATCGCGTGCGAACTGGCCATCATTGCTTGCGACCTGGCCGAAGTCATCGGCACCGCGATCGCGCTGCAGCTTCTGTTCGGCATTCCGCTGATCGGCGGCGCCGTGCTCACGGCGCTCGATGCCTTTCTCGTGCTTCTGTTGATGAACAAGGGTTTTCGCTATCTCGAAGCCTTCGTCATCGCGCTCCTGATCATCATCTTCAGCTGCTTTGCCATCCAGATCTTTGTCGCCGCCCCGCCGGCCGGCTCGATCCTACATGCCATGTTCATTCCGTCGTCCGAGATCGTCACCAATCCGGCAATGCTCTACATCGCCATCGGCATCATCGGCGCCACCGTCATGCCGCACAATCTCTATCTGCACTCCTCGATCGTGCAGACCCGCGCCTATGAGCGCACCGACAAGGGCAAGCGCGACGCCATCAAATGGGCGACGACGGACTCGACCATCGCCCTGATGCTCGCCTTGTTCGTCAACGCCTCGATCCTGATCGTGTCGGCGGTCGCCTTCCACGACACTGGCCACCAGGATGTCGCCGAGATCGGCCAGGCCTTCGAGCTGCTGTCGCCGCTGCTGGGCCTCGGCATCGCCTCGATCCTGTTCGCCGTCGCGCTGCTGGCTTCCGGCCTGAACTCGACTGTGACGGCGACGCTGGCCGGCCAGATCGTCATGGAAGGTTTCCTGCGCCTGCGCATCCCCAACTGGGCACGCCGCCTGTTGACGCGCGGGCTCGCCATCATCCCGGTGGTGATCGTCACCGCGCTCTATGGCGAAAAAGGCACCGGCCAGTTGCTGGTGTTCAGCCAGGTGATCCTGTCGATGCAGCTGCCCTTCGCGGTTGTCCCGCTGGTGCAGTTCGTCTCCGACAGGAAGAAGATGGGCAACCTCGCCATTCCGCGCGGCGTCGCGGCACTGGCCTGGGTGGTCGCCGCGATCATCCTGGTGCTCAACTTCAAGCTGCTCTACGACACCATGTTCGGGGTCGGCTGAGACGCGACATCGACTGCTCTGCTGAGAGATAGTCCGGCGACAAATCGGCAATCCGCGCTATCTTCTCCCGCGTCATGACCGGGATCGAAGACGCCAGGAAGTTCTACGCGAGGCTGATGGCCGCTAATGCCGGCTCGCCCGATCCGCGCCTGGAGGCGGTCTTCGCCGAGGTGCCGCGCGAAGCCTTCCTCGGTCCTGGGCCGTGGACGATCATCGCCGGCAACGGCAAGATCACGACGCCGAGCGCGGATCCGGCTCACATCTACCAGAACGTGCTGGTGGCGCTCGACAGCGACAAGGGCATCAACAATGGCGAGCCGTTCCTGCACGCCATGTGGATCGGCAAACTTGCGCCCAAACCCGGCGAAGCCGTTTGCCACATCGGCGCCGGCACCGGCTACTACACTGCGGCGCTGGCCAAACTGGTTTCGCCCGGCGGCACCGTCACCGCTTTCGAACTCGACAAAAACCTGGCCGAGCTCGCACGACAAAATCTCGAAACCTATGGCAATGTAACCGTCGTCCATGGCGATGCCGTGACGTCGCCCTTGCCGCCATCCGACATCATCTACGTCAATGCCGGCGTCGCCGCGCCACCGGTGGGATGGCTGAAGGCGTTGCGGGCGGGCGGTCGCATGATCTTTCCCTGGCGCCCGGCCGAGCGCGTCCCGCTGGCAGTGATGGTGACCCGCACAGAAAAAGGCTTCGCCTGCGACCCCTTCATGCGCTCATGGTTCATTCCATGTGTCGGCGCCTCGGTTGCAGACCCCGCGGCGAAGATCCCGACGCGCGACCAGGCCGCGCGCAGCCGCTCGATCTGGCTGACGTCGGACAAGCTGCCGGACCGCACCGCCACGGCGATCTTCGGTGAGGTCTGGTTCTCCTCGCGCGTCCTCGATGCAAGGCCTCGCAGGTGACGCATCGACGGCGGGGCTGCCAAAATCTTGCCAGCGGTGTCGGACGGGCGGCGATCCGCGCGTCCTTGGGCTGAAGTCCAGCCGCGACGGCGTGGATTGAAGAAACCGGAGCATTGGAATGAGAAAGATCATCGCCGCGACATTCGTCAGCCTCGATGGCGTCATGCAAGCCCCAGGCGGTCCGGAAGAGGATCCGGCCGGCGGCTTCAAATTCGGCGGCTGGACGTTCCACTACTGGGACGACGCCATGGGCGCGTTCATGGGCGAGACCTTCACCAAGCCCTTCGACCTGCTGCTCGGCCGCAAGACCTACGACATCTTCGCCGCGCACTGGCCGGACCAGGACAACGATCCGATCGCCGAAAGCTTCAACGCCGTCACCAAATATGTGGCTACGCACAGGCACGACACGCTGACCTGGAACAACAGCCAGTCGCTGGGCGACGACGTCGTGGCAACGCTGCGCAATCTGAAGCGGGAAGACGGCCCGGACCTGCTCATCCAGGGTTCGAGCGACCTGATCCAGACCTTGCTCGCCAATGACCTGATCGACGAGATCAGCCTGCTGATCTTCCCGCTGGTGCTGGGCAAGGGCAAGCGGCTGTTCGGCAACGGCACCATGCCTTCCGCCTTGAAGCTGACCCGCTCGCAGGCCTCCAGCACCGGCGTCATCATGGCGACCTATGAGCCTGGCGGCGAGATCAAGACCGGATCGTTCGCACCGGAAAAGCCATCCGAGGCAGAGATCGAGCGGCGCAAGAATTGGAAGTAGCGAGACCTGGGTTCCTCGCCCCCGCCAGAGCGTGGGAGAGGTGGCCGCGAAGCGGACGAAGAGGGGATTCGTAGAGCGAATGCCCATTGGAACTGGGCACCGTCGCGCAGGCCCCCTCTCCGTCTCGGCTTTGCCGAGCCACCTCTCCCCCACTTTCGTGGGGGCGAGGAACCCTGGTCCTGTCTGGTCAAGCCGCCTGCGCTCGTCTGGCCAGCCCTTCGCGGATATGCCGCGCGAACTCCTGTGCCGCCGGCCCGACACCATGCCTCGGCAGATGCAGGTTGATGGCAAAATTCGGCAGTGGCGGCAGGCCTGAATCGAACGGCAATATGTCGAGATCGGCCGGCACGGTGGAGGCCAGCCATGTCGTGACCGCAAGATCCGAGCGCACCGTTGCTGTCGTCGCGTCGATGTTGCCGTTCTCGAACACGGTGCGCCATTCCAGCCCATGCTCACCTAGCGCCGACAGCACCGCCGGCCGGAAGGCGCAGGTGTCGGCAACGATCGAAACCGGCAGCGGCCGCTTGGCACGGGCAACGCCGCCCTTGGCGCCGACCCAGACCAGCCGGTCTATGGCCAGGCACTCGCCGGCCGACGGGCCGACCCGTTCCTCGATCACCGCAAGGTCGATGGTGCCGGCCGCGAGGGCAGCGGCGAGCTCCGGTGACGAGGCGCAGACCAGCGATATCTCGACCTGCGGATAGGTCTCGGCATAGCGCTTCAGCACCGGCGCCAGCAAGGTGCCGACAAGATCGTAGGGCACGCCGAGCCGCACCTGGCCGGCCACCGCGGTGCCCGCCATGTCGGTCCAGATCTCGTCATTCAATGCCAGCAGGCGCTTGCCCTTGGTGAAGAGCCGCTCACCGGCGCGCGTCAGTCTGAGGCCGCGCCGGTCGCGCTCGAACAGGCTGGAGCCGAGCGCCTCCTCCAACCGCTTGACCTGCTGGCTGACCGCGCCTTGCGTCAGGTGCAGCGCATTGGCAGCCGCCGTCATGCTGGCCTTGTCAGCGACGGTGATGAAGGTGCGGATCAGTGCCATGTCGAGATTTCGGTTCATGCTTGCATTATGGCTGCTAATGCCGGCCATAGCAAACATTGCATTTACTGAAGTTCATGCGCGGCTAGGATGGCGGTGTCCGACAATGCATGTCGCCCAAAAGTGCGCAGCGGTTTTGGGAGAACGACATGCAGAAACAAGAACTTGAAGCGTGTCGACACGCTTCAAAGGAAGCCGCATGCTCGAGCCGATCATCCCCCTCGTCCTGTTTGCGATCGTTGCCACCACCACGCCCGGCATTGCTACGACCTTGTCGACGGCGTCCGGCGCGCAATTCGGCTTTCGCCGTTCGGTCCCTTTGCTGGTCGGCAGCGCCGCCGGCCTCGCCACGGTGACGGGAGCGGCCGCTGCAGGGCTCGCCGGCCTGCTGCTTGCGGTGCCCTCGCTGCAACTGGCGATGAAGGTCGTCGGCTCGCTCTATCTCGTCTGGCTGGCGATCAAGATCGGCCGCAGCGGACCGCCCAACCTGGACGTCACCATGGCCAATCCGAACAGCTTTCTCGGCGGCGCCGGCATTCAATGGATGAACCCCAAGGGTTGGGCGATGGGGCTCGGCGCGGCGGCCTCGTTCGCGGCTTTGGCCACCGGCCCGCTGCAGCTTGCGCTGCTGCTCGGCGCCACATTCGGCCTGGCAGCGGCTGCCTCGCTGTCGCTGTGGTGCGTGGCCGGCATGCTGCTTGCCCGGCTGCTGAAAACCGAGTGGCAATGGCGCGCACTCAACATCGTGCTGGCGCTGGTGCTTGCCGCCTCGATCATTCCAATGTGGCGGTCGGCCTGAACGCCAACCGCCACGCAGGGATCAAGCCGCGTAGCGTGCCGCCGGCTTGTTGGCATGCAGGCTGCCGTAGAAGGCTTGGCGCGCGCCGAGGAAAGTGTCCAGCTTGCTGGCGTCGGCAAGCCCCGGCACCGTAACCGTTTCGCCCTTGGCCAGGCCGACAAGTGCGGCATCAACCAGATCATCCGCCGTCATGACGATCTCCTTCGGAAGGCTATCGATATCGCTGCCGGCAATTTCCCAGAAATCGGTCCGGGTCGCCCCTGGCAGCACCACCTGCGCCTTCACCTGCGTACCCGCGACTTCGCGCTGCAGGGCTTCGGTGAAGTTGACGACATAGGCCTTGGTGCCGCTGTAGATGCCGCCGAACGAGGTGTCGAAGGCAAGCACCGAGGCGATGTTGACGATGGCGCCACGGTTGCGCGCCACCAGACCTGGCAGCACCGCGCGGGTCAGCCGCGTCAAGGCGATGACATTGACCTTGATCATGCGCTCGACGGCGTCGGCATCGGCTGTCGCTACCACCTGCTGGCCGCCAATGCCGGCATTGTTGACCAGCACCGTCACGCTGTCGTCGGCGGCGATCGCCTGCTCGACGCGGCGGACGTCATTGTCGTCGGCGAGATCCGCGCTGATCACGCTGACCTTGCGGCCGTAGGCATAGCGCAGCTTCTCCGCCAGTTCCTCGAGCCGGTCGGCGCGACGCGCCACCAGCAGCAGGTCATAGCCCTGCCCTGCCAGCCTGTCCGCATAGACCGCACCTATGCCCGCTGAAGCTCCGGTGACCACCGCCGTGCCCTTGTTGCTCTGTCCACTCATTGTCCTGTTCCTTCTTCGACTGATTGCTTCGTTTCGACTTTTGCCGCCGGCACCATGGGCAACTGCCCTTGCCTTGCCGCCAAAGCCATCTGATTTCATTTAGTGGCATATACCACTATTCAAGAAATAGGCATATGCCACTATCTTGTCAATGATCGGAACGGGGATTATTTAAGGGTCAGCGATCGGGCGTGATGCAGCCGTCGCCGAGAGAAAAAATGTCAAAAGATGCCCTACCCGGCCTAACACTGTGCAACAACGCCATGCTGCGTCGCGCGGCACGCAAGCTCGGCCAGTATTATGATGATGTGCTTGCGCCTTCGGGCCTCAAGGCCACGCAGCAGGGCCTGCTTTACCAGATCCATATCGGCAACGAACCGGCGATGGGCGCCATTGCCGCGTCCCTGATCATGGACCTGTCGGCGCTTGGCCACACGCTGAAGCCACTGATCCGCGACGGCTATGTCGAGACTTTCGCCGATCCGGACGACCGCCGCATCAAGCGCGTGCGGCTGACGCCGCAGGGTCTGGTCAAACTCGATGAGGCGATGAAGCTGTGGCACGTCGCCCAGCAGCGTTTCGAGGACGTGGTCGGCAAGGATCAGGCGGCAAAACTGCGCGCGGCGCTGGATGACATCGCCGCGCTGGATTTCGAGCTGCCGCAGGCCACTCCCTGAAGCGTTAGGCGACAGACTCTACTCAGCCGGCATGGCAACCGGCCGCGCCGCCCAGCGCCCGGCCAGCACGATGCCGAGCCCGATGATCGGGAAGGCCGCCGCGACCAGGCCGAGATCGGCCGGCGCGCCATAGCGCAGCACTGCGCCCCCGACCACGGCGCCCAGCGCCACGCCGAGATAGAGTGCCGAACCGTTGAGCGACAGCACGATCGGCGCGGCGTCGGGCGCCAGCTTGATGATGCGGCTGGCCTGCGCCGGCGGGAACGCCCAGCCGACAATGCCCCACGGCACCATCATCGCCATCAGCGCCGGCCCGGCAATATGGGGCGGCAGGAAGGTCGGGATGACCGACAGCATGACCAGCATGGCCGCACTCAGCGTCAGCGACCAGCCGACGGTGCGCGTGGCGCCGAACCGGTCGGCTGCCTGGCCGCCGGCGATGTTGCCGATGACGGCGCCGACRCCGAAGGCGAGCAGCATGCCGGGCAGCGCGATCTGGCTGAGCCCGCCGCCCTCGATGGCGAGCGGCGCGACATAGGCAAAGACGGTGAAGGCGCCGGTCAGCGCCAGAAGCGTCGTCAGGAGGATCGGCATCACGCCGGGCCGCAGCGCAGCTGCCAGCCTGCGCTTCAGGGGCAGCCTGGTGCCGACGATGCCGCGTGGCAGCCGGTACCACAGGATCGCGCCGGCAAGCGCGCCAAGGCCGGCAATGGCGTAGAACGTGCCGCGCCAGCCGGCGAATGCAGCGACCAGAGCGCCAAGCGGCGCGCCGACCGCGACAGCCACCGTGGTGCCACCGACGACGACGGCAATGGCGCGGGCCCGGTGATGGTCATCAACCAGCGCCACCGCCGTGCCTTGCGCGGTCGCAGCGAACAGGCCTGACGACATCGCCATGACGATGCGCGCGATCAACAGCAGTTCGAAGGAGGAGCTCAAGGCGGCGGCAATGTTGCCGATGACGAAGAACACCAGCGTCCACAGGATGACGCGGCGCCGGTCCCATTCGCCGGTCAGCGTCGCCAGGATCGGCGTGCCCACCGCATAGGCGAGCGCGAAGGCGGTGATCAGCGTGCCGGCCAGCGGAATGGAGATGCCCGCGTCCGCCGCGATGTCCGGCAAAAGGCTGGAGATGACGAAGCCTTCGGTCGAGATCGTGAACGATCCGAGCGCAAGCCAGAAGAGGCGCTTGTCCATGGGGCGTGTCCTTAGTTCAAAAGTTATTGAACAATTGGACATGGCAAGGCATGATGTCAATGAAGCCAGGGAAAAATAGCAGCACCCTCCTGACAGCCCTGTGTCAGCACAGTCGGTCAGCACGGATCGCAACGGAAGAACGGCGCGTATGCGCAGAGCAGGATGGATGCGTTGAAATCGGCCCGAACTGTGCTTAGTTTCCAGCCATGACCTTGCCACACCCCAATACCGACCAGATCAGCCTGCCGATCGTGCTCGGCGTGCTCGGTGACCCGACGCGGCTCGCCATCGTGCGCTATCTCGCCAGCAAGGAAGGCGTGGCGCTGAACTGCAGCCAGTTCCTCGACCTCGGCTCCAAGACCAATCTGAGCTATCATCTGGCCAAACTGCGCGAGGCCGGGGTCACCCGCGCCGAAGTCGTTGGCACCAACCGCATGATCACGCTGCGTCGCGCCGACCTCGACGCCCGCTTCCCCGGCCTGCTCGACAGCGTCATCGCCGCCGCCGGAGACGATCCCGCGCTGCCCGCGGTCGGTGGCCACGATCTTGAAGTTTCCGCCTGACCCTTGCAGGAATTGGGTTCCTCGCCCCGCATAGCGGGGGAAAGAGAAAACGCTGCCCCACGTTCGGAGCCACCCAAGATGCGCATCGCCGTCCTCGCAGATATCCATGGCAATGTGCTGGCGCTGGACGCCGTGCTTGACGATCTGAAGCAGCGCGGCGGCGCCGACCTGACCGTCAATCTCGGCGACAGCGTTTCCGGCCCGCTATGGCCGCGCGAGACGTTTGCGCGGCTGGAAGCGCTCAACCTGCCGACGGTGCGCGGCAACCACGACCGTCGCGTCGCCGCCGATCCGGCCAGTGACGAGATGTGGCCTTCCGACGCCTATGCGCAGGAGCGGCTGACGCAGGCGCAGCGCGAGGCGCTGTTCGCGCAGCCGCTGACGCTCGAGATCGCGCCCGGCATCATCGCCTTCCACGCCCGGCCCGACCATGACGAGAAATATCTGCTCGATGCGATCACCGATGGCCAGCTGGTGCGCGCGCCATTGGCGGCGATCCGACGGCGGCTGAAGGCGCTCGACCCCGTCTGCCGCATCGCTCTGTGCGGCCACAGCCACCGGCCTGAGCTGATCCGCATTCCCGATGGTCCGGTCGTCTTCAATCCCGGCAGCATCGGCTGCCCCGCCTATGACGATGCGACGCCACCGGCGCATGTCTCGGAGCAGGGCTCGCCGCATGCGCGCTACGGCATTGTCACCTTGGGCAGCGCCGGCCAGCCCGACCGCTTCGAGGCCATCGCCGTCGACTACGACCACGAAGCCGCGGCCAGACAGGCCGAAGATGCGGGACGCCCGGAATGGGCCCACGCGCTCAGGACGGGGTTCATGCCAGGCTGAGCTTGCTCATGCCAGGCTAAACGCAACTGCGTTTATGCCGCCCGGCTAAACGCAAATGCGTTTATGCCGAGGCTGAACGCCCTTGCGTTCATGCCACCAAGGTCAAATTTTCGGGCTTACATGGCGGCGCGCCGTCGCTTATAAAACCGGCCGGGCATGCGACGGGCTCGATCCGCAGCGTGCACGGTGTCTTAGAGTATCAGCGCACGGTCGAATGATGAGGCGCACAGTTACGCTCCGAACAACCCTGCATGCGCTGATTGCCGCTCCGCTTCTGATGGCGGCTTGGCCCGCTGTTGGCCCCGCCATGGCCGAAGAATCGCCGGATCTCGTCATCTCCATCGTCACCGGCCTTGCGCCGGATGACCTTCTCAATATCCGCACAGCAGCGTCGCCGGTCGCCACGGTCGAAGCGCGTCTGGCCGGAGGCGCCAGCGTCACCAATCTCGGCTGCAACGACGTCAACGGCAACAAATGGTGCAAGGTCGAGAGTACCGGCAAGGACAAGCTGAGCGGATGGGCGCCGGCGCGCTACCTCATCCCACTCAATCCGGCCCCCTATGTCGAAGGCCAGGCAAGACCGGCCGACGCACCGACGGTCGCCTCCACTGGCAATGAGGCCGATCAGGCATCGGCGCCGGACAAACCACAAACCGGCGACCCCGCCAAGCCACAGCCGCCGATCGCACCGCCGTCCGACCTGGCGGCGCGTCTGGATGGCGCGGGTCCGGAGGCTGGCGCCGAAAGCACCCAGAGATCAGCCGTCGAAATCGGCCAAACGGCCATGCGGGATGCGTACGGCCTGGCCTTCGCGGTGCAGGAAAACCCGACGAGCGGCGAGATCGAAGAGCCAACGGCCGCGGCATCCATTGCCCCGCCGCCTGACTCGCAAGCCGTGGCGCGGCTGGAACCGCCAGCCGGCCATGCCACCCCATCTGACCACGTCACCAAAGAAATTCCCTGCGCCCGCTATGTCGGCGAGCCGATGACCCGCTGCCCGGTCAGCGTCGTGCGCGCCGGCACGGACAAGGCCGATGTCACCGTCACCTGGCCAGACGGCGGCACCCGCGTCATCTCCTTCGTCGCCGGCAAGCCGGCCGGCTCCGATGGGCAGAGCGACTTCCGCTTCACCCGCGAAGGCACCCTCAACATGATCCGCATCGGCGTCTCCGAACGCTTCGAGATCACGGATCGGCTGGCGCTGGGGGATTAGTCACGCACGCCGGCGGGACAGCGCCCCCCTCTGTCCTACCGGACATCTCCCCCTCCAGGGGGGAGATTGGATTGCATAGCCGCTTTCGCCAATTTTCAACGTTCAAAGAAGAGGCAGTGAAATCGAAGCTGCCAATCTCCCCCCTGGAGGGGAGATGCCCGGCAGGGCAGAGGGGGGCGCGACGGAACGAGACGCTTGTCTGCTC
>NZ_JBFUDZ010000050.1:0-43368 GCF_056404455.1 Mesorhizobium sp. P2_D1
ACGTGGCGGTCCGCCATGTCGAGCGCTTCGGCATAGCGCACATTGATCTCTTCCTGGCCTGGGCCCCACTCGCCCTTGGAATTCTCGATCGGGATGCCGGCCGCTTCCATCTCGTTGCGAAGCCGGCGCATGACGCCTTCTTCCTTGGTGGTGATGCCGATCTGGTAGTCGCCGATGTAAGGCGAGGCGGTATCGAGCCCCTGCCAGTGTTTCTTGCGGGCGGAATCGTAGGTCTCGTTGAACAGATAGAATTCGAGCTCGGAAGCAAAATAGCCGATATAGCCGCGCTCCGTCAGCCGCTTGACCTGCTTCTTCAGGATGGCGCGTGGCGAATGTGGCAGGTCGTCATGCGTGTGGTGGTCGAGCACGTCGCAGATCACCAGCGCCGTCTTTTCCAGCCACGGAATGCGCCGCAGCGTCGCCAGATCCGGCTTCATGACGAAATCGCCATAGCCCTTCGACCAGCTCGCCGCCTTGTAGCCGGGCACCGGCTCCATATCGATGTCGGCGGCCAGGAGATAGTTGCAGCCGTGCGTCTCGTCATGCGCGGAATCGACGAAATACTGCGCCAGGAACCGCTTTCCCGCCAGCCGCCCCTGCATGTCGACGATGCAGGCGAGCACCGTGTCGATCTCGCCGCTGGAGACCGCTTTCTTCAACTGATCGAACGAGAAATTTCCGGCCATTCCTTTGGCACTCCAGCGCTTGAGCTTTTGAACGGGTTAAACAAAACCATGGCCGGCGCGATGCCGGCCATGGCCAGGATGGTTGATGTCAGTGACCAGTTTCGCCGACGGCCTGTTCCGCCGCCTTGATGGCTGCCTGACGCGCCGCGATGATGTCGCCGAGCGGCGGACCCTGGAAGCGGTTCCGTTCGAAGGCGAACCAGACGATCGCCGTCAAGATGAAGAAGCCGACGGTGATGTAGAGCGCCCAATCGTTTGGCGGCTGGATGCCGATGACGAAGATCAGGATCATCGACACGATCGACAGGAACGCGAACAGCATGAACACGCCGCGCCCCATGTTCCACGGACCCATCTTGTCCCACTTCGGCGTGCCCCAGGCCAGCATGCCGAGCACGATCGGCACTGTGAAGGACAGGAACAGGAAGATGACGGTGCAGGACACGACGATGGTGTAGGCCGAGGTCCCGGCGACCGAGACCAGCGTCGAACCCCAGACGAACAGCACCGACAGGATCGACGCCGTCCAGATCGCCGCCACCGGCGTGCGATAGGTCGGGCTGACCTTGGCGAGTGCCGATGAGCCCGGCAGGCCGCCGTCACGCGAGAAGGCGAAGATCATACGCGAGGCAGAGGTCACGGTTGCGAGGCCGCACAGAAGCTGCGCGACGAACACGACGAGGTACACGAACTCCTTGATGCCGGGGCTGACGCGCTGGTCGAAGGCCCAGAAGAACACGTTCCAGCCCTGCTTGGCGGCGTCATCCATGTTCGGGATCATCAGCACGAAGGCGGCCAGGAACAAGTAGCCGAAGACGGCCGACCAGATCACCGACATGACCATGGCGCGCGGCACCGAGGAGGCTGCCTTGATGGTTTCCTCGGAGGTGTGCGCGGAAGCATCGTAGCCGGTGATCGTATAGATCGGCAGCAAGAGGCCAAGTGCGAACACCCAGGCATTCGAAACCGACGGCCAGACGCTGGCGCCGGCATCGCCGGAGTAGTTGTGGAAGGTGAACAGCCGGCTGAAATCCCAGGTCTCGGCGGAGAGAAGGCAAACGACCGCGATCAGGATCGAACCGAAGAAGATCAAATAACCCGAGAAGTCGGTCAGCTTCGCCGTCAGCTTGATGCCGAGATGATTGATCAGTGCCTGGGCGCCGGTGATGATGACCAGGAAGATCATCTGGTTGGTCAGCGTGCCCTCGATGCCGAGCGCCGGTCCGAAGGCACCGACGAAGAACGTCCAGGTGCCGACATTGATGGCGCCGAGCACGGTGATCAGGCCGAGCAGGTTGAGCCAGGCCGTGACCCAGCCGGTGCCGCGGTTGCCAAGGATCGAACCCCAGTGATAGAGGCCGCCGGCAGTCGGATAGGCTGAGCTGATCTGCGACATGGCGACCGCGAAGGTCAGTGAAACGAAGCAGCCGACCAGCCAGCCGATGCCGATGCCGATGCCGCCGGCGCCGGACGTTGCCTGGGCCAGCGAATTGATGCCGCCCGAAAGGATGCAGATGATCGAGAAGGAAACGGCGAAATTCGAAAAGCGGCTGAGGCGCCGCTCCAGTTCCTGGGCGTAACCCATGCTGTGGAGGGCCTTTACGTCCTCCGCCTTGTCAACTTCAGTGTAACC
The DNA here is from genome assembly GCF_056404455.1 of Mesorhizobium sp. P2_D1. Lineage (NCBI taxonomy): Bacteria > Pseudomonadati > Pseudomonadota > Alphaproteobacteria > Hyphomicrobiales > Phyllobacteriaceae > Mesorhizobium > Mesorhizobium sp. P2_D1. The sequence continues at coordinate 2,320 of NZ_JBFUDZ010000050.1, forward strand.
CGGTGCTGCCATTGGAAGTCCCCTGTTGGTTCTTAGCTGGCCGATTGAACTGACTTTCCGACTGAATGCGATCTGGTGTATCCGGCCTCCTGTGGCTCCAGATCCGAAAAAATGCCCGTGAGCAGATCCGCCCATTTCCGCTGCCCGGTCTCGCCGGCGATTTCGTCGTTGCGGATCTCGATCATCGCGCACGGCAGGCCGCGCGAACGTGCGTGGCGCTCCAGCGTGAAATAGACGCGGTCGGCCGGCGAATAGGGCTCGTTGACGCCGACGGTGACGCCGGCAAGCCGCTTCAGCGCCCCAATCAAAGGCGACGCCAGCCGGCGGTCCTCGTCGTGAATGATGCCGATATGCCAGGGCCGGTTGCGGCCCTTGTAGATCGGCGTGAAGGAATGCACGGACACCAGGCGGGTTTCCTGCCCGCGCGCCAGCCTGCCGTCGACAATCTCCTCGATGGCGGCATGAAACGGTTGCCACGACAGCGCGACGCGGGCCGCGCGCTGCTTGTCCGACAGGCCGGCATTGCCGGGTATCGTCGTGGTCTCGCTGACCGGCGGCACCAGATCGGGCGCATCCAGCGGACGGTTGCAGTCGATGACGAGCCGCGAAATGCGGGTTTCGACCAGCGTCGCGTCGAGCGCCTCGGCCATGCGGCGGGCAACAGGCAACGCGCCGGGATCCCAGGCGATGTGACGGGACAGGTCCTCGGCGGCAAGGCCGAGCGTGCCGAATTCGGCCGGCAGGAAATTCGAGGCATGATCGCAGGTCAGCACGAAAGGGCTTGATCCGCCGGGGTTGGTCACCCTCACGGTATCAGACGATGCAAGGCTGGCGGGCCGTGCTTGCTCCATAGTCTGCCGTCCCCGGGGAGCGCTGTATCGTATGTTACGTATTTTGTCTCATTGCGTCCCTATGGATGATTTCATACAGTTTACCCGGTTTTGTCAAATGCGATTTCGGAAAAGACAGTGGACAGGGCCGAAGCATTTTGCAGCCAGGTGGAATCACCTGACGTCGCAAAAATGCGGCCAAGACAAACAGACGGAGCCGGATGGGTTTAGCCATTCCGCTCCGGGGGCGGGGGAAAGATGATTTCCAGCATTGCCGAACTGATCGCCGACCGCGTTGGCACGATGCCGGCCAGTGAAAGGCGCGCGGCCCAGACCCTGATCGCCAGCTATCCGATGATCGGCCTCAAGACGGTTGCCGAATTCTCGGCCGCGGCTGGCGTCTCGTCGCCGACGATCCTGCGCTTCGTTGCCCGGCTCGGCTTCCAGAATTACCCCGAATTCCAGTCGAGCCTGCAGGACGAACTGGCGGCGCAGCTGCAATCGCCGGCCATAAGGACGCTCAACCCGCCCTCGCCCGGCGGCGGCACCGCGTCACCGATGCTGGAAGCGACGCTCGACAATATGCGCGAGACGTTCAGGCACCTGTCCGACAAGCAGCTTGCCGACATCGCCGCCCGCCTTGCCGACCGACGCGGCAAGACCTTCCTGATCGGCGGTCGCTTCACCGATCCGCTGGCGCGTTACATGGCCGCCCACCTCGCCATCATCCAGCCCGAGGTCTTTCACCTCGCCGGCCAGGAAAGCATGTGGCGCGACCGGCTGATCGACATGGGCAAGCGCGACGTGCTGGTGATCTTCGACATCAGGCGCTACCAGGACAGCCTCCTCCGCTTCGCCGAAAAGGCACACCAGCGCGGCGTTCAGATCGTGCTGTTCACAGACCAGTGGCTGTCGCCGATCGCCCGCTTTGCCCGCCACGTCATTGCCGGACGAACCGCGGTGCCGTCGGCATGGGACTCTTCGGCAGCCCTCTTCGTCGTCGCCGAAACACTGATCGGAGCCGTCACAAGGCAACTGGAAGCAGAAGGCGCCAAGCGCATCCGCGAGATGGAAGGTCTGCGTTAGACCGTCAACGTTACACAGATTTAATGTGCGCTGACACTGGCGAGTTGTCATAAAGGCGCGATATCGGGGCGTCTTCTTGCCTTAGAATAGCCTCGCTGCGTCTGCTTCCTTTCGGGAAACCGCCAATGCATGTCGCTCAAAAGTGGCCCCGGTTTTGAGATAACGACATGCATAAACAAAAGACCTAAAGCGCGTCACATGAATCCGTTTCGACGCGACGCGCTTTAGACGGAAGGATTGTTTTGCCTAACCGGAGTGCCGATGGCCGCCTGGAAACAGATACTTTTCGCGCTTGTGGTGCTGGTCGTGGCTTCAGCCGCCTGGCTGCGCTTTTTTCCGGGCGCACCCGAGGTGCTGGCACGCTGGGGGATAGACTGGGTATATGCGGCAACGCCCCCAGCTGAAACCGGTGCCGCCAGCACGAAGCAGGCGAACGGCGGCAATGGCGGCAACCGGCGGGTGAACGTGGTCGCCCTGGCCGCCACTACGGCGACCATCAACGACCGCCTTCAGGCGATCGGCACTGGCCGTGCCAATGCCTCGGTGACCGTCAATCCATACAGTTCCGGCCGCCTTGCCGAACTGCTGGTCGAATCCGGCAGCCATGTCGACAAGGGACAGATCATTGCCACCCTCGATTCCGAGACCGAGGTGATCGCGCAGGATCGTGCCAAGCTCGTCTTACAGGACTCGCAGAACAAGCTCGACCGGGTGAAATCGCTGCGGGCTTCCAACGCAGCGACACCGGTCGCCGTCGCCGATGCCGAAGTGGTGCTGGCGGTCGCCAAACTGGTACTTCGCGATGCCGAACTTGCCCTGCAGCGCCGTTCCATCATCGCACCGATCGCCGGAACCGTCGGCATCCTGCCGATCGCCGCCGGCAATTATGTGACCAACCAGTCGGCGATCGCCACGCTCGACGACCGCTCCAGTATCCTTGTCGATTTCCTCGTGCCCGAACGCTTCGCCGCCGCCGTCAAGGTCGGCGCGCAATTGACGGCGACGCCGATCGCCAATCCCAGCAAAGCCTACACCGGCACGGTTTCGGCCATCGACAACCACATCGATGAAAAGAGCCGCACTTTGCTGGTCAAGGCCAAGATCGCCAACCCGGCCGATTCGCTGCGCGCCGGCATGTCGTTCGGCGTCACTATGAAGTTCGCCGGCGAGACCTATCCGGCCGTCAGCCCGCTGGCGATTCTCTGGGGATCGGACGGCGCCTATGTCTGGCAGGTCGAGGACAGCAAGGCCAGGCGGGTCCCGGTGCGCATCATTCAACGCAACACCGAGACCGTGCTGATCGACGCGGAGATCGACAGCGGCGACATGGTGGTGACCGAAGGCACCCAGAGCGTCAGCGARGGCGGYGCGGTGCACACCGCCGGCGAAGAGCAGCGCGCCGCGGACGCTGCTCAAGGCTCATGACCAGCCCCGTCAACGCCGCAAGCGACACCGGCTTTACCGCCCTGTTCATCCGCAGGCCGGTGATGGCCTTCGTGCTGAACACACTGATCGCAGTTGCCGGCCTGGCTGCCTTCTATGGCGTCGAGATCCGCGAACTGCCTGACGTCGACCGCGCGGTCGTCACGGTCTCGACCGCCTTCGCAGGCGCTGCGGCCGAAACCGTCGACCGTGAACTGACCGACACCATCGAGGGCGCTGTCGCCCGCGTCTCCGGCGTCAAGTCGATCTCGTCGTCTTCCTCCTTCGGTTCGAGCCGCGTCACCATCGAGTTCAACGACGGCGTCGACCTCAATGTCGCCGCCTCGGACGTGCGCGATGCCGTCGGCCGTGTCGCCAACCTGATGCCGGACACGGCCGATCCACCGCGCATCGTCAAGGCCGACGCCAATTCCGACCCGGTGATGCGACTGGCGGTAACTTCGGACAACATGTCGATCCAGGACATGACGGTGGTGGTCCAGGACCAGATCGAGGACGAACTGGCCGCCGTGCCCGGCGTTGCCGACGTCCAGATCTATGGCTATCGGGACAAGATTTTCCGGATCGACGTCGACCAGAACAAGCTCGCCAGCCTCGGCTTCACCGTCGCCGACCTCAGGACGGCGCTTGCCTCAGTCGCTTTCGATTCCCCGGCCGGTTCGATCACCACGACAGACCAGGACCTGATCGTCCGCACGACAGCGGACGTGACCACGCCCGAGGAATTCGAAAACATCATCATCGGCGGCACGACGCGCATCCGCGACGTCGCCACCGTCACGCTGGGCCCCGATGTCGGCCAGACCACGCTGCGTTCGGACGGCAAGACCGGCATCGGCATCGGCATCATCCGCCAAGCGGAATCGAACACGCTGGACATCTCGACCGGCGTTCAGGCCGCCGTCGCCAAGTTGCAGGAGAACCTGCCCAAGGGCATGTCGATCAAGATCACCAGCGACGACGCGGTTTTCGTCAACGGCGCGGTGCACGAGGTCGAGATCGCACTCGGCCTGTCCGTGACCATGGTGCTGATCGTCATCTATGTGTTTCTGCTTGACTGGCGCGCAACGCTGATCCCGGGACTGTCGATGCCTGTTGCCATGATCGGCACCATCGCCGCCATCTATCTGGCCGGCTTCTCGGTCAACATCCTGACCCTGCTCGCTTTGGTGCTTGCGACGGGACTGGTCGTCGACGACGCCATTGTCGTGCTCGAAAACATCGTGCGACGACGCAATGAAGGCATGGGCCCGCGCGCCGCAGCCGTGCTTGGCGCTCAGGAAGTGTTCTTCGCCGTCATTGCCACGACGCTGACGCTTGTCGCCGTCTTCGTGCCGATCTCGTTCCTGCCGGGCCAGACCGGCGGCCTGTTCCGCGAATTCGGCTTCGTGCTCGCCATGTCGGTGCTTTTGTCCTGCGTGGTGGCGCTGACGCTGTGCCCAATGCTCGCCTCGCGCATGCTGTCCAGCGCATCGCTCCACCATGAAGGCGGCCACGGCATCGGCGCCCGCATCGGCGGCGCGCTGAATTCAGCCTACAAGCGCGCCCTGCACGCTTGCCTCGACGCGCCATGGATCGTGCTTCTGGTCGCGGTGCTGTTTGCCGGCACCGCCTTCGCGCTGTTCGGCACCATCCGCCAGGAACTGACGCCGACCGAGGACCGCGCCGCCGTGCTGTTGCGCATCAGCGCCCCGCAAGGTGTCAGCCTCGACTACACGACGCAGCAGATGCAGAAGATCGAGAGGCTGATCCAGCCGATGCGCGAGTCCGGCGAGATCCGCAGCACGTTCGAGAACGCCGGCCAGAACGGCTCCTACAACTCAGGCTTCATGGTGATGACGCTGGCGCCATGGAACGAGCGCAGCCGCAGCCAGCAAGAGATCATGGCCGAGATCAGCCAGCTGACCAGGCAAGTGCCGAGCGTGCGCATTTTCCCGGTGCAGCCCAACAGCCTCGGCATTCGCGGTGCCGGCAACGGCCTGCAGTTCGCGCTGGTCGGTAATAACCGCAAGGCGCTCGGCGACGCGGCGGTCAAGATCATCGCCGAGATGCAGAAGGACCCACGCTTCCAGACGCCGCGCCTGTCCATCGACCCGACGCAGCCGCAACTGGCCGTGGCCATCGACCGTGAGCGCGCCTCCGACCTCGGTATCGACATCACCGGGATGGCCAACACCTTGCAGGCCATGCTCGACGGCAACGATGTCGTCGACGTCTACATCGCCGATCGCAGCTACGGCGTGAAGCTGGTCTCGACCACCAACCCGATCAACGACCCGACCGACCTGGAGAACATCTTCCTGAAGACATCAGACGGCCGCTTCGTGCCGATGTCGACCATTGCCACGCTGACCGAGCGTGCGGTGCCGCCGTCACTATCGCGCGAGCAGCAGCAGCCGTCGGTGGCCATCACCTCCAACCTCAACGGCGACTTCGCGCTCGGCGATGCGCTGACCCGCGCCGAGGAAATCGCCACACCGTTGCTACCGGCGGGCAGCCGCATCCTGCCGCTGGCCGAGGCGGCAACGCTGGGCGAGACCAACAGCGGCATGGTGACCATCTTCGGCTTCGCGCTCGTCATCATCCTGCTGGTGCTGGCCGCCCAGTTCGAAAGCTTCGTCAGCGCCGTCATCATCATGGCGACGGTGCCGCTCGGACTAGCTTGTGCCATCTTCGCGCTGCTGTTCTCGGGCACCAGCCTCAACGCCTACAGCCAGATTGGCCTAGTGCTGCTGGTCGGCGTCATGGCCAAGAACGGCATCCTGATCGTCGAATTCGCCAACCAGCTGCGCGATCGCGGGCTTGGCGTGCGCGAAGCGATCGAGCAGGCCTCGATCATCCGCGTGCGGCCGGTGATGATGACGATGATCTGCACCGTGCTCGGTGGCCTGCCGCTGGTGCTGGCGAGCGGCGCCGGTGCCGAGGCGCGCGTGGCGCTCGGCTGGGTCATCGTCGGCGGACTGGGCCTTGCAACCGTCTCGACGCTGTTCCTGACGCCGGTCGCCTATCTCTTGCTGGGTCGCTTCGTCACGCCGAAGACCCATGAGGAAGCGCGGCTGAAGCGCGAGCTCGAGGAAGCCGCCTATAGCAAGGTTGAGCCGGCCGAATAGAGAAGTCCAAGAAAGTGTGTCGCGGTTCCCGCCCGTGTATAGGCAGTGCCTATCTCAAGAACCGGCCTTCGATCGACCAGCGCGCGGCGAGGAAATTCAGCACCGCCGCCACCACGACGCCGCCGATCTTTGCCGGCCAAACTCCGACGGTAGCGGCAAACAGCGCGATCGAAAGGCTGGAGACACCGAGCGAAATCAGTGCCCCGAGCGAGGCGAAACGAAGGAAGGCGTCACGCAGCCGGATGGCTTGATTGCGCTCGAACGCCCAGAAGCCGTTCGCCACGAACGAAAAGCTGACGGCGATGAACCAGGCAACGATGTTGGCGGGCACCGGCGGCATCTGCAGCTTGAGCAGCAGGTAGAAGCTGGCAAGGTCGATGGCCGTGTTGGCAAGTCCGACGATGGCAAAGCGGACGATCTTGTTGCCGGTCGAACGCCGGGGCTGGTCGGCGCCGCTCATCCCTTGCCGTCCATGATTGCGACACCGGCGCGGGCCAGGCTGGCGCCGAAATCGTCCGATGCCAGGACCGCGAATTCGACCTCGCGCACGCTTTGCATCGGGTCACGCGCGCGCAACGTCTCGTCGACATGGCCGGGGTGGCACATGAACAGCCCCCGTTCCGGCAATGCCTCGACGGCGGCCTGCAGCACGGATGCGAACTTTTCGGGCCGCCGCCAGTCATAGATGCCGGCGAGCGGTTCGAAGACGGTGAAGCCGGCATGCAGCATGGACTGGTTGAACCCGGCGGCGAGCGCTGCGATCGCGGCGACTTTCGGCGCCGTGCCGGCCAGTGCCGGCGCGCCGCGCAGCGCCGGCCTGTCGGCTTCGTCGTGCAGACGCGCGCGCAGCCATGTGCGCACGACGGGAAGAAAATGCACATGCTGATGCCCGTCGACGAAATCGGGGCGGCGCCCGAGTGCTTCGACGAAGCGGCTGTACTGGGCGTCGAGTTCGGCATGCACATCGAGGTCGTCGATGCGGCCGCGCAGAACAGGCAATGCCAGCGAGCGGAGTGGTGGCAGCCGGCCTTCCGGCGCCAGGCTCGACCGGCCGGTGACGGCTGGCTGGTCGGTCAAGGTAAGATGCAGCCCGACCGCGACACGGCCACACAGGGGCTTTATGCGCTCAGCCTCCTGCGCCCATTGCGCAAAGCCGGTCATGCAGCTGGTACCGGTCAGGCGCCCACGATCGAGCAGGTCGAGGATCGCGGCGGAAACGCCTGGCGCCAGGCCGTAGTCGTCGGCGATCAGGCGGATGCGCCGCTTCATGCCTCGCGAGCGCCCGGTGCCAACCTGTCGGGAGCGACGTCGCTGCGTACGACATCGCGCACGATATAGACCGGCCGATCCTTGCTTTCGCTGAGCGTGACCCAGACATATTCGCCAATCAGCCCGAGAAGGGTCAGGTTGAGGCCGCCGAGCAGGACGACGGCGACCAGCAGGCTGGGATAGCCGGGAACGGCAATGCCGTAGAAGATCACCTCGAAGAACACCTTGGCGCCGTAGACCGCGCCGGCAAATGCGGCAAGCAGCCCGCTGAGGCTGATCAAGCGCAGCGGAATGACGGAAAAGGAGGTGAAACCTTCCAACGAGAAGGCGATCAGGTTGAGCCGGCTCCATTTCGACGTGCCGCTGGCGCGGTTCTCCGGCGAATAGGGCAACGCCTTCTGGCGGAAGCCGGCCCAGGCAAACAGGCCCTTGTTGAAGCGTCGTTTGTCACGCAGGCTGGTCAGCGCACGCGCCACGGCACCGCGCATGACGCGAAAGTCGCCGGCATTTTCGGGAATGTCGAAACGCTGGCTGCTGTTGATCAGGCTGTAGAAAAGCCGCGCCAGCTGACTGCGTCGCCAACTGGCCTCACGCCTGTCGTTCTGCGCGTAGACGACATCGATGTCGGGATGCTCCACCAGCTCGGCGATCATCTTCAGGCTGATGTCCATCGAATGCTGGAGGTCGGCGTCCATGATCAGCACCATGTCCCCGCGCGACTGGTCGAGGCCGGCGAGCACGGCGACTTCCTTGCCGAAATTGCGGCTGAGGCGGACGATCTCCCATGACCCCGTCAGCACCTGCGAAAACCGTTTGGCGCCATCGTCGCGGCTGCCGTCGTCGACCAGGATCTTGTGCACGTCCATGCCGAAGCGCTCTGCCACCGCTGCCTCCAGCGCGGCAAGCAACTCGGCGAAGGCCAATGCCGACGGCGCCTCGTTGAGGAACGGCGCGACGATATCGAGTACCGGCCGCGACTCAGCCATTTGCGACCCCCGCATTCACCACCTTTTCTCCCGCCTTGGCCCAGAACCACCAGATCAGGGAACAGGCGATGAAGGCAATCGCGATCGGCCGGAACCAGGGGTAGAGGAAAGCATGCACATGTTGCTCGACGCCGGTCAGCCCGGTCGCGAACAGTGCCGTCGACAGCACCGAGGCGAAGACGCCGCCTCGTTCCTCGCGCCACAGCAGGGCGACGGCGAGCCCGGCGGGCACGGCGATCATCGCATAGGTGTTGGGCTCGACGCGCGGATTGAAGACGCACATGTAGAACGTGGCTGTCAGGAAGATCGCCAGCCCGGCGGTCCCCCGCTCGAGCTTGCGATCGAACCAGAGCACGGTCGAGAGCGTCAACAGGCCGACCACGAAGCGCACCGCCGTGGCGCCGGATTCCGCGACAGGCATCCCCGCCGCCGCAAAAGGCGCGGTGAAATCGGAGGCAACAAAGCGGCTGGTCTTGTCGACCGCCATCGAGGTCAGCATGCGGGCGAAATCAAGATACTGGCCGTTCAGATAACTGGCTGGCGCGAAAGCATAAGGTATGGCGAGCACGAACAGCACCGCCAGCACCAGCACCGGGATCAGCCGGGGGCGCAGCCCTCCTGCCAACAGCAGCATGATGATCGCGGTCGGCTTGGCGATGACGGCCAGCGAAGCCCAGAAGAAGGTCTCGGCGCGCCGACCTTCAAGCGCCGAAAGCGTAAGGAGCCAGCAGGCGCCGGTCAGCAGTATTGTCGATTGTCCGTTGCGGATCGCGCCGAGCGCCAGCGGCAGAGCGAGGAAGAGGCCGAATGAAAGCAGCCAGGTCAGTTGCTGACCGCCGAGCTTGCGAACCTGCCGCATTGCGGCAAAGGTCAGCACCGCGAAGCCGAGGGCATGCCACACCAGGCCGCCCAGATGCGGGCCTAGCTTCAACAGCGGAACATAGAGCGCGGCAAAAGCCGGCGCGTAGAGATACCCCATCTGGGAGCCAAGATTGTAGAGCGGCCGGCCGGCCAGAAATTCCTCGCTGCCAAATCTGTAGGCCCCCAGCACCGAATGCGTGTCGGGCGACCACAGGACCATGACAAGAACGATTAGGAACGCTCCGATCCACATGCTAAGTCCCAAACGGTCGAAAACCGGCTTGGCAATCGTCATCAAGTCACTCCACACCGCCCTGGAACAAGCCCTTGCCGGCGCCGTCAGGCATTCGATGGCGGCGGCATATCACGGACAAAGCGGCGCGGCATAGAGGGCTGAAAGAGCGGATGGCCGCCCGACGGCGCCAGCGGCAGCCGGACACCAGCATTTTTGGCATCGAGAGCGTCTGGAGGCTTCGTATTCGAGCTTCGGGCACCTTCATGCTAAGGCCTGATGAACACCTTGCCGTTGGGCTTGGCCAGTTCCGTCGGCACCCGCGCCATTGCCTCGGCGAGCGGCACCACTGCCGTCACATCGGTCGACCAGCGCCCATCGGAGAACCGTTTCTGCGCTTCCAGGATCGCTGGGCCGCGGCGGTCGCGAAACTGGCGCATCCATTCGCTCAGCCAGAAACCCTCTATGTGCTTGTGCTGGAAGATCAGTTGGCCGGGTTCACGGATGATCGTGGCTTCGGGATCGAGCCGCCCGTAGATGATCCAGCGCGAGCGCTTCGGCATGACGTCGAAAATGGCGGAGGCCAGCGGCCCGGTCACCGCGTCGAGGAAGATGCGCGGCTGTTCGGCCTTCATCACCTCGCGTAGCGCCGTCTTGAAATCCGGCGCCTTTTCGTTGAGGACGTACGCCGCGCCAAGCTCCTTCAGAGGCGCGATCTGATCGTCGCGGCGCACCGTGACGATGGGTCGAAAACCCGCTTCCCTGGCCAGGCCGATGATCAGCTTGCAGAGCTGGCTGGCGCCGGCGGTCATGACAAAGGCCTTTTCGCCCTCCTCTTTGACGATGTCGAACATGGCGAGCGCGGTGAGCGGGTTGACGATCATCGCCGCGCCATCCTCGTCGCCGACGATGTCGAGCAGCGGGATGCAGACCACCGCTTCCGCCACCGCATATTCGGCCCATGAGCCCCAGTTGGTGACGCCTGTGGCGAAAGCGACGCGCTTGCCGACGAGGCTCTTGGGATAGGGCTCATCGCCACTGGCGACGACGGTGCCGACACCCTCGAAACCGGCCGGCTGACCCTTCGCGCGCGGCTGGCCGTACTGGCCCTTGATGAACATGACATCGGACGGATTGATCGAGGCGAGACTGACCTTGATCAGCACCTGCGTCGGCCCCGGCATCGGAACCGCGATGCTGCCCGGTTCGAGATAAGGCTCCATCGCCTCCAGCACGCTGCCGGAAGGTGTCCTTGTGTAGCCGTCGCCGACAAGCAGCAGCGCCTTCATTTCGGAGGGGACGGTCATCGGAACACTCCTTGCTTGGACCTGCCGGCGTCGCCGGGTGACGAATGCCGGCGCTCAGACCTTTTCCTGCGTGTATTTCTTCAGTTCGGTCCGCGCCACCTGGCGGCGATGCACGGCATCAGGCCCATCGGCAAGGCGCAATGTCCGCAGATGCGTCCATGAGCGCGCCAGCGGCGTGTCCTGGCTGATGCCTTGCGCGCCGAACATCTGCACCGCCTCGTCGGTGACTTTGAGCGCGACGCGCGGCGCGATCACCTTGATCTGGCTGATCCAGGGTGCTGCGGCGCGCGCATCGCCCTGGTCGATCATCCATGCCGCCTTCAGGCAGAGCAGCCGCGCCATCTCGATCTCCATGCGGCATTCGGCGATGATGTCGAAATTGGCGCCGAGTTTTGCCAAGGGCTGGCCGAAGGCCTCGCGGTGCACGGAACGCTGGCAAAGCATCTCCAGCGCCATCTCGGCCTGGCCGATGGCGCGCATGCAGTGGTGGATTCGGCCGGGGCCGAGCCGCCCCTGCGCGATCTCGAACCCCCTGCCCTCGCCAAGGATCAGGTTCGATGCGGGCACCCGCACATTGTCGAAGCGAAGATGCATGTGGCCGTGCGGCGCATCATCGTCGCCATAGACCTGCATGGCCCGGACCTTGGTCACGCCCTTTGCGTCGGAAGGCACCAGGATCATCGAATGCCGCCTGTGTTTCGGCTCTTCGTCGGCACCGGTCCTAACCATGACGATGTAGATGGCGCAGCGCGGATCGCCGGCGCCGGAAGCCCACCATTTCTCGCCGTTGAGCACATAGTCGCCGCCCTGGCGCTCACAGCGCATCGCAATGTTGGTGGCGTCGGACGAGGCGACATCCGGCTCGGTCATCAGGTAGGCCGAGCGGATCTTGCCGTCTAGCAGCGGCTCGAGCCACGCCTTCTTGTGGTCGGCCGATCCATACCGTTCCAGCACCTCCATGTTGCCGGTGTCGGGCGCCGAGCAGTTGAAGGTCTCGGCGCCGAGATGCGCCTTGCCCATCTCCTCGGCAAGATAGGCGTATTCGACGGTGGACAGGCCGTAGCCGCGCTCCGAGCCGGTCAGCCAGAAGTTCCACAGGCCGCGCTCCCGTGCGGTCTTCTTCAGCCCTTCGAGGATTTCACTCTGGCGCGCGCTATGGACCCAGCGGTCGCCTTGCTTGCCCACTTCGCCGAGGAATTCCTTGTCGAGCGGCATGATCTCGTCGCGCACCATGGCCGCGACGCGCGCGTGGATCGGCTTCAGCCGCTCGGTCATGCCGAGATTCATCTCCGTCATCGCTAACCCTTCATGCAGGCCAGGCATTTTACCCGTGGCAAGGATGACCGTACTTCGGATAGCCTTGTCAACGCGAACTGTTTTGCCTGCACACCGAGGCCCGCATACCAAGGCAGGGCGCGGAGGATTGTGATGAGCTATCTGGACGAGCTGTTTTCGGTGGCCGGCAAGACCGCGCTGGTGACGGGAGCGGCGACCGGCATCGGCCGCATGGCGGCAACCGCGCTGGTGAATGCAGGCGCGAGCGTCATGATCGCCTCGCGCAAGGGCGAGGATTGCATCAAGGTCGCCGGTGAACTGAACGGGCTTGGCGCACCTGGCCGGGCCGAAGGCTTCGCCGGCGATGTCTCCAGCGAAGCCGGCATTGCCGCACTCGTCGCCGAGGTCAAGGCGCGGACCGACCACCTGAACATCCTGGTCAACAATGCCGGTGTATCCTGGGGCGCGCCGCTGGAGAGCTTTCCCTATTCCGCCTGGGCGAAGGTGCTCGGTGTCAATGTCACCGCGGTCTTCCATCTGACTCGCGAATTGCTGCCGCTACTCGATGCCGCCGCCAGCGATGCCGATCCGGCCCGGGTGATCAATCTTGGTTCGGTGATGGGCACGCAGCCGCTGGCCGACGATGCCTATTCCTACACCGCGTCGAAGGCCGCGGTTCATCATCTGACGCGCACCCTCGCGCTCGAGTTCGCCGCCCGCCGCATCACCGTCAACGCCTTCGCCCCCGGCCCCTTCCAGAGCCGCATGACGGCTTTTGCCACCGGCACCCAGGAACAGGCCGCACATGTCGGCAACCATGTTCCGATCGGCCGTATCGGCGCACCGGATGACATTGCCGGCGCAACACTCTATTTGTGCAGCCGTGCAGGCAGCTATGTTACCGGCGCCATCCTGCCGATCGACGGCGGACAGTCGGTGCAGCATGGGCTGACCTTGTTCAAGGAATAACATTTTCCGGCCGGAGCCGGGGGTGAACTGGAGGACATCCGCGTGGAACCGATCAGTCTCGATGTACTTCTGGCCAGTGTCGGCAAGGAAGTTGGCGTGTCGCCGTGGCGGGTGGTCACCCAACGCATGATCGACCAGTTCGCCGACGCCACCGACGATCACCAGTTCATCCACTGCGATCCGGAGCGCGCCATGCGCGAGACCCCGTTCGGCGGCACAATCGCGCATGGCTTCCTGTCGCTGTCGCTGTTGTCGGCCATGACCTTCGAGACCATGCCGCCGCTGGAAAACGGCAAGATGGGCGTCAACCACGGCTTCGATTCGCTGCGCTTCCTGGCGCCGGTGAAGACCGGCGCGCGCATCCGCACCCATTTCGTGCTGGCCGACGTCAAGGTCAGGCCGTCGGGCTGGGTGCAGACCGCGCATGACGTGACGATCGAGATCGAAGGCTCCAAGAAACCGGCACTGACCGCTCGCTGGCTCACGCTGACCCTGATCGAACGCCAGCCCGAGACGGCATGAACGATCCGAACGTTCTCGACCAGGCAGCACTGGCGCCTTATCTCGAGGCCAGCATCCCCGGCTTCACCGGGCTCCTTTCCATCGAAAAATTCAAATCCGGCCAATCGAACCCGACTTACCTTTTGACTGCGCAAAGCGGCCGCTACGTGTTGCGCGCCAAGCCGCCCGGGCAACTGCTGAAATCGGCCCATCAGGTCGACCGCGAATTCACCGTGATGAGCGCCCTTGCCGGCACCGCCGTGCCGGTGCCCAGGATGCTGCATCTGTCGGCGGAGGACTCGCCGATCAGCCGTATGTTCTACGTCATGGATTTCGTCGACGGCCGCATCCTCTGGGATCCGGCGCTGCCGGAGGCCCGCGACAACGACGAACGCGCCGCCATCTACGATGCCATGAACGCTACGCTTGCGGCGCTACACGATGTCGATGTCGGGGCCGCGGGTCTCGTCGATTTCGGCCGGCCGGGCAATTATTTCGAGCGCCAGCTGGCCCGCTGGACCGCCCAGTATCGCGCCTCGGAAACCGGTACCATCGCCGATATGGACCGGCTGATTGCCTGGCTTGAGACGCATAGGCCCGCCGCCGACGGCCGCGTCTCTCTGGTGCATGGCGACTACCGGCTGGACAATCTGATTTTTGCCGCCGACCAGCCGACGGTTCTGGCGGTGCTCGACTGGGAATTGTCGACGCTCGGGCACCCCTTCGCCGACATCGCCTATCAGTGCATGCAATGGCGCCTGCCCCACGCCTCGGGCTTTCGCGGCTTGGGCGGCGTCGACCGGCATGCGCTCGGCCTGCCCTCTGAAGAAAGCTATGTCGCCGCCTACTGCCGGCGACGCGGGCTGGACGGCATTGGCAACAACTGGACCTTCTTCCTGGCCTTCTCCTTCTTTCGTCTGGCGGCGATCTGCCAAGGCGTCTTCAAGCGGGCATTGGACGGCAACGCCTCCAATCCCGAAAAGGCCAGAACCTATGGCGAGGCGGTAAAACTGCTTTCGCATCTCGCCGCGAAACTGATCGACCAGGAGGCGTGATGGGCCGTTTTGCGGGAGCAACCGTGCTGATCACCGGTGCGACCGGCGGGCTTGGCCGGGGTGCGGCGAAAGGCTTTGCCGCTGAAGGCGCGCGGCTGGTGCTGTCGGATATCGACGAAAGGGCGCTGGCCGACCTTGCAGCCACGCTGCAGGCCGAAACGGCGACCCTTGCCGGCAACATCGCCGACGAAAAACTATCCGAGGATCTGGTCAGGCTGGCGGTCGAAAAATTCGGTCGGCTGGATGTCGCCATCAACAATGCCGGCATCGTGCAGAGCTTCGTGCGCTTGCCGCAGGTCCCCTCGGATGAGGCCCGCCGCGTGCTGGAGGTCGATCTGCTCGGCGTCTTCTATGCCATGAAGCACCAGATCCCGCAGATGGAGCGGCAGTTCAAGGCGACCGGCAAGGGCGGCGCCATCGTCAACATCGCTTCGGCCGCCGGCCTGTCCGGCGCGCCGAAACTCTCGGTCTATGCCGCCGCCAAGCACGGCGTCATCGGTTTGACCCGCTCGGCCGCGGTCGAATACGCCACCAAGGGCCTGCGTATCAACGCCATCTGCCCCGCCCACACGAGGACGGCGATGGTCGACAGCTTCGTGCGCGTCTCCGGCGCGCCGGAAGCGGAGGCGTTGGCGGAGCTGACGCGTGGCGTGCCGATGAAGCGGGTGGCGGAAGTCGACGAAATCACCACCGCCATCCTGTTTGCCGCCGATCCGGCAAACTCCTTCATGACCGGCCATGCGCTGGCCGTCGACGGCGGCATCGGCGCGATCTGAAGCATGCCGTTTGGGAACCTGTCGCGCCCTTGTCCGTTTTCGTACAGCGTATATAATTTAGCCAGGTACCAACCAACCAAAGGCACGAGATCTTGCCGCCTAGCGTCCAGACACGCCGCGAGAAACAAAGGGCCGAACTGCGCTCCGAGTTGGTCGAGGCCGCGCACAAGCTCGTCCAGGAAGAAGGTTATGAAGGCCTGACCATCCGCAAACTGGCCAAGCGGGTCGGCTACGCGCCGATGTCGGTCTATTCCTACTTCGCCGACAAGCAGGACATCCTGTTCGCCCTGGCCGAGGATGCATTCGAGACGCTTGCCCGCCGCATCGAGGAGCATTCGTCCGACGATCCGATTGAGGCATTGCAGGCGGTCATGACCGAGTATGCCGCTTTCGGGCTCGGCAATCCCAACGAATACCGCACCGTGTTCATGACCGAAAAGACCAAGCTGCCGGAAGGCAGGAGCTACGAGGACATGGAATACAGCAACCCGGCGATGAACGCGCTGATCAGCAGGGTCGAGGCCTGTGTCGCCGCCGGCAAGCTGCAGGGCGACCCGCGCGCCATCGCCACCATGTTGTGGGCGGTCGGCCACGGCACGATCTCGCTGCTGATCACCTTTCCGTTCTATCCCTTCGGCGACCCGCAGGCTTTCGTGAAGCGGATGTGCGATTTCACGCTTGCCACGCTGAGCACGCAGACCGTGCCGCCGCTGACCGAAACGCCGGTCAAGTGCTGAGCGGCATCCTTCACAGGCTCTGACAATCACGACCAACGTCCGGTTGGAGTGCTCGGCTGCGCCAGAACGCCGCGATTTTCGGCGTTCAATAAAAGTTCAATAAAATTCATTCGTACATGTACGTCTCTGACTTGAACGACAGCATCGCCAGACGTATATGTACGCCGTATCGTACACGTACGGAAAAAATTCAACGGTCGAAAACGGAGACTGACGATGAAAACGACACTCCTCACCCTCGCCGCCGTGCTGGCACTTTCGGGCTCGGCCTTCGCCGCCGGCGCCACCCATCCGGTCAAGCAGGCGCCTGCTGCGACCTGCGTCGACACCAGGACCCATGTGAAGCTCGATTGCGCTCCCACCGGCTCGGTCGAGAAGCAGGGTTCCACGGAAAACACCGCTGACGGCGAGGGCCCGCGGCTCGGCATCAGCATCAATCCGTGGATCGTGCCCAGCACATTCTGAGACAAAATCAAACGCCGAGGCCGGCGCAAATTGAAAGCCGGCCTGGCGAGCAGTTTGGTCTAAGCGACGCCACCTCGGTTGGCGGCACCGGACTGGCCCAGTCGAACGCTGACGCGTAGCCCGGTCTGGCCCATCAACTCAGGCCCTTGTCACCGTCCGCATGCAGGCGCAGCCCTTTCTGGACGATCTTCTCCTTGGCGGCATCCGTCGGCACGTTCGGCGCATTGGTGATGCCGGACCAGGCCGGCGCCGGGTTGTGCGCCCAATGCACGGCGTTGCGCAGCACCTGTTGCACGCCCTCATTGTGGTAGATCGGGTAGGTTTCGTGGCCGGGCGAAAAGTAGAAGATCCTGCCGGCGCCGCGCTGGTAGGTCAGTCCGGACCGGAACACCTCGCCGCCCTCGTACCAGGAGACAAACACCGTCTCGAGCGGCTCCGGCACCGCGAACGGCTCGCCATACATTTCCGTCTCGCCAATCTCCAGGCACTCGCCGATGCCCTGCGCGATCGGATGGCTGCGGTTGATCGCCCAGACGCGCTCGCGCTCGCCCGCCTCGCGCCATTTCAGCGAACAGGGCGTGCCCATCAGCCGCTTGAAAATCTTCGAGTAGTGGCCGGAATGGAGCACGATCAGCCCCATGCCTTCCCACACCCGCTTCTGCACCCGCTCGACGATCTCGTCCTTGACCTCGCCATGCGACCTGTGGCCCCACCACAGTAGGACATCGGTGCTGGCCAGGCGCTGTTCGTTCAAGCCGTGCTCGGGTTCCTGCAAGGTGGCGGTGGTCGCCTCGATACCCTTGTCCTGGTTGAGCGCCGCGGCGATCGTGCCATGCATGCCCAAGGGATAGAGGTCGCGCACGGCGGCATTGGTCTGCTCGTGGACGTTCTCGCCCCAAACGATGGCCTTTGTCGGCATTTCTCTCTCCCAAAGCGCTTCAAATAGCATGTCCGATGGGATTGAGAAGGCCCGATCCGGCCTGGTCCGATGGAAACTACCTCGTGCGCTTCTTKCGGCCGGCCACGGTCTTAGGCTTGCCCGGCTTCGCGGGACCGCCGGGGATGGCCGTCCCGGTTATCGACACCGGATCGCTGGCCGGAAAGGTGTCCTCGAGGCCTTCCTCGAGTTCTTCTTCGGCGCTCGAGCCTTCGTGCTTCTCATGTTCGAGCGAACGAACGGCAGGGCTCTTCTTGACCGGCGACTTCGGCGCGGAATTCGACGGCATCGGCATTCTCCCTCGGTGTACGGATGCAGAACGAGCGTGCCCTGCAAAACGTTCCGAGTTCAGACCGCTGCGTCCCGCGATCCCTCGGACAGGAAAGTAAAGACATAGTCCGAGAAGGAACGCCAGCACTCGACCCGGAAGCCATCGGCCGCCGTGCGCAACAGCACGATCTCGGCCTTGCCCAGGATCGTGCGCGAAGCCGCTCCGACCGGGAAGGCATCGAGCGACAGATCCTGCGGGCAGCCAGAATTGATCGCCGCGGCCGCGCCGGCGCCCGTCACGGCAATCGCGATGTTGCGATGCGAGATACCGACGGCCGAATGGAGGGCGGAAACCGCGGCGCAGTCGACGAGCGGATCGTTGCCGGCCTCGTCGATGACCAGCCATTCGTCGGGTCCAAGCCACAGAGCGGTGCGACCGGCCTTCGTGGCCGAGGTCTTCGGCTTTTTCGGCAAGGTAACACCAAGCGCCTTGGAAAGGGCGGCAGTCGAAGCCTCCGGCGCGCGCAGCGAGATACGCTCGGCCGGCGGCAGCACCTCGACCTTGGCGCCGGTCGCGGCGGTGCTGCGTCCAGCCAACGCCGGACGGCGCTCGACCGAAGGCGATGCAACCGTGGCCATCTTCTTTGCGGCGGCCTTAGCCATTGAGGCGCCCTCCCGTCTCGTCGAAGAACACCATGCCGGAAACCTCCACTTCGATCACCCCGTTCGGCATCGGCACGTAGAGCGTGTCGCCCATGCGGTCGCGGCCGCCGGCGACCAGCGCAAGGGCAATCGAGCGGCCGCAATTTTCCGACCAGTAGCTCGAGGTGACGTGGCCGATCATCTTCATCGGGATCGCCTGCTTAGGATCCTCGACGATCTGCGCACCTTCTTCCAGCACCACCTTGGGGTCCTTGCTCTTGAGGCCGACCAGTTGCTTGCGGCCCTTGGCGACCAGATCCGGCCGCGCCATGCCGCGGATACCGACGAAATCGGCCTTCTTCTTGCCGACCGCCCAGTCGAGCCCGGCATCGTTCGGCGTCACCGTACCGTCGGTATCCTGGCCGACGATGATGTAGCCCTTTTCGGCGCGCAGCACGTGCATCGCCTCGGTGCCGTAGGCGGCCGCACCATGCTTCTGGCCCTCGGCCCACAGCGCTTCCCAGACGGCCTGGCCGTAGTCGGCCGGCACGTTGACCTCGAAGCCACGCTCGCCGGTGAAGGACATGC
The DNA here is from genome assembly GCF_056404455.1 of Mesorhizobium sp. P2_D1. Taxonomy (NCBI): domain Bacteria; kingdom Pseudomonadati; phylum Pseudomonadota; class Alphaproteobacteria; order Hyphomicrobiales; family Phyllobacteriaceae; genus Mesorhizobium; species Mesorhizobium sp. P2_D1. The sequence goes on from NZ_JBFUDZ010000050.1 coordinate 21,659, forward strand.
GGAACAGCCGGGTCGGCACGCCGCAGATCTTGCCTTCGCGCACCGACATGTGCGGCAGCGCCTCGTCGGACATGTCGATGCCTTCGACCAGCGGCGCGATGATGTCACGCGACTTCGGTCCCTGTACGGCGATGACTGCCCATTGCTCGGTGATCGAGGTCAGCCAGACATTGAGTTGCGGGAACTCGGTCTGGAGATAATCCTCCATGTGGTTCATGACGCGCGGCGCGCCGCCGGTCGTCGTCGTCACATGGAAGCGGTCTGGCGCCAGCCTGCCGACGACGCCGTCATCATAGATGAAGCCGTCCTCGCGCAGCATGATGCCATAGCGGCAGCGGCCTGGCTCCAGCTTCTCCCACGGATTGGTGTACAGCAGTTCCATGAACTTGGCCGCATCCGGCCCGACCACTTCGATCTTGCCGAGCGTCGAGGCATCGAACAGGCCGGCCGTCTTTCGCACCGCGACGCATTCGCGGTCGACCGCGGCGTGCATGTCTTCACCCCCCTTGGGGAAATACCAGGCGCGCTTCCACTGTCCGACATCCTCGAACACGGCGCCTTGCGCCTCGGCCCACGGATGGATCGCCGTCTTGCGCGTCGGGTCGAACAGCGGCCCGCGCGAGTGGCTGACGATCGCGCCGAAGGTGACAGGCGTATAGGGCGCCCGGAACGTGGTCAGGCCGACTTCCGGGATTGGCTTGCCAAGTACTTCGGCAGCAATCGCTAGGCCGTGCATGTTGGAGGTCTTGCCCTGGTCGGTCGCCATGCCGTTGGTGGTGAAGCGCTTGACGTGCTCGATCGAGCGCATGCCCTCATGCACCGCCTGGCGGATATCCTTGGCGGTGACGTCGTTCTGGAAATCGACAAAGGCCTTGACCGTGGTGTCCGGCCCGGCGCCGGGGGCAGCCCCCAGCATGCCGCGCGACCAGCTCTCTGAGGCGTCGACCTTCGGCTTGTTGCTCTTGGCGGTTTTAGCAGCGGCATCTTTCGCTGCCTTCTCGCCGGCCGCATAAGCCTCGTCGATCGTCGCCGACAGCCCGTCGGTGCCGTTGCAGGCGCCGACCGAGACGCAATCCTGCGCATAGGTGCCCGGCACGAAGCGCTTGGTCTCGTCGTTGAAAGCGACCTTGCCGCGCGACTGCGAGAACAGATGCACCGACGGCGTCCAGCCGGCCGACATCAGGATCGCATCGACCGGGATGGTGCGTTCGCCACCGCCATTCTTCGGCTGCACGGTCATCGACGACACCCGCAATTTGCCACCGGCGCGGATCACCGCGCGGCCGAAATTGACCTCGATGCCGAGCGCCCTCGCCTCGTCGATCACCGGTCCGGTCGGATGGTCGCGCAGGTCGACGATCGCCGCCACGTTGACGCCGGCCTTCTTAAGGTCGATCGCCGCCGCATAGGCGGAATCATTGGCGGTGTAGACGCCGACATTCTTGCCGACAGCGACGCCATAATGGTTGAGATAGGTGCGCGCCGCACCGGCCAGCATGATGCCCGGCCGGTCGTTGTCGGCGAAGACCATGTGCCGTTCGATAGCGCCGGAGGCCAGCACCACGCGCTTGGCCCGCACCTGCCACAGCCGCTCGCGCGGCAGGTCGTGGCCGGGGGCGGAGAGATGATCGCTGACGCGCTCGACCAAGCCGACGAAATTCTGCGCGTAGTAGCCGAAGGCCGTGGTGCGCGGAAGCACGCGGACATTGCCCATGCCTTGAAGCCTAGCAATCGCCGCCTGCGCCCAGGCAAAACCGTCCTGGCCATCGATCCCGGCGCCGGTCTCGAAACGCAGGCTGCCGCCGAACTCTGCCTGCTCGTCGGCGAGGATGACGCGCACGCCGGTCTCGGCCGCGGCGAGTGCTGCCGCGATGCCGGCTGCACCGCCGCCCAGCACCAGCACGCCGCAATGCGCATAGCGCGACGAATAATGGTCGGGATCAGGTTTATCCGGGGAAATGCCAAGGCCGGCCGCGGCGCGGATCTTCGGCTCGTAAAGGCTCTTCCAGGCCGCTTTCGGCCACATGAAGGTCTTGTAGTAGAAACCGGCAGAAAACAGCGGCGACGCGATGTCGTTGACCGCGCCGACGTCGAAGGACAGCGACGGCCAGCGGTTCTGCGACTGTGCTTCAAGCCCGTCATAGAGCTCCTGCACGGTGGCCCGCACGTTCGGCGTCTTGCGCGCCGCGTCACGCTTGATCTCGACCAGCGCGTTGGGCTCTTCCGCGCCCGCCGACAGGATGCCGCGCGGGCGGTGATATTTGAACGAGCGGCCGACGAGATGGACGCCATTGGCAAGCAGCGCCGAGGCCAGCGTATCGCCCTCGATACCGGTGTAGGACTGGCCATCGAAGTTGAACCGCGCGGTCTTCGCCTGCTTGAGGCGACCGGCACCGGGAATGCGGAACGCGCCGCTCATTTGGCAACCACTTCGTTAGAGATTATGGGCAGCTTCGACGGCTTCGGTTCGCCGGCCTTGTAGGTCATGATGAACTTGTCGGTGACGGTGTCGCGCACCGCATTGAAGAAGCGCGCGCAGCCATGCATGTGCCGCCAGCGCTCATAGATGATGCCCTTGGGATTCGAGCGGATGAAGAAGAACTTTTCGAAATCGTCGTCGCTCTCGCCAGCCATGTTGGCCGAGCGCGCGATATGCGCCTCGCCGGCGTTGCGGAATTCGAGTTCCGGGCGCTCTTCCTCGCAATAGGGGCAGCGGATGAGAAGCATTTGGTTCGTTCCTACAATTCGCCGTTGCCGACATGAGCGCCGGCGGGTTGGTCGCAAAGCCTCTGGCCCATGGCGGCAAAAGGCGCGACGAGCCGGATGCGCTCCTCCACGCTTGCGGCCGGACGAAACAGGTCGCGGTACGCCATGTTGCCGATGGTGAGTTGCATCGGATCGGTCGTGACGATGACGCGGCGCGGCTCGAATGTGTCGTCCTCATCCTGGTCGGAAGGCATGTTCTCCAGGAACATGACCACCTTCTGGCCGCCGCTCCACACGCAGGCCAGGATGCCGTCATCGACGGAAAACGGCCAGTTGGCCTCGTTCCCGGCGCGGCTGATCGGCTGCGTGCGCACTTCGTCCGCCGAGGGAAAATGGAACATGCCCTGTTCCCCCGCCAGCATCAGCGGCATGGCGACAGCCATCTGCGCCATCATCAGTGCGCCACCGCCGCCGCCGCCGCCTCGTCGATGAGTCGGCCGGTGCGGAAGCGCTCGATGGTGAAGGGCGCGTTGATCGGATGCGGATCATCCTTGGCGATGGTGTGGGCAAAGACATGGCCGGAGCCCGGCGTCGCCTTGAAGCCGCCCGTGCCCCAGCCGCAATTGACATAGAGGCCGGGCACCGGCGTCTTGGCCAGGATCGGCGAGCGGTCGGGTGTGACGTCGACGATGCCGCCCCATGAGCGCAGCATCTTCATGCGCGTGAAGATCGGGAACATCTCGCAGATGGCGTCGAGCGTGTGCTGCAATATGTGCAGGCCGCCGGTCTGCGAATAGGAGACGTACTGGTCGGTGCCGGCGCCGATGACCAGCTCGCCCTTGTCGGACTGCGAGATATAGGCATGCACCGTGTTCGACATCACCACGCAAGGCACCACCGGCTTGACCGGCTCCGACACCAGCGCCTGCAGCGGATAGCTTTCCAACGGCATGCGCACGCCGGCCATGTTCATGATGACGGACGAGTGGCCGGCGGCAACGACGCCGACCTTCTTGGCGCCGATGAAGCCGCGCGTCGTGTCGACGCCCATGACCGCGCCATTAGCCGCCCGCTTGACGCCGGTGACCTCGCAATTCTGGATGATGTGGACGCCGCGCGCCGAGGCGCCACGGGCATAGCCCCAGGCCACGGCATCGTGGCGCGCCGTGCCGCCGCGGCGCTGCAAGGCCGCACCGACGACGGGATAGCGCGCATCCTTGGAGGTGTTTAGCGGCGGGCAGAATTCCTTCGCCTGCTCCGGCGTCAGCCATTCATTGTCGATGCCGTTCAGCCGGTTGGCGTGGACATGACGCTTCAGCACCTGGATGTCGTGCACGTTGTGGGCCAGCATCATGACGCCACGCGCCGAATACATGACGTTGTAGTTGAGCTCCTGGCTGAGCCCGTCCCACAGCTTCAGCGCATGGTCGTAGATGCCGGCGCTCTCGTCATAGAGATAGTTCGAGCGGATGATGGTGGTGTTGCGGCCGGTGTTGCCGCCGCCGAGCCAGCCTTTTTCCAGCACCGCGACATTGGTGATGCCGTGCACCGTGGCGAGGTAATAGGCGGTGGCCAGGCCATGACCGCCGGCGCCGACGATGATGACGTCATACTCCTTCTTCGGCTCAGGCGAGGACCACTGCTCCTCCCAGCCCTTGTGGCCGCGCATGGCCTCGCGGGCGATGGCGAATACCGAATATTTCTTCAACGTTCCAGCCTCGCAAATGGCGGCAGGGCATTCTATCGACCCCGGCGCGCGAGGTGTATCACTAGCGAAACGCAGCTTCCACCCTTGCGCTGTTTGCGACGGCGCTTGCCGTTTTGCGCCGCGCCGAAAATGACGCATGCGATCTGGTAGCCATGGCTGCCTTCAGTCACATTGCCTGTCGCGGGACTCGGGAGGCAATTATGGGCAACGCCTGGTGGAATTTGACGTTGCGCTTCCTGCTGGAGCTTGCCGCCTTGCTTGGCCTCGGCTTGTCGGGCTGGGGTCTCTCCGATGGATTGTGGCGGTGGCTCCTGGCCCTGGCCTTGCCGCTCATTGCGGCTGCCTTGTGGGGGACCTTCGCCGTGCTCGACGATCCCAGCCGGTCGGGCCGCGCCCCGGTGCCCGTACCGGGTGCGGTGCGTCTGGCTCTGGAGCTCGTCATCCTGTTCGGCGGCGCGGCTGGGTTCTATCTGACAGGCCGCATGACCACAGGCATCGTCATGGCTCTGCTTATCGTCATCAGCTACGCATTCTCGCTCGATCGCCTCAGCTGGTTGTTGAAGCAATAGTTCGCCCTACCGGCGTCGCCTTTCGCGAGTCGCTCCCTCCAACGACCAGCCGCAAGAAACGAACTGCGCAGGTATCGGGTGTCGCGGGTAGGTGTGGCCTGCGATCAAGGGACCTCGTTGCCGGCACCAGTCGGCCAGACAGGACCGACAGAAGGACGACAGCCATGCTCGCACTCGCCAACAAGATCGCCATCGTCACCGGCGCCAGTTCCGGCATCGGCCGCGCCACCGCGAAACTCTTCGCCGAGGAAGGCGCCAAGGTCATCGTCGCCGCCCGCCGCCAGGCCGAGCTCGATGCGCTGGTGGCCGAGATAGCCGACGCCGACGGCACGGCCGTCGCCCTTGCCGGCAATGTCCGCGACGAAACATATGCGAAAGCCCTTGTCGATCTGGCTGTCGAAAAATTCGGTGGGCTCGACATCGCCTTCAACAACGCCGGCGCCGTCGGCCTGATGGGTCCGATTTCGGAACTGCCGCTGGAAGAATGGCGCGAGACGCTCGACACCAACCTCACCAGCGCGTTTCTCGGCGCGAAATATCAGGTTCCGGCGATGATCGAGCGCGGCGGTGGTTCGCTGATCTTCACTTCCACCTTCGTCGGCAACACCGTCGGCATGCCCGGCATGACCAGCTATGCCGCGAGCAAGGCCGGGCTGATCGGGCTGACGCAGGTGCTTGCCGCTGAATATGGCCCAAAGGGCGTGCGGGTCAACGCGCTGCTGCCCGGCGGCACCGACACGCCGGCAGCGACCTTCAAGACTCCTGAGTCGCGGGCTTTCGTCGAAAACCTGCATGCGCTGAAGCGTGTCGCGACACCGGAAGAGATCGCCCGTTCGGCCCTCTACCTCGCCTCCGACGCGTCGAGCTTCACCACGGGAGCCGCGCTGTTTGCCGATGGCGGCGTGTCGATCAATCGGACGTGAAGGCTTTTCCCCGCCAGGATGCATGTTGATTGTCGCAAGGTGGACGGCCGGTCTTGCTTTTTCCGTGCGATTTGGCGATGCCGTTTCCTGTCGAAACGGGTCTTTTGCCAATACAGGTCCTGGAACCATGATGCTGATCAGAACCTACGTGGCTGCGAGTGCAATCGAAGGCGTCGGCGTGTTCGCCGCCGAACCGATCAGGAAAGGCGCCTCGATCTGGCGGCTCGATCCGGATTTCGACCGATTGATTCCGATGGAAAAATACGAGGCAGCCCCCTCGCATCTGAGGGAATTGCTCGACCGCTATGCCTATCCAAGCCCGGACCGTCCCGGTTTCATGGTCTATGAGGTCGACAATGGGCGTTTCATGAATCACGCCGAACGGCCGAATACGGATTTTTCGCAGTATGGCGGCGCCATCGCCACCCGCGACATCGCGGCCGGGGAGGAGATCACGTGCGACTATGGTGAGTTCTTCGAGGATTTCGAGCGGCTTCACCTCGCTACGGCGTAGTCGGCTCCCGATCCAGCGGCAAACCGGCTGCGGTTTGCCGCTGATGTTCATTTCGGCTGTGGACAGCGCGGCCTGATTCTGCTATCAGCCGCCACAATTCGTGGTGTAGATCGCCGCGGAGGCTTGTGGCTATGGCCGCTTGCCTGTTGATATCAAACCCGAAAGACAGGATTGCCCGTGCAGGTACTCGTCCGCGACAATAACGTTGATCAGGCGCTTCGCGCGCTCAAGAAGAAGATGCAGCGCGAAGGCATTTTCCGCGAAATGAAGATGCGCGGCCATTACGAGAAGCCTTCCGAGAAGCGCGCCCGTGAAAAGGCCGAAGCCGTGCGCCGCGCCCGCAAGCTGGCCCGCAAGCGCGCACAGCGCGAAGGCCTGCTGCCGATGACGCCGCGTCCGGTCGCTGCTGGCGCCGCCGGCGGTGCAGGTGGTGCTCCGCGCCCGCCGCGGTTCTAACGCCAATTTTTCGTCCTTTTCGAAGGATACCAGAGGTGGCGCGATGCGGAATCGCCGCCACCTTTTTGTTTAGGGCGACAGGCGTCCACTTGGACGCGCAAAGGACGCTCTAACGCTTTACGACAATTTTGACCCGGCCCGGAGGGGGGACCCGGACCCGAGTGACGCGACTGAAGTGAGGACAGGGCAGACATGAACGCAATCAGCGTGGAGCGCAGAACCCCATTGCGCGGCTTTGCCCTGACGGCAGCCCTGCTTTCCGGGCTGGCGCTGGCCGGCTGCCAGACGGCGGGCCCTACAGGCGAATTCAACAACATCGACAAGGCGCAAGGCTCGAGCGAGAACATCTCCTCGCTGTCGGCGGTGATCCAGCGCAATCCCAAGGATCCCGAAGGCTACAATGTGCGCGGCTCCGCTTATGGCCGTGGCGGCCAGTACCAGGCGGCGCTCCAGGATTTCAACACCGCCATCCAGCTCAACCCGAATTTCTACCAGGCCTACTCGAACCGTGCGCTCATTCAGCGCTTCCTCGGCAATCAGAAGGCCGCGCTCGACGACTACAACCGTTCGATCCAGATCAATAGCAATTATGACGCCGCCTATATCGGCCGCGGCAATCTCTACCGCAAGGCGGGTCGCACCCAGGATGCCTTCAACGACTTCCAGAAGGCAATCCAGCTCGACACCACCGATGCGCGCGCTTACCACAATCGCGGCCTGATCTATCAGAGCCAGGGCCAGCACAAATTCGCCATCGAGGATTTCTCGACCGCCATCTCGCTAGCGCCGGACGCCGCCGAACCCTACAACGGCCGCGGCCTTTCCTATCTGGCCACCAACGACGAAGACAACGCCTTTGCCGACTTCAACATGGCGATCAAGCTCGACGGCAAGAACGCCGAGGCCTGGGCCAATCAGGCGCTGATCTACGAGCGGCGCGGCGACAAGGTCAAGGCGGGKAAATCCTACCGCGAAGCCGTGCATCTTGATCCGACCTACCAGCCGGCCAAGGATGGCCTCGCCCGCGTCAGCGGTGCGACTTAGGCGCCAATCAAAGCGCTGCCCGTTGTGCGCCCGAACGAGCGCGCGGCTCTTGAAAACCCATCAATCCGGCAACCGCGCATTAACCCCGGCGGCAAGGTGTTGGCGCGTGCCTTGTTCGCGCCAAGTTTTCAGGGGAACGGTCTGGCCACCCAAGCCGTTATTCCAAGCAATTTGCGAAAGGACCCTCCCATGATCAAGAAACTCGCCTGCGCCGCGGCCCTCGCCACGACGGTGTTCGCCGCCGCCCCTGCCAGCGCCGGCAAGCTGCAGCTCGGAACGCTCGACTGCACCATTGATGGCGGCACCTCTTACATCGTCGCTTCCAACAAGGGCGTGTCCTGTGTCTTCCGCCCCTACCACCACGGACCGTCGGAGATTTACACCGGCGTCATCTCCAAGATCGGCGTCGATGTCGGCCAGACGCATCAGGGCCAGCTCGTCTGGGCCGTGCTGGCGGCAACGCGCGAACGTGATGCGGGCGATCTCGCCGGCAGCTATTATGGTGTCAATGCCGAGGCCAGCGTGGTGACAGGCGGTGGCGCCAACCTGCTGGTCGGTGGCTTCAACAGCGCCTTCATGCTGGAGCCGCTCAGCGTGCAAGCACAGACCGGCGTCAACCTCGCCGTGGCCGTGACCTCGCTGGAGCTGATCCACTCGCTCAAGTAATTGCATGGAGCCATGCGCTCCCACGACCCTCTATTTACGGCGCGGAACCAGATAGGATGGTTCCGCGCCGTTTGATTCTTAGGCAATACCGGGAAAAAGGTGAAACGGTTTTGCCAGGAAAAGCGCGTGGCGCTTTCCCTAGGGAATTGCGTCAAAACAAAGAGATAGAGCGGTTCCGAACCGCTGGGGGGACTGCATGCCAAAGACAGCCATCGCTGCTGCCATATTCGCCACCACGCTTGCCGGAGCGGCGCATGCACAGGACAAGGGCATCGAACTCGGCGTCCTAGATTGCGCCATCGGCGGCGGCACCGGCTTCATCTTCGGCTCGAGCAAGGATTTGAGCTGCACCTTCAACCCCGCCGACAAGACCTTTGCACCGGAAGCCTATTTCGGCGCCGTCAACAAATAYGGCCTCGACATCGGCACCACGAAGCAGACGGTGATGCAGTGGATCGTGCTGACACCGCTGAAGAACATCTACGCGCCGGGCGCGCTGGCCGGCGACTATATCGGCGCCAGCGCCGAGGTAACGGCCGCCGTCGGCGCCGGCGCCAATCTGCTGGTCGGCGGCTCCTCGCAGGCCTTCACCCTGCAGCCACTCAGCCTGCAGACGCAGACCGGCATCAACCTCGCTATCGGCGTCAGTCAGTTCCAGTTGCGCAGCACCGAGAATTGATCGCCCGGTCGCCTCCCGAAAAAATCTCGAAAATTTCGCTTGAGCTCAACCCCGGTTGAGGTTTTACAAGCCTGCCCCGACTGGAGCGGCGCCCTCGACGCGGCGCGCGATGCACGCTCCCGCCTGCGCATGGTCCTGCCGGAAACCCATACTGGCTTCTGGCGCCATGCGCTGGCATCGAGATATGGAAGGCAGGGGTGGAAATGACCGGAATCAGCACAAACAGGGTCGACTGGCGCGCTTTGTGGGCAAGCGGCGACCTGGCGCGTTTCTGCTTCATCAGCCTCGGCATCCTGCTGCACGCCACCAACGAGACGATGGTGGCGACGGTGATGCCGGCCATGGTCGGCGAACTGGCCGGCGTCCAGCTCGTCGGCTGGTCTCTGGCCATCTATGAGCTCGGCGCCATCGTTGCCGGCGCCGCGGCCGGACGGCTGGTGAGCTATGTGGCGCTGCGCACCAACATGATGGTCGCCGCCCTCCTTTATGCCACCGGGGCGCTGATCTGCGCCACCTCGCCTTCCATGCAATTGTTCCTTGCCGGCCGCCTGATCGAGGGGCTTGGCGGCGGCGCGTTGGTGTCGCTGGCCTTCGTCTCGGTCGAACGGCTGTTCTCGCGCGCCATCTGGCCGCAGCTTTTCGGCATCATGTCGGCGATCTGGGGCGTCGCCGCCTTCAGCGGCCCGCTTCTCGGCGCGATCATGACCGAGCTTTTGTCATGGCGCTGGGCCTTTGGCATCTTCACCTTCGGCGGCACTGCGATGGCGATGGCGAGCCTGATTGTCCTCAACACGCCCGAGGCCACCAGGCCGCAGGCGACCGCGGGCAAGGCGCCGCCCTTCCCATTCGCAGCGCTTGGCTGCCTTGCCGTCGCCGTGGTGCTGATCGCCTCGGCAGGCGTCGACATCGCCCTGCTGCGCTCGTCGGTGCTGATGGCCCTCGGCCTCATCGGCCTGGTGCTGTTCTTCTACATCGACGCGCTGAAGCCGCGCTCCCGGCTTTTTCCGGCGCGGCTGTTCTCCTGGCGCACACCGGTCGGCGCCGGCATGACCATGGTCGCCGCCTTTTCGGTAGCGACCTGTTCCTTCGGCGTCTACGGGCCGCTGATCCTGACCAGCCTGCACAACATCCCGCTGCTCACCACCGGCTACATCATCGCCGCCGAATCGATCGCCTGGTCGATCCTGTCGATCCTCGTCGCCAATGCGCCACCGCACCGCGAGCGGTTGATCATCGTTGGCGGCGCGCTGATGATCGCGGCAGGCATCGCCGGCTTTGCCTATACGATACCGCTGGGCTCCATTCCGCTGATCCTGTTTTGCGCCCTGCTGCAGGGTGGCGGCTTCGGCATCGCCTGGCCGTTCCTGACGCGCGTCATCGTTGCCTCCGCCCCGGAGGACGAGCAGACCATCGCCTCGGCTGCGGTGCCGACCATGCAGCGCATCGGCTATGCCGTGGGCGCAGCACTTGCCGGGATCGTTGCCAATGCCAGCGGCTTTTCAGAAGGACTGAATCACGACGCGGCCGCGAATGTCGCGTCCTGGCTGTTTCTTGCCTTCGTGCCGCTCGGCGTTGTGGGCTGCCTCGCGGCCTTGCGGACATCGTCGACGGCAAACCACCTGCAGGAGGCCGCTGGTTAAAGCAATTCGAGGAAAGTGTGAAACCCGGGAAAAGCGATTGGCGCTTTCCCTAAGGGAATTGCTCAAAGAGACAGAGCGTCACGTCGAACGGCCTCTATTCGACCTCTCGCAGTCGATAGCCGACACCGGTCTCGGTGGTGATATAGCGCGGCTGGTCGGGGGTCTTCTCGATCTTCTGCCTGAGCTGCCGCACATAGACCCTGAGATACTGCACGTCGGTCGAATCGCCCCAGACCTGCTTCAAAAGGAAATGATGGGTCAGCACCTTGCCGGCGTGCTGCACGAGGATGCGCAGGATCTCGTATTCCTTCGGCGACAGCTTGACGTCCTTGCCTTCGACCTTGACGATGCGTTTGACCAGATCGACCGACAGGTCGCCGGTCTGGAACACCGGCTTTTCACCTTGCTGCTGGAACTTGTGGCGCAGCGCCACGCGGATGCGGGCAACCAGCTCATTCATCCCGAACGGCTTGGTGACGTAGTCGTCGGCGCCAAGTTCCAGAGCCTGGACGATGCCGGCCTCGTCGGTCCGGCTGGACAGGATGACCACCGGAATGTCGAGGCCGTCGTCGCGCCATTTGCGCAACAGCTCGTGGCCACCCATGCCGGGCAGGCCGAGATCGAGCAGGACGAGATCCGGCTTCTCCGCATCCATCAGTTCGATTGCTGCCTTGGCGTTCGGCGCCTCGCTGATCGCGTAGCCCTGGCTGCCGAGCCCGACACGAAGCAGCTTGCGGATCGGCGGCTCGTCGTCGACAACCAATATCCTGACGTTCGAGTTTGTCATGCCAAGTCACCCACTTCGTTGTCGTCCGTATTGGCGGCATCGAGATCGGGCTGGTTCGCCGGCTTCGGCATCTTGATGGTGAAGACAGCACCCGAACGGTCGGTTCGGTTTGCCGCCGTGATCGTGCCCCCCATCGCCTCGATGAAGCCGCGGCAGATCGACAGGCCGAGCCCGGTGCCGGCGCGGACCTGGTCGCGCTTGCGCACCCGGTAGAACGTATCGAAAATCCGTTCCAGGTCGCCGGGAGGGATGCCCGGCCCTTCATCCATGACCTGCAGGATGACGGAACCATTGTCGGTCCAGCCCTGTATCCGGATCGTCGAGCCGGGCGGCGCGTATTTCGCCGCATTGTCGAGGAGATTGAACAGCGCCTGCTCGAACAGCACGGGGTCGACTTTCAACATTGGCAAATTGCTGGGGATGTCGATCTCGGTCTTGTGCTCAGCGATGATTTTCCTGGCCCTCTGCAGGGCGGAACCGACGATGTCGCCGACATAGTGGAAGGCGTAGTTCGGCTCCATCGCGCCGGACTCGATCTTGGTCATGTCGAGCAGATTGGCGATAAAGCGGTTCAACCGCTCGGATTCGTCGAGCACGGTCGTCAAGAGCTCCACCCGGTCCTGTTCGGGAAGTGCCGGTGCGAATTCCCTCAGCGTGCCAGCCGCGCCCATGATGGCGGCGAGCGGCGTCTTCAAATCATGCGAGATGGAAGTGAGAAGTGCCGAGCGCAGCCTGTCCGCCTCGGCCGCGAGCTTGGCGCGGTCGACGTCGGCGACGAGCTGGATGCGCTCGATGGCGACCGCCGCCTGGTCGGCCAGCGCATCAAGCAGGCGCTGCTGCTCGGGCGTCAGCAACGGACCCTGCTTGTCGTTGTCAAGGCCGACGACGCCGATTGCCGTGCGCCCGGTGCGCAAGGGAAGATAGAGGCGCTTGGCGCCCGGAAGGGTATCGGCGCCGCGTCCCGCGGCACGGTTATGCTCCCAGGCCCAGCGGGCGGCCGCGATGTCGGCCTCGGCCAGCGTGTCGTCGGGCGGATAGCCGGCCTTGACGGTGATCGTTCCGTCTTCCGGCAGCAACAACACCACCCGCAGCTTCAGCATCGAGGCGATCTGGAAGGCGGTGGCCCAAAGAACGTCGTCGAGCGTGCCGGCGCCGGCGAGCTTCTTTGAAAAGAGGTAGATGTCCTCGGTGGCCCGCGCCCGTGAGCGGGCGGCGATCGCCTGGCGCTGCACGCGCACCGTCAGATTGCTGGCAATGACGGCGACAACCAGGAAGACGCCGAGCGCAACGATGCTCTCCGGATCCCGGATCGTCAGTGTGTAGCGCGGCTCCAGGAAAAAATAGTTGAACGCCAGCGCGCTGGCGAGACAGGCATACAGAGCCGGCCACAATCCGCCGGTCACCGCCGATGCCAGCACCCCGACGAGAAAGATGATGGCGAGGTTGCGAACGTCCAGGAACTGGTCGAGAAGGACGGCGAAGGCGAGCGAGCCCATGACATAGGCCGTGGCCTTGAGATAGGGCCATATCTGGAACTGCCACTGTTCGTCCGCCGCCCTGACGTTCCTCGGCGTCGCCTCGGTGTTGCGTTCGTTTCCAGAAATGACATGGACGCTGATGTCACCGGCATTGCGGATGAGATCGTAGGTGAGCGAGCCTTCGATCAATTCGCGCCAGCGCGACCGGGTCGGCCTGCCGACCACGATATGGGTGAAATTGTTCGCCGTCGCATAACGCACGATGTCCTGCGCCAAATTCTGACCCGGAATGGTCGTCACCTCGGCACCAAGCTGTTGGGCGAGGCGCAGGTTCGTGGCGAGTCGGTCCTTGTCCTCCTCCGGCATGCTGGCCGAGCGAGGGCTGTCGACATGCAGCGCCGTCCACGGCGCGCGAAGCCGGTCGGCCAGCCTGCGTGCATAGCGGACGCGGGCCGAGCCTCCCTGGCGCGCGTCGAGACAGACGAGGACCCTTTCGCCTGCAGCCCACGGCCCGGGAATGGCATGCGCCTGCATATGGATCAGCAACTGGTCGTCGACGCGCTGGGCGGTGCGGCGCAGCGCCAATTCCCTCAGCGCCGTCAGGTTGCCGGGCGAGAAATAGTTCTCGATGGCGCGCTGGGCAGTGTTGGGGAAATAGACCTTGCCTTCCTCGAGCCGCTTGATCAGGTCGTCGGGGGTGAGATCGATGATCTCGACATCGTCGGCCTGGTCGATGATGGAATCGGGAACCGTCTCGCGGACCCTGACCTTGGTGATCTGGGCGACGACATCGTTCAGGCTTTCGACGTGCTGGATATTGAGCGTCGTGTAGACGTCGATGCCTCGCGTCAGGATTTCCTGGACGTCGAGGTAGCGCTTGGGGTGGCGGCTGCCAGGCGCGTTGGTGTGGGCGAGTTCGTCGACGAGAACCAGCGCCGGACGCCGGGCGAGGATGGCGTCGATATCCATCTCGTCGAGGACCCGCCCCTTGTAGTCGACCTTGYGGCGGGGAATGACCTCATAGCCCTCGACCAGGGCCAGTGTTTCCTTGCGGCCATGCGTCTCGACGACGCCGATCACCACGTCGACGCCGTCGGCCAGCCTGGCGCGGCCCGACATCAGCATCTCGTAGGTCTTGCCGACGCCGGGTGCCGCACCCAGGAATATTCTCAGGCGGCCGCGTTCCTCCCGCTCGGCATGATCGAGCAGCGCGTCGGGAGAAGGTCTGGTTTCGTTGCGGCTGTCGTCCGGCATCAGCATCGATCATGGATGGCGCCGGGGGTAGTGTCGATCCCCAGCACCCACCATTCACTATTTCGCGGCGTCCAGCGCAAGGTTGAGACCAAGCACGTTGACCACCGGTTCTCCCATGAAGCCGAGTTCCCTGCCCTCGACCTGGCTGTCGACAAGCGCCTTGACCTTGGCTTCATCGACGCCCCTGGCCTTGGCCACCCGGGCGACCTGGAAGTAGGCCGCTTCCGGGCTGATGTGCGGATCGAGGCCGCTGCCGGACGTCGTCACCAGGTCCATCGGCACGGGCTGATTCGGATTCTCCGCTTTCAGCTTTTCGGCATCGCCCTTGATGCGGTCGATCAGCTTGGGGTTGGTCGGGCCGAGGTTGCTGCCGCTGGAGGCAGCGGCGTTGTAGCCGTCGCCTGCTGCCGAAGGGCGGCCATGGAAGTACTTGTCGCTGGCAAAGGCCTGGCCGATCAGTTCGGAGCCGACGACCTTGCCGTCTTTTTCGATCAGGCTGCCATTGGCCTGGCGCGGGAACAGCGCCTGGGCGATGCCGGTCATGCCAATCGGATAGATGAGGCCGGTCAGCACCGTGAAGAAGACGATCATGATGATCGCGGGTCTTATCTGGGTGAGCATGGACGTATTCCTTAAGCGAGGCCGAGGGCGGTGACGATCATGTCGATCGCCTTGATGCCGACGAAGGGGACGATGATGCCGCCGAGGCCGTAGACAAGCAGGTTGCGGCTGAGCAGCGCGCCGGCGCCGATGGCACGATATTTGACACCTTTCAGCGACAGCGGGATCAGCGCGATGATGATCAGCGCGTTGAAGATGATGGCCGACAGGATAGCGCTTTGCGGCGTCGCCAGATGCATGATGTTGAGCGCCTGCAGCGGGCCGGTCGTTTGCCCCGGCGCGACGTAGAACACGGCGAACATCGCCGGGATGATGGCGAAGTACTTGGCGACGTCGTTGGCGATCGAGAAGGTGGTCAGCGAACCGCGCGTCATCAGCAGCGCCTTGCCGATCTCGACGATCTCGATCAGCTTGGTCGGATCGCTGTCGAGGTCGACCATGTTGCCGGCCTCGCGCGCGGCGACCGTGCCGGTGTTCATGGCGACGCCGACATCGGCCTGGGCAAGGGCCGGCGCGTCGTTGGTGCCGTCGCCGCACATGGCGACAAGCTTGCCCTTGGCCTGCTCGTCGCGGATCAGCTTCAGCTTGTCCTCGGGCGTCGCCTGGGCGAGGAAGTCGTCGACGCCGGCTTCCGCGGCGATCGCCGCGGCCGTCATCGGGTTGTCGCCGGTGATCATCACCGTACGGATGCCCATCTTGCGCAGTTCGGCGAAGCGCTCCCGGATGCCGCCCTTGACGATGTCCTTGAGATGGACGACGCCCAGCAAGCGCCCGTCACGCTCGACCGCCAGCGGCGTGCCGCCCGACTTCGCGATCTCGTCGGCGATCGCCTGGAGGTCCCTGACGGTATCGCTGCCGGGCCGTGTGGCGTGGGCTGCGACCGTCGACTGGCTGACATGGGCGAGCACGGAATCGACCGCGCCCTTGCGCACCGAGGAGCCGTCGATATCGACGCCGCTCATCCGGGTCTGCGCGGTGAAGGGCACGAAGGTGGCGTGCAGCGTTGCCATGTCGCGGGCGCGGATGGCGTATTTCTCCTTGGCCAGCACGACGATCGAACGGCCTTCCGGCGTTTCATCGGCAAGCGAAGCGAGCTGGGCGGCGTCGGCCAGTTCCTGCTCGGTGACGCCCTTGACCGGGCGAAACTCGGTCGCCTGGCGGTTGCCGAGCGTGATGGTGCCGGTCTTGTCGAGCAGCAGCGTGTCGACGTCGCCGGCCGCCTCGACGGCGCGTCCGGACATCGCCAGCACGTTGAAGCGCACCAGGCGGTCCATACCAGCGATGCCGATGGCAGACAGCAATGCGCCGATAGTGGTCGGGATCAGGGTGACGAACAGCGCGACCAGCACGGTTACCGAGATGTAGCCACCCGAATAGGAAGCGAAGCTCGGGATCGTCGCCGTCGCCAGCACGAAGATCAGCGTCATGCCGACGAGCAGGATGTTGAGCGCGATCTCGTTCGGCGTCTTCTGGCGTTCCGCGCCTTCGACCAGCGAGATCATGCGGTCGAGGAAGGTATGGCCCGATGCCGCGGTGATGCGCACGCGGATCCAGTCGGACAGCACCTGTGTGCCGCCGGTGACCGCCGAACGGTCGCCGCCGGATTCGCGGATGACTGGCGCGGATTCGCCTGTTATCGCCGCTTCGTTGACGGAAGCGACGCCTTCGATCACTTCGCCGTCCGACGGGATGATGTCGCCGGCCTCGACCAGCACGGCATCGCCAACCTTGAGGCTGGTGCCGGGCACGAGTTTGTATTTCGTGCGATCTTCGCCGGTCAAAAGCTTGGCCTGGGTTTCGGTGCGGGCCTTGCGCAGCGAATCCGCCTGGGCCTTGCCGCGGCCTTCGGCGACAGCTTCGGCGAAATTGGCGAACAGCACGGTGAACCACAGCCAGATGATGATCTGCAGCGTGAAGCTGAAATCGCCACCGCCGGTGATCAGATCCCTGACGAACAGCACGGTCGTAAGCGCCGAAACGACGGCGACGACGAACATCACCGGATTTCTGATGAGGGTGCGCGGGTTCAATTTCTTGAAGGCCCCGCCGATAGCGGGCAAGAGGATGCTAGCATCCATGATGCTCGCGGATTTTGAGTGGCTCATTTTGGAGCTCCGGCTTCGCTGTTGTTGGATGGCACCGATCGATCGGATGCCGAAAAGGGCGGCCCATAGACCAGCAGCCAGATCACGATCATGACCGCCGCAATGCCCAGGAACGTGGATACGCTCGGGAAGGGAGGGGGAGTTGCCTCCCCCTCATTATCGGCCTTGGGCCGAGCCTTGCGACGCGTGGTGTTGAACCAGGACATGACTTCTATCCAAGACGGGGCGGCATCAGAATGTTTGCCCATGGATCATTGCCAGGTGTTCGACGATCGGCCCGATCGCCAGTGCCGGGAAGAAGGTCAGGCCGACGACGATCAGGATGACGCCGACCAGCAGGCCGACGAACAGCGGGCCATCGGTCGGGAACGTGCCCGCCGAGGCCGGGACCGTCTTCTTGGCCACCAGCGAGCCGGCAATGGCCAGCGCCGGAATGATGACCAGGAAACGTCCCATCAGCATGGTGATGCCGAGCGTGATGTTGTACCAGGGCGTGTTGCCGCTGAGGCCGCCAAAGGCCGAGCCGTTGTTCGCTGCCGCCGAGGTATAGGCGTAGAGTATCTCGGAGAAGCCATGCGGCCCGCCATTGGCGATGGATGCCACAGCGCTCGGCAGGACCACGGCGATGGCCGTGAAGACCAGCATCGCCAGCGGCAGGCAGAGGATGGCCAGCATCGCCATCTTGACTTCCTTGGCTTCGATCTTCTTGCCGAGATATTCGGGGGTTCGGCCAACCATCAGTCCGGCAACGAATACGGCGACGACGATGAACATCAGGATTCCGTAGAAGCCGGCGCCGACGCCGCCGACGATGACTTCGCCGAGCTGCATGTTGATCATCGGGATGAAGCCGCCGAGCGCCGTGAAGCTGTCGTGCATGGCGTTGACCGCGCCGCAGGATGCGGCGGTGGTGACGACCGCAAACAGGGCCGACATGGCGATGCCGAAGCGCGTCTCCTTGCCTTCCATGTTGCCGCCATCGATGCCAAGCGCGTGCACCAGCGGATTGCCGCCGGCTTCCGCCCAGTAGCAGACGGCGACACCTGCGATGAACAGGACGCCCATCGTGGCCAGGATCGCCCAGCCCTGGCGCTGGTTGCCGACCATGCGGCCGAAGACGTTGGTCAAGGCAGCACCGAGTGCGAAGATCGTCACCATCTGGATCAGGTTGGAGATCGCGTCGGGATTTTCGAACGGATGCGCGGCATTGGCATTGAAGAAGCCGCCGCCATTGGTGCCGAGCATCTTGATGGCCACCTGCGAGGCGACCGGACCGACCGCGATCGTCTGCTGCGCGCCTTCAAGCGTGGTGGCGTTGACGTACGGGCCGAGCGTCTGCGGCATGCCGAGATAGACGTAGACAAGGGTCAGGACGATGCAGAGCGGCAACAGCACATAGAGGGTGCAGCGGGTCATATCGACCCAGAAATTGCCGATGGACTTGGCCGAAGCACGGGCAAAACCACGGATCAGCGCGACCGCGATGGCGATGCCGACCGCCGCCGACAGGAAGTTCTGCACGGTGAGGCCGGCCATCTGCACGAGGTAGGACATCGTGCTCTCGCCACCATAGTTCTGCCAGTTGGTGTTGCTCACGAAGCTGACGGCGGTGTTGAAGGCGAGGTTGGGTTCGACAGCGGTCATTCCGGCGGGATTGTAAGGCAGGACGCCTTGCAGCCGCTGCAGGACGTAAAGCACCAGGAAGCTGGCAACGCTGAAGAGCATGATGCCTGCCGCATAGGCGGTCCAGTGTTGCTCCTCGCGTTCACTGGTGCCGGCGATGCGATAGAGCCCGCGTTCAATCGGGCCTAGAACCGGCGAAAGAAATGTCCGGTCGCCGTTGAAGACGCGGTACATGTAGCCGCCGAGCGGCTTCACCAGCAAAACGACGATCCCGCAGTAGACGAGGATCTGTAGCCATCCGTTGAGTGTCATGGYTGTAGCTTTCCGGACCTTGCGTCTATTGCCGTCAGAAGCGTTCTGGACGAACGAGGGCGTATGTCAGGTAGACGAGCAGGAACAGCGTCACACTGCCACCGAGAATATAGTCGACGAGCATTTCACGGTCCTCGCGTTAGAGAATGTCGCAGGCTTTGATGTAGGCGAAGGACAGGGCAAAAAACAAAATCCCGATCCCGAGAACGACGATGTCCATTGTGCTTGTTCCTTGCTTCCGATCTTCTACTTTCGACCGTAGCACCTGCCATAGGCAGGTCGGCGATTGCGTAAACAGGTCGGCGATTGCGCAAAAAGCGGCCCGCCATACTTCAGGTGTGACGGCGCCAACTTTTGCTCAAGGCGGAATATGGACCCGATCGCCATAAAGGTTCGAGACGGGGCGGGAAGGAAAGAAATAGGAATTTTATAAAGGTTTTTCGCCCGGCTCATGGCCGGCCCCGGGCCAACAAATTTGGGTCGCTGGGGACGTCATTGCCGCAACGAGCGGAACAAAACTTCCAATGCGAGATTGTCGACCTGAGGGCTCACCACAGGAGATGACCATGGCAAAGCAGAAAATGCTCGACGATCTGTTTCACGACACCCTGAAGGACATCTATTTCGCCGAGAAGAAGATCCTGGCGACGCTGCCGAAAATGGCCAAGGCCGCGCAAAGCGCCGACCTGAAAGCGGCCTTCGAAAAGCACCGCACCGAGACCGAGGGCCATGTCGCAAGGCTGGAGAAGGTCTTCGGCGTCATCGGCAAGAAGGCGGTCGGCAAGACGTGTGCGGCCATCATGGGCATCACCGAGGAAGGCGCCGAGATCATGGAGGAATACAAGGAATCTCCGGCGCTCGACGCCGGCCTTCTCGCGGCAGCGCAAGCGGTCGAACACTACGAGATTTCGCGCTATGGCACGCTTAGGACCTGGGCCGGCGAACTCGGCCTGAATGATGCGGTGACGCTTCTCGAAGCCACGCTGAAGGAGGAGAAGGCCACCGACGAAGCCTTGACGCAGATCGCGGAGACGGCTGTGAACGTTGCAGCCGAAGCGGCGTAACCTGAAAAACTCATGATCGGTGAGCCGCGCCAGGAACGAGCTAGCGCGGTTCCCGCATCATGCTGAGATAGGTCGGGTCGAACTCGGCGATTTCCTGCAGCCGGTGCCAGTCGAGAATGGTCACCGTGTGGTTCGCCCAGTTGACGACGCCGACCTTGCGCAAGGCGCCGATAACGCGGTTCATATGCACAACCGAGAGGCCAAGCACGTCGGCCAGTTCGGCCTGTGAAAGCGGCAGATGAAAGCTCATGCCGTTGGTGCGTTGCACCACCTGCAAGCGCACGAAAAGTTCACAGACGAGATGGGCCAGATGCGAGGTCTTGGAGCGGCGTCCCATCGCCACGATCCACTCGCGGTGGATGGCGCCATCAACCAGCGTGTCCAGCCACAACAGCCGGGTCAGATGCGGTGCCTCCTCGGTGATGGCACGCAGCCGGCTGTGATCGGCGAACATGACATGACAAGGCGACAGGGCAACGATGCCGTGATCCATAGTCTTCAGCAGGAAAGCGTGGAGATCGACGAAGTCGCCAGGCACCTGCAATGAGGTGAACTGTCGGCCGCCATTCTCCAGCACCTTGTAGCGTGCCGCCAGGCCGTCGAGGATCAAAGTCGAGTAAGTCGGCCGCGATCCCGAGGCGACAATGTCCTGTCCGGTCGCAAAATGCCTTTCGAAGGTCATGGCACCGGCCAGCAACGCTTTCTCGCCGTCGGATAGCGCGTCGTGTTGGCCAAGGTTCAGATAAAGGGATTCAAGCACCGCTATCTCCAGCGAAGGGGCTCAGAGCCGATCGCCAATTCGTTTGGCGCAAGCATGGGGCGGCTGCGGAAGCACTAGGTCTTCGGACGGGGCCAGGCATTAACATTTGTTAGAGTGCACTTATTCGCCGGCAAACGCCACCTCAGGTGGAACAACAGTTCGGTCCGCGAATTGTCGGTTGAATCTCTCGCGCACATCATCATCTGGAGGTCCAGCGCATCATGCCCAGATATTACCTCGACCTCTACAATGGTGATGGTCTGACGGTCGACGATGACGGGCAGGTGTTCGAAACGCGCGAACGCCTGCGGCGAGAGGCCATTCGCATATTGCCCGACATCGTCCGCGACGAGATGATCGAGAACGATCGCACGGTCATTACCGTGAAAGTGCGGGACGAGAGCGGGCGCCATGTCTTCGAAGCATCGCTGGTCGTCTCGTCGGGGTGGTGTGACTGAAAGCCTCGGCCCAGGGCTCGAACCGAAAGATTCCACTGGCCATCATTTGTAATCGTCACCGACGCCGCACCGCTGCACCATGCGGAGACTGATTGAGGTGACAACGGTTCCGAAACCGACGTCCCAGCAGCGGAAGGACCGGCATATGAATCGCGCGAAAGTCGATACGGAGCGCGACGAACGCGCCAAGCGTGAGTCGCTGATCGTGACCGCCGCCGAGCGAGCGGCGCGAGAGGAAAAGACGGCCAGGCTGAGAGCTCTGCGCCTTGCCGCGCAGTCGGCGGACGAGCCAGCGTCGGCAGGCCCCAAGCCGCCACGGCGACGCGCACGTTCGACGCAATGA
>NZ_JBFUDZ010000051.1:0-39969 GCF_056404455.1 Mesorhizobium sp. P2_D1
GCTGATATCTCCGCACGGCGGGGCCAGAAGAGCGCCGGGCATGACCGGCCCGGGGCATACGCGGTCGCGCCGGCTGGCGAATATATACGCTTCTGCTAATATAATCGGGACCTATCCGTAAGAACGATGGAAGCAGCAAAAGGTGGAGCACAAGCCGGAAAAGATCTAATCGGTAGGCCAAAGCGATGGCGAAGGGGTTCGACGACAAAGGGAGGGAGCACAAATGGCCGCCTATCTTATCGCGGATGTAGACATAAAAGACGCTGCCGCGTTCGAGGAATACCGGCGGGATGTTCCGGCCACCGAGGCGCGCTACGGCGGGCGATACTTAGGTCGTGGCGGTGCGACCAAGGTTCTGGAAGGTGACTGGGAGCCACACCGTTTGGTTATTATCGAATTCCCCGATATGGCGTCATTGATGGGCTGGTATAATTCGCCGGAGTACGCCCGCCTGATCGAGATTCGAAAACGTTGCGCCAACACCAGGATCATTGCGCTGGAAGGGATCACAACACCCATTGTCTGACGGTGCCGCGAAGCGGGCCTTTAGGGCCAGTGGGACTTCAGTCTTAATTGCGCGATATCTAATATACGATAAACTTATAAGTGCGGGGGCTTTCTCGCCAAGGTGGCCGGTGCGGCTTCGCTTCCCCAAGCATCCCCTGCGCCGGCCATTCGCGTCGATAATCGGGAATTGYCAGATTGGATGCTGCACGCGTTAGCTTCGAGGCCAGGCGACGGGCAGATACGGTTGCGCCGCCGCCAAGATTTGATCCTATCAGGGGAAGTGTGGCGGGGGCGGCGATAGCCGGCAGCGTCGTTGCGGTTTTCTATTGGCTTGCAGGCGGCAATCACATCGCGGGTCCGATCGGCGTAATCACGATTTTGGCGTTTGCGCTGCCGTATCTTCACCTCCGGAGAAAGGAGCGGAAGAACAGTGAGGCCTTTGATACCTATTACATCAGATTGTTGGAACTTGAGAGGGCAAGAGAGAAAAGCTCGGCTGCCGTCAAACCAAGCCCCGCTCCCGGTAAGCCCTCATCGCGCCTGGCGCCGCTGCCCCTACATCCTGATCGAGACATACGACAACAGGTAAATGATCGCGATGGAACCCGTAGCGAGTACGACCCATACTCATAAGCTGCCCACTGGCGCTCGGAGCGACCAACGCAGCCGCCGCAACGTGCCGGGTTTTTTGCATTTTAGACAAGACTAATATTATGGCGTCACGTTTGCATACCGGCCAGCTTGTGCCGCTCTCTGGCCTCTCTAGAGAAGCTCGTCAACTGCCCGCAAGGTGGCGGGCTTTTTGTTGTTGCGGCGGAACTTGCTGCGTTGGCCGAAGTTAGTTTCCGGCCAAACGCTCCTCCCGAGGTGACAACTGGATTCTCGAGGTCAAGTTCGACGGCTACTGCTCGAAGATCTATCGGCGCGTGAAGGATTCCCATCTTCAGAAGTTGCTGGCACATGTTAGCGCCAGAGCCCTATACTGCGACTCCGAGCGACCGAGCCCTGGCTGTTTGGAAATTAGACGTCCGCGAATGATCTCCGGCTTTGTTAAAGGTCTAAACTAGTGTCTCCAGCAGAACGCAAACGGCGAGAGCGTGCTTATACTGAAGGTAATATGACGTGGTCTTGGAGGGTTTCTCGGCCAATAGTATTGCGAGGCTTGGCGCTGGTTCACGACGGCATAATGGGTGCTGTCGCGATGTTGCTTTCGCTCGTGTTGAGGCTTGATTTCGATATTGTCGTTCAAAACCTGACGTATTTCCTTGGTGCAGCGGCTCTATTCGGGGTCATTGTCAGCGGCGTCGGTTTCTTGTTTGGACTGAACCGTGGTATTTGRCGCTATGCGTCGCTGACGGATCTCCTAGCAATCACCTATGCTGCTAGCGCGTCCGTCGCTAGTTTCACAGTGGCTCAATTCCTGCTGGATCGACTGGGCTCGATTCCCCGTTCTTCGATCTTGATCGCCTGGGCCTTCCTGATCGTCCTGCTAGCCGGGCCGCGTGCCGCGTATCGGCTCTATCGCAATCGCCACGACACCGGTCGCTTGTTCGATCGCGGCACCTGCAAGTTCGTGCTGCTGGTTGGAGCCACCGACAACGCCGACGCCTTCCTGAGGACCACCAAGGAGAGAGATAATGCGTCATTCAATATCCTCGCGATAATCGACGAACGGGGGCGCAGGACCGGACGTTCTATTCGCGGGGTTCCAGTGTTGGGTCCGCTGGAAAGACTGCCGCAGATCCTCAATCGATTTGAGGCCCAGGGGCGCCGACCCGAAGCGCTCATCCTGACGCGCTCGCGCGAGGACTATCAACAGCACGCCAGCATCGAGGCGTTGGTTGAGATTGCGGCGCAGCAGAAAGTCGAAATCCTAAGGCTCCCGAACCTTCTTGATATGCAAAGCATCGATGCTGAAATTGAGCCGCGTCCGATCAAGTTGGAAGATCTCTTGCATCGGCCGCCCGTTAGACTTGATGCGCCCAAGATCGCGTCGATGATCGAGGGCAGGACCGTCATGATCACCGGCGCGGGCGGTTCGATTGGATCCGAGCTGGCACGTCAGGTTGCGGCCCTGAACCCACGCGGCCTCATTCTCGTGGACGCCAGCGAGCACCTTCTTTACTCTATCGAGACTGAACTCGCTGGCACCCGCCCGAGCCTCGAGTTGCATGCTGCCCTCTGCAACGTGCGCGAAAAGGACGCCGTCAACAGAATCGTTGCTAGCCATAGGCCTGACGTGCTCTTCCACGCAGCAGCACTCAAGCATGTGCCGATCGTTGAGGCTCAGCCGCTTGAAGGCCTTTTCACCAACGCGATCGGGACGCGTAATGTCGCTGAGGCCGCGCTTCGTGCCAACGTCTCCACGATGATTATGGTGTCGACCGACAAGGCTGTGAATCCCTCTAGCGTTATGGGCGCGACCAAGCGGATGGCGGAGATGTTCTGCCAGGCGATGGATCTGGACTCGGCCGTCAACGCCACACGTTTCGTCACCGTTCGGTTCGGCAACGTCCTGGGCTCGGCCGGATCCGTGGTCCCGCTGTTCGAGAAGCAGATCAGGGCCGGCGGCCCTGTGACAGTTACCCATCCGGAGATGGAACGCTTTTTCATGACAATTTCGGAAGCTTGCCTCCTCGTCCTGCAGGCGGCGGCGCATAGCCGCGAGCGGCAGCAGGAGCGCGGCCGAATTTACGTTCTCGACATGGGCTCGCCGGTGAAGATCGTGGATCTTGCTCGAAATCTCATCCGTCTCTCGGGGCGCCGCCCGGACACCGACATTCAGATAGTCTACACCGGGCTTCGGCCTGGGGAAAAACTTTGCGAGGAACTTTTCGACAACAAGGAAACCTTGAGCGGGACCGGTGCGTCGGGGATCCTGGCCGCATCTCCGCGGTCGATCGAGGGAGCGCTAATCGTGCGCATCTTCGACGAAATGAAGCGCAGGATCGACGCCCAAGATTTGCCCGGCGCCCTACGGCTTCTGAAGTCGACCGTCGGGGAATTTACTCCGGGGAATGAGATTCATCTGCTGATGAGCGGGGAGGACTCGAGCAAGCACTGATCCTCATCGCGGTGACACCGCCACAAGCTAAAAGCGTATTGCCATCCTGACTTTGTGCAAAGCGTCCCTACCATGTTCGCGTCCATGTCGCCTGGACGCAGGCCTAATCCGTCCAAGCTGCCGGCCGGCCGCCAAGGCACCGGCGCCACAATATTGCCCGGTTCCGGCCATAATCGATTAATACCGTGATAAACAATTCCTGCGCACAAAGGATCGGGGTTCACGGTGTTATTGGTATTGTCGAGTGAGTGCTTTGCTCCTCTGGCGGTTAGATGGCGGCGTCTTTCATTGAGACTGTAGGGGAAATCTGAAAAAATGCAGGCTGTGACGCACCCGCGTCTTCGTCGCGCTGCTACAGTCGCGTTGTTGGCGGTATCGGCTGCCTTACTGGCGGCTTGTGCATCGCCTGAACCCAAAGCGATGGTCTACAAAAAGACCCGCTCCAAGGAATATTTCTCCGAATCCGAATACGGCGTGAAGGCAAGCCCGCGTGTGGCCTTCCGGGGCGGGCGGCTGCAGCGTGGCGGCGGCCGGGACCAGCTCGGCAAGCCTTATCAGGTCCGGGGCAGGTGGTATTACCCCAAGGAAGATAAGCACTACGCCAAGGTCGGTCTGGCCTCTTGGTATGGCGATGCCTTCCACGGCCGGCTTACCGCCAATGGCGAAGTCTACGACATGACACACCTGACGGCGGCGCATCCGACCATGCCGTTGCCAAGCTATGCCCGTGTCACCAATCTCAAGACCGGCAGCTCGGTCATCGTTCGCGTCAACGATCGCGGCCCCTATCACGAAGGCCGCATCATCGATGTGTCGGAGCGCGCCGCCCAAATGCTTGATTATGCCAATATCGGCACCGCTCAGGTGAAGGTCGAGTATGTCGGCCGCGCACCGCTGGACGGCGATGACGACCAGTATCTGATGGCCTCCTACCATCCCGGCAACAGGGCGCCGGATCCGTCGGATGGACTGCCGACCGGCGTCATGGTCGCCATGAACGGACCGTCGCCGAGCCTTCCCGTTGGTGCCGCCGCCGTACCGTTTCCTGGCCAGTTGACCGATTCGGGGACGGCCCAGGCGGTCATGCCGGCGCAGTCGCCGGCCTATGGCGACCTGGCATTGCCGGATTTCGGCCCGATCGTGCCGGAGCGCCCGGAGATCAACCTGCCGCCGCAATCGCCGTTTGCCGTGGCCTCGCTCTCCTATGCGGACGAGCGGGTAGAGCGCGCCTCCAGCGCCTTCGCAGCGCTGGGCGGCGACGGCATGTCACCGGCCGACCTGCTTCAATCGTGGAAGCGTCAGTCGCCGCCGACCGGTTCGCCCACCGACTATGTCGCGGCGGGTTCGTTCGAGGACGCGGCGGAGGCCAAGCGCGTTGCCGCTCAGCTTGCGGCATTCGGCAAGATCGAGATCCAGCGTTCCGAACTCGATGGCGAGGATTGGTATTCGGTCAATCTCTATCCCGATGGCCACCGCAATCTGGATGATTTGCTGCAGGCAGCCTGGTCGCATGGCGCGCCGGATGCGCTGGCTGTGCGCAACTGAGCGCAAGCAAGGTCGGATCTCCACTGCGCGGTTGATCCGCTACAGAAAAAGCCTGATACTTTTTGCGGGCTAGCCGGACGTGCCGGCCAACGGGTCGAATTTCATGCAATTTCGCTTGCACCAGCCTTTCGCCTGGCTTCTGTTTTTTTGCCTGCTATTGGTTTCCCTGGCTCCAGCCAGTGCGCAGCTTTTCGAGACCAAGGCCGCGCAGGTCTTCATGATCGATGCCGAGACCGGGACGGTGCTGTTTTCAAAGGATGCCGACAAGCCGATACCGCCGGCTTCGATGGCCAAGCTGATGACCATGGAAGTGGTTTTCAACGCCATAAAGTCCGGACGCCTGAAGCTCGACGACACGTTCGTGGTCAGCGAAAACGCTTGGCGCAAAGGTGGTGCGCCTTCGGGAACTTCGACGATGTTTGCCAAGCTCAAATCGTCGATCCGGCTCGAGGACCTCATTCAGGGCGTAACGGTGCAGGCGGCCAATGACGGCTGCATTGTCATTGCCGAAGGCATGGCCGGCTCGGAGGACAATTTTGCTGCGCAGATGACCGAGCGCGCGCGCCAGATCGGGCTCAAGACATCGACGTTCGTCAACTCGACCGGCCTGCCGGCGGACGGCCAGCAGACGACGGTGCGGGAGTTGGCGCTGCTGGCCGTGCATCTGTGGCGCGATTATCCGGATTTCTATCGCTACTACGGCCAGAAGGATTTTACCTGGAACAAGATCTCGCAGCGGAACCGCAATCCGCTTCTGGCAATGGACATCGGCGCCGACGGCCTGGCGGTCGGCGCGAGCGAGACGTCAGGCTTCGGCATCGTCGGTTCGGTCAACCACAACGGCACGCGGGTGATCGCGGCGATGAGCGGACTGGCCAGCGACAAGGAGCGTGCCGAAGAGGCGCGAAAACTGCTCGATTGGGGTGTTCGCTCTTTCGAGAAGACCGAAATCTTCGCCAAGGACGAGGTGGTCGGCGAAGCCCAGGTTTTTGGCGGCGCGAAATCCGGGGTGACGCTGAAGGCCAAGGGTCCGATCGCCATCTTCCTGCCGATCACCAACCGCGACAAGCTGACGGCCAAGATCGTCTACACAGGCCCGGTTGCCGCTCCGGTGGAGGAAGGGCAGCCGGTGGGTGCGCTGCGCGTCTGGATCGGCGACACGCTCAGCCAGGAAACGCCGCTTTTTGCCGCCGAGTCGATTGGCGTCGGCACGTTGCCGCAGCGCGCGCTCGATGCCGTCAAGGAACTGGCGATCGGCTGGCTGCGCTAGAGCGATTCATCGTTTCACGGAAACGCAGAACCGCTCTATCTCTTGGCTTTGACGCAATTCCCTAGGGAAAGTGCTGCGCTTTTCCCGGGAAAACCGTTTCACACTTTTCCTGGAATTGCGCTAGCGCCGACGGCATAGACGTTTGCCCCGACGCGGACTATCTAGAGCGCTATAACCACCCGCAAGCATGGCAAAGGCTTTTTCGATTGGCGCGCGGATTTTTCATCACCTTCGAAGGCGGCGAAGGAGCAGGCAAGTCGACGCAGATCGAGCGGCTGGCCAGGAAGATGCGCGCCAAGGGATATGATGTCCTCCCCACTCGTGAACCTGGCGGCTCGCCTGGCGCCGAAGCTGTCAGGCATGTGCTGCTTTCGGGCGCGGCCGAACCGTTCGGGCCGAAAATGGAGGCGCTGCTGTTCGCCGCCGCGCGCTCCGACCATGTCGAGCAGGTCATCCGTCCGGCGGTCGAGCGTGGCTCCATCGTGCTTTGCGACCGCTTCCTGGATTCCTCCCGGGTCTACCAGGGCGTGACCGGCGGTATCGACCCGGCGTTCATGGATGCGCTGGAGCAGGTCGCCATCAACGGCATGATGCCGGACATGACGCTGATCTTCGACATCGATCCGGCGGAGGGCCTCAGGCGCGCGACGTTGCGGCGCGGCACCGAAGCAATCGCCGACCGCTTCGAAAAGGAGAGGCTGGCGATCCATCAGGCCCGCCGCGAGGCGTTTCTGGCAATCGCGGCTGCCGAGCCGCAACGCTGCATCGTCGTTAACGCCGCCGCCGATCCCGATACGGTCGAGAATGTCGTCACCGCCACCGTGTTCGCGGCGCTGGAGGCAAGAACGCCTTCGCGCAACAGGCAGGCGACGCCGGCATGATCTTCGAGCGCATCGCACCCGAGCAGCACGACACGCTCGACGGCGTGCCCGAGCCATCCGAAACACCGCGTCTGGTTGGACACCGGCAGGCCGCGGGGATGCTGACCGCCGCCTATCGTACGGGAAAGCTGCCGCATGCGCTGATCTTCTCCGGGCCGGTCGGCATCGGCAAGGCGACACTCGCCTTCCATCTTGCGCATCATCTGTTGAAGCACCCGGACTTTGCGCAGGCGCCGGAAAGCCTTGCCATTCCCGATCCGGCCTCGTCGCTGTTTCGCCAGATCGCCACCGGCGCGCATCCTTGCGTGCTGCACCTGACCCGTCCGCCCAACGACAAGACCAAGAGCTTCAAGACCGTCGTCACCGTCGACGAGATCCGAAAAGTCAGCCGCTTCCTGTCGCTGACCTCGCATGACGGCAGCTACCGGGTTGTGATCGTGGACCCGGCCGACGACATGAACACCAATGCCGCCAATGCTTTGCTGAAGAATCTGGAAGAACCGCCGGCGCGAACGCTGTTCATCCTGATCGTCCATGCGCCGGGCAGCCTGCTGCCGACGATCCGGTCGCGCTGCCAGGTGGTGCGATTGACGCCGCTCGATGCCGACGACCTGATGGCGGTGCTGGAAACGACCGAACCGCCACCGCCGGACGATCCTGCCGCGCGCGCGGCGCTGGCCGAGCGGGCAGGGGGCAGCGCGCGCAGTGCGATCCTGTTGACGCAGTATGGCGGGCTGGAGATCGCCTCAACGCTCGACTCCCTGGTGGCGGCAAGAAAGAACGATGTCGGCGGCGCGTTTCGCCTTGCCGAGGCTGTCGCCGGCCGCGACCAGGCAATCCAGTTCGACATCTTCAACCGCCGGGCGCTGGAGCTGTTGTCGGATGCGGCAAGCCAGGCAGCGCTGGCGGGTGACCTCACACGGGCCAAAACACTGTCGGACACTTGGCATGAGGCGCTCGACGCTATATCTGAGACGGACACCTACAATCTCGACAAGAAGCAGCACGCCTTGACCATGATCGACCGCCTGAATTCTGCAATGCGAATGTGACGGTTTTTCCATGTATGCCGTGCCCCAAATCCGGGGCCACTTTTGGGCGGCATGCATTGGCCCCGGGATGGCAATCGCCGCCCCGATGCGATATCCACCGCCACGCCTTTCCATTCAGACATTCATGACGGTTCATTCATGTCACGCGACAAGTTCTACATCACGACGGCGATTTCCTATCCGAACGGCAAACCGCATATCGGCCATGCCTACGAACTGATCGCAACCGATGCGCTTGCCCGCTTCCAGCGGCTCGACGGCAAGCAAGTCTTTTTCCTCACCGGAACCGACGAACACGGCATCAAGATGCTGCAGACCGCCAAGCGCGAAGGCATTTCGCCGCGCGAACTGGCCGATCGCAACTCGGCTGAGTTCAAGCGCATGGCGGAGGCGCTCAACGCCTCCAATGACGATTTCATCCGCACCACCGAAGAGCGGCATTACGCGTCGTCGCAGGCGATCTGGAAGGCAATGGCCGCCAATGGCGACATCTACAAGGGCGGCTATGCCGGGTGGTACTCGGTGCGCGACGAAGCCTACTACGGCGAGGAGGAGACGGAGGTCCGCCCAGACAATGTCCGGTACGGGCCACAGGGAACGCCCGTCGAATGGGTCGAAGAAGAGAGCTATTTCTTCCGCCTCTCGGCCTATCAGGACAAGCTCGTCGCGCTCTATGAAAACCAGCCCGACTTCATCGGCCCGGCTGAGCGCCGCAACGAGGTGATGAGCTTCGTCAAATCCGGCCTCAAGGACCTGTCGATCTCGCGCACCACCTTCGACTGGGGCGTGCCGGTGCCGGGCGACGAGAAGCACGTGATGTATGTGTGGGTCGACGCCTTGACTAATTACATCACCGGTGTCGGCTATCCCAATGAAAATGCTGATGATTGGCATTTCTGGCCTGCGGATGCGCACATCAT
Source organism: Mesorhizobium sp. P2_D1 (assembly GCF_056404455.1). Classification (NCBI taxonomy): domain Bacteria; kingdom Pseudomonadati; phylum Pseudomonadota; class Alphaproteobacteria; order Hyphomicrobiales; family Phyllobacteriaceae; genus Mesorhizobium; species Mesorhizobium sp. P2_D1. Next base: position 9,240 of record NZ_JBFUDZ010000051.1, read on the forward strand.
CGGCAAGGACATCGTCCGCTTTCATGCGGTGTATTGGCCGGCCTTCCTGATGTCTGCCGGCATCCCGCTGCCGAAACGTGTCTTCGGCCACGGCTTCCTGTTCAACCGCGGCGAGAAGATGTCGAAATCGGTCGGCAACGTCATCGACCCGTTCACGATGATCGAGCACTACGGTCTGGACCAGGTGCGTTATTTCTTCCTGCGCGAGGTGCCGTTCGGCCAGGACGGCAGCTACAGCCATGAAGCAATCGTCAACCGCACCAACGCCGATCTTGCCAATGGCCTCGGCAATCTGGCGCAGCGTTCGCTGTCGATGATCGCCAAGAACTGCGGCGGCGTGGTGCCGCAACGCGGCACCCTGGCGGATGAGGACAAGGCGATCCTCGATCAGGCAACTGCCGTGCTCGCCGTGGCGCGCAAGACCATGGCCGAGCAAGGCATCCATCTGGCGCTGGCGGCGATCTTCGGCGTGGTGGCGGAAGCCGATCGTTATTTCGCGGGCCAGGCGCCATGGGCGCTGAAGAAGAGCGATCCGGCGCGCATGGAAACCGTGCTGTGGACGACTGCCGAACTCGTCCGGCGCGTGGCGCTGTTGTGCCAACCCTTCATTCCGGGATCGGCCAACAAACTGCTCGACCTGCTGGCGGTGCCGGCGGACAGCCGCGATTTCGTGCATGTCGCGGCAGACCACGCGCTTGTGTCGGGGGTTGCCTTGCCCGCGCCGGAAGGGGTGTTCCCGCGTTACGTCGAACAGCCGGATGCGAACGCCTGATGCTCGTCGACAGCCATTGTCATTTGGATTTTCCAGACTTCGCCGAGGAGCGGGCGGCCATTGTCGCCCGCGCCAAGGCGGCCGGTATCGGCCGCATGGTGACGATCTCGACGCGCGTGAAGCGGTTTCAGCAAATCCTTGAAATCGCTGAAACCTTCGACGAAGTGTACTGTTCGGTCGGCACCCACCCGCATAACGCCGCGGAGGAACTCGACGTCACCGCCGCGGACCTTGTGCGCCTGTCGGCTCATCCGAAGGTGGTGGCGATCGGCGAGGCAGGGCTCGATTACTTTTACGACAAGGCTCCGCGCGATGCGCAGGGGCAGGGATTTCGCGCCCACATCGCCGCCGCGCGGGAAACCGGGCTGCCGCTGGTCATCCATTCGCGTGATGCCGATGACGACATGGCAGCCATCCTCGAGGACGAAACAGGGAAGGGCGCCTTCCCCTTCATCCTGCACTGTTTTTCGTCCGGGCGCCGGCTGGCGGAAATCGGCGTTGCGCTCGGTGGCTATGTGTCGTTCTCGGGTATCCTGACCTTCAAGAACTCGGCCGAGTTGCGCGCCATCGCAGCCGATGTGCCGCATGACCGCTTGCTGGTCGAAACCGACGCACCTTATCTGGCGCCCGTACCGTTTCGCGGCAAGCGCAACGAGCCGGCCTATGTCGCGCACACGGCCAAAGTGCTGGCCGAAACAATCGGCGTCAGCGAGGCTGACATCGCTGATCTGACGACGAACAATTTCTTCCGCCTGTTCGGCAAGATGCCGCGACCTCCCGAGCAAACTGCTTGGCCCGAGCAAAGCGCCTGAACGATGACCGACCGGCTGCGCCTTACCATTCTCGGCTGCGGCTCGTCGCCAGGTACGCCGCGCATCACCGGCGACTGGGGCAATTGCGACCCAGATAACCCGAAGAACCGGCGCACCCGCGCCGCCGCACTCGTCGAGCGGATTGCCGCGGATGGCAGCCGCACCAGCGTCGTCATCGACACTGGACCGGATTTCCGCCAGCAAATGCTTATGGCCTCCGTCAGGCGCATCGATGCGGTCGTCTACACGCACCCGCATGCCGACCACATCCACGGCATCGATGACCTGCGTGGTTTCGTCCTCGATCAGCGCCAGCTGATCGATATCCATGCCGACCAGCCGACGATGCTGCGCCTGCGGCAGGCCTTCGGCTATTGTTTCGAGACGCCGGCGGGCAGTTCCTATCCGCCGATCGTCGACGCTCATATCATCCATCACGCGAAGCCGGTGATCATCGAAGGAGAGGGGGGTGCCCTCACCCTCGAGCCGCTGCCGCAGGTGCATGGCGACATCATATCGCTCGGTTTCCGCATTGGCACGCTCGCCTATTGCCCTGATATCAGTGACTTTCCGGAGGCCACCGTCGAACGGCTGCGCGACCTCGACGTGCTGATCATCGACGCGCTGCAGTACCGGACGCACCCCAGCCATCTGTCGCTTGGCGAAGCACTGGAATGGATCGAGCGGCTGGCGCCACGGCACTCCGTGCTGACGCATATGCATGTGCCGCTCGACTACGCCACCGTGATGGCCGAGACGCCAGCCAACGTCGAGCCAGCCTATGACGGCATGGTGATAGATATCCCATATGATTCATGGTGATGAAGCCAATCCTTCATCGCTGGCCGCACTGGAATTTCGACAATGAATGACGCCCGGCCAAATCGTCTGGTCAACGCGGATTTCAGCTGCCGTGCATGCCGGATCGACTTGCCGCGATAGACACGACGCAATCGAAGAGATCTTGAGGTCGCGGGTTGGCGTGACCGCCATAGCGTTGTGGGCATCATCTGTTTGCTGCAGCCGGACGGGCGCCAAACGGCTGATAATGCGGGAAAATCACCGTCTGCCGTCATACGCTTCAGTTCCATAATCTATCTTATGCGACTTTCTGATGTGCGGTAATGCCACCCGGCTAGAGCAATTGGCCGCAGCGCAAATGAGAACGCCACCGGCCAACTGACCAGTCACCGACTGGCGATGCACACCGCCTGCGCTAATCAAGCACGACCACGGCCTCCACCTCGAACAGCATGGGGTCAATTGCAAGCTTGGGAACGGGAACCAGAGTCTGCGCCGGCAGCGCCTCGCCGAACATTGCCTTGACGTTCTCGGTCAGCACCTCAAGCTTTGACATATCGTGATCGACCACGAAGACCGTCAGCTTGGCGACCTGATCCGGTTTCGCGCCGATCCCGTCCAACGCGGTACGCAAATTTGCGTAGGCCTGCTTAACCTGGACGGCGAAGTCGGGCGACAGCGCTCCCGCGCTGTCCTGGCCGCCCTGCCCGGAGATATAGGCGACCCTGCCTTCACGGGGTGTGATCACCGCTGTGCTGTAGCCATTCGGCGACGGGTCGTAGAGGTTTTGGGGATTGACGATGGTCAGCTTGCGATCGTTCTCATTGGCTGTAGCCGCCGTGGGAACTGCGATGGTCATGATGATCAGCCCTCCAGTAAGCAGACGCTTGATTGCGCGTGACATGATTTTCTCTCGGCTCCGCGGACTGCGAGCGACCTACCCTCGCGGCCGGCATGATTGAACTTTAACCACATCGCCCATACGATGACTCGTGCGATGTACGAGTCATCATATGGTACGTCGTACGAGTCAATCGTTCAAGATCGACATTCGTCGCGTTGCCGGTCAAAATCGATGTCCTGAACAGTGAGGATAGATGGATGGCAGCCAAGCGTAGCGGCGCCCGGAGCAAACGGTCTCAACGGATCGATGTCTCGCTTCAGCCGGTGCAGGAGGCGAGCAGTGAACCGCCTCTCACGCGGGAACGTATCGTGGCGACCGCGGTAGAACTGCTGGACGCCCAAGGAATCGACGGATTGACGATGCGTCGGCTGGCTGATCGCCTCGGCTCCGGCGTGATGAGCCTATACTGGCACGTCGACAACAAAGAGGATGTCTTTGATCTGGCGCTCGACTCGGTACTCGAATATCGCGAACCGCCGCAAATGGCTGAGTCTCAAGACTGGCGCGGAGAAGTCGTTCATATGCTCGAAGACTGGCGCACCGGCATGCTGCGCCATCCCTGGTCGGCATCGCTGCTGCCACGCCGGACGCTTGGCCCGAGCATCCTCAGTCGCCTGGAGCTTCTGAGCAAGACCTTGTCCAGCGCCGGCGTGGCGGACGCAAATCTGAACGTCGCGATATGGTCACTCTGGAACTATGTGATGGGCGCCACCATCACCCGGACGAGCTTCGATCTCTCGGATGACGACAGGGCCGCCGCGCAGCAGCGCCTTGCGCTTCTCAGCGGACGCTACCCGACAATCGAACGCTCTCGTCTGCTGTTGGATGACGATTGGCTCGGCGCTTTCAGGAAAGGCCTCGACTTCCTGCTCGATGGCCTCGCTCCACGATAAAGTTCCGCCTGCCGACTTTTATTCCTCGCCTTCCTTGGCCTTGGCTTCCGCAAGCTGTTTGCGTACCACCGCATCCCTGGCAGCAGCCGCACTTGCCCCATGGTCCTCATTGCCGGCTGCGACCTGCACTGTGGGCGAGGCAAACTCGATCCCGTTTGCCGCGAACGCTTCGCGGATCATGACATAGGCCCGGCGACGGATCGTGAATTGGTGTCCCGGCTTGGTCGTCATCGCGAAACTGAGGTTGATGCCATAGTCGCCGAAAGCCTCGACGCCCTTCATCTTCAAGGTCTCGATGATCTGCGGACCGAATTCCTCATCTGCCAGCAGCTCGGCGCCGACGCCCTTGACCAGCTTTTTGACCTTGGCAATGTCCGTGTCGTAGTTGACCGAAATGAAGAACTTATCGATCACCCAGTCGCGGCTCATGTTCTGGACGGCGCCCAACGAGCCGAATGGAACTGTGAAGATCGGGCCGCGGTGATGGCGCAGYTTGACCGAGCGAATGCTGAAGGACTCGACCGTGCCCTTGTAGGTGCCGCTCTGGATATACTCTCCGACGCGAAACGCATCGTCGGTCATGTAGAACACACCGCTGATGACGTCCTTCACCAGCGACTGCGATCCGAAGCCAATGGCAACACCGAAGATGCCCGCGCCCGCGATCAATGGACCAATCTCGACGCCAAGGCCGGAGAGAACCATCATGATCGCAATGGCGGCAATGAGTGCGGCGAGAAAATTCTTCAGGATCGGTAGCAGCGTTAAAAGCCGCCCGCTGCGGGCAAGCGCTGCCTCATCGCCGCCCTCCGTGCGGGCACGATCGATGCGACCGCCAATGAGACCCTTCACAAGTTGCCAGATGAGATCGGCGGCGAGCAGCACCACGATGCCGCTCAATACACCTCGGACGATGCGGTCTACACTTTCGTCGCCCATCATTCCGCTGGCGCGCAAACGCACGACGGTCGCAAGCCAGGCGACAGCGAGCCCGATGACGATCGCCCTCGCCCCACGCTCGACAAGCACTTCGAAGATGGCATTGTTCGACTTCGTCGTCTCGTCGGAGCTGGCGAAAAACGACTTGGTGATTGAGCTGGTGGATCTCAGGATTGGCGGGAGGATCAAGCCATAGATGCCAATCCACAAAAGCGTGCTCATCCCCACGACCCACAAGAGCCAGAGCATGCAAAGGAAAAATGTCAGCAGCCATTCCTTGAGCCGATAAACCTTGGAAGGCTCGATCGCCGCCGGCCGCCGCCATACGGATTCGATCGACACCGCGAGGAGACCGAGACCGAGTATGTAGACGATGAGATTCCTGACGTTCGGCGTGAAGTGGAGGATGTTCATCTCGCCTGCGAGCGCCCATCCAAGGAAGAATATGCCAGCAAACAACGCGACGCGGCGGCGCCAGAAAGCAGCGGTGACATCGTCCATCGGAATGAGCCGGACCTTCGGCTGGTCTCCAAGGTTCAAATTGCCGTCCGCCGTGCCGAGAATAACTGACGTGATCCGCATGATCACGCGCCAGGCGATGACAGCGATCAGCAAAGGCAGCACCAGCGCAGAAAGCAGTGGTGGCCAGGTAAACGCCAGGAAGGCGCCGACACTGGCCATTGCAAACACGACGAGCGGCGCGATGGCGACGAACAACGTTCGGGCGATCACATGATGTCGGGCGGGTGCGCCCGTTTCCGGGCTTTGAGCTGGGTTGCGGCGGTGAGCCCTGCCGACGATACGGCGGAAGATGAACTCGGCACCTAACCCGAGCGCCACAAAGGCCGCGAACAGGACGAGGATCGCTCCCGGCCCTCGCCCGTGAATCTCGGTCATAATCGTCGAGCTTGCGCCGGAAATCTCGTCAGGGACCTCTGGAATCGCATTGCCAATGCCCTGCAAATGCTCGCGAATGGCGTTGGACCAGACCATGAAGTCAGTGGCGGAAGCGCCCATTGGCATTGCCGAATCGGCCGCGGGTGCCGCGCCCTTCTCGGCGATCCACGCCTTGACTTCGGGATCGTTCAGCAACTTCAGCAACTGCTCGACTTTTTCAGGTGGAGGAGGTGGCGCCGAGGTCGCCTGCGCCCGGGCGATCGCAGTGAATGCGATCAGGGACGCCATCAGCATTGCAAACAACACGCCGGTTCTGCCAGCCCGGAAAACCATCACACTCATCTGCTGACCCCCGATGGACTCACTTTCACTATGCCCACAACATACTGCCTCACGAACAAAATAATGTAGCGATGCAATACGCCCGAACAGGGCCGGAATTGTCCGGCGAGGCGGAGTGTCAAGGGAGCTCGGCCATCAATCGCCAGTCCCCGTTCAGGTAAGGCAATTTCGCGTTTCAGCTGGGGTGGCGCGTTTCGCTCCACAGAGCTTCGCCAAACTGATACATCCGCATTCGACAAAATTTCAGCCAGACCATCATCAAGACCAAATGACAGCAACTCTCTTTCTCGGCTTTCCCGATCGCCTCGCCGATGGCCGCATCCCCAGTGCGGTGATCTTCGGAGCCGGTCACGGCAGCACTTATCCCGGCAAGGACAGCAGCGGCCATGCCTTGGCCGCCGATGCCATCCGCGCCGCGAGCCAGGGCGATGCCGCGCTCGTCGAGCACTGGGATTTCGATCTCGGCGGCCCGCTGTTCGACGGCAAGCCGGGCTGCTGCATCGACACCGGCGATGTCCCGACCAGTTTGCATGACAATGCCGGCAACCGGGCCAGGATCGAGGCGAAGACGCGCGAGGTCCTGGTATTGCCGGCCGTACCGATCCTGCTCGGCGGCGACTGCTCCGTGACCTTTCCCTTCCTCGCCGGCTTTGCGGATCACGGACCGGTCTGGATCCTGCAGATCGACGCCCATATCGATTGGCGCGACGAGGTGTCTGGCGAGCGTCACGGCTATTCGAGCCCGATGCGTCGCGCGAGCGAGATGCCGCATGTCGCCGGCATGGTGCAGGTCGGCCTTCGCAGCGTTGGCAGCGCAGGCATAACCGAGATCGAAGCGGCGCGGCGCTATGGCAGTCGCTTCGTGACCGCCCGCGAGATTCACGCCCAGGGCGTCGAAGCCGCGCTGCGGCATATTCCGGAAGGATCGCGGGTTGTTGTCACGCTCGACTGCGACGCCCTCGATCCCAGCATCATGCCGGGTGTGGCGGCGCGTACGCCCGGCGGCCTCACCTACACGCAGGCGATCGAGTTGATCGCGGGCCTCGGCAGGCGGGCCAGGATCGCAGGATTCGATCTTGTCGAATTCTATCCTCCCGCCGATATCGACAGCCTGTCGGCCCTGACCGCGGCGCGCCTTCTCGTCAATGTGATCGGCACCATCGTCCGGCAGGTTTGAAAGCCGGCTTCCTCTCGTAGCATGACGGCCCAATAAGGTTGCCTCCGCTGCCGAGAGGATACCCAGACCCGGGCCTCACCCTCGGACCGGCGGCAATTCAGGCGAATCCATTGGGCTTCCCAAAGGGAAGTCCTTCCTATCGACCACATCCGCTGGGACTTCCCCAGAGTTGCTATAGGTTCCGGCCGCGAGCGGCTACATCCGCCGGCGCCTCATCCGCCAGATAGCCGAGATCCTTTTGTTCCGGCAGTGACAGGCCGGCAAGTGCCCTGCGCTGCCTGAAATCATGATATCGGCGTCGAAACCTTGCGAAGACACGCGCGACATGCCCGGCGAGCAAAACGGAAAAACGGGAGGTCGGCTGGAAGGTCCTGAGGCTGATGGAGGTCATTTCATTCTCCCTCGTTCGAATTCATGAGGGCAGTGTCCCATCGGCGCGCTTTGTCGATGTTCATCTAGGCGTGAAACCGGAGGAGAAACCACTACCGAAGCCGCTAAATCGTCGTTAAGTCGGCGCCGGGAAGTGATATTCTACCCGAGGCTGCTACAGGGGGTCGGGGTGCACATCGGATTGCTTGGCGGTATCGAGGTTGTTTCTTCAGGCGGGCAATCCCTGCACTTCGCGACGCGCAAGACGTCGTTGCTGTTTGCCGCGCTCGTTCTGGCCGGGCCCAAGGGCCTTCGCCGCGAGAGGGTGGCGGCGATGCTATGGGCAGACAGCGGCGAGCAGCAGGCGCGGAACAGCCTGCGCCAAGCGTTGGTCGACATCAGGCGGCTGTTTCCGCCCACCGGCGACGAGGCCATACGTGTCGAAGGCAATGCCCACACCATATGGCTGACGGCAAATGCCGATGAGGCCGACATTTGGATGTTCGACCGGAGTATCCTGGCCAGTGACGGCGCCAGCCTAGCGACAGCGGCGAACCTCTACCGGGGCGACTTGCTCGACGGTCTGTCGTTTCCCGGCGAGATCGACGAATGGCTTGCGCCGCTTCGGGCGAACTATGCCCGCAAGGCGCTGGACCTTGCCGAGCGGCTGAGCCTTCTGCCGGAGACGGACGCCAGCGAGGAAATGGCTTGCGAAAGGCTGGCGGAGCGGCTGGTGGCGCTCGATCCATGCGCCGAGCAGGCCCACCGGGCGCTTATCCGCATCTTCCGCCGTCGCGGCAAGACCAACGACGCCTTCCGCCAGTTCCTGGCCTGCGAGGAGGCGCTGAAGCGCGAGCTCGGCGTCGCCCCTGAAGAGGCGACGCAGGCGCTGGTCGAGCGTATCGAGGCGCCTGAGGCAAAGAATCGGCACGAGCACGCGTCCAGCAGCTCCGGCCCGCCCGAAGCCGGGGCGCTGCGGCGGGAAACGGTGGCGGAACCGGCGCGCGCCGTCGTTTCCATACCGGAAAAGCCGTCGATCGCGGTGCTACCGTTCCAGAACATGAGCGGCGACGCCGAGCAGGACTATTTCACCGACGGCGTGGTCGAGGAGATCACCACGGCGCTGTCTCATGTGAGCTGGCTGTTCGTGATCGCGCGGAATTCCGCTTTCGCCTATAAGGGCCAGGCTGTTGATATAAAGCGCGCGGCGCGCAAGCTGGGAGTGCGCTACGTGGTTGAGGGCAGCGTGCGCAAGGCGGGTAGCCGGCTCCGCGTTGCGGGCCAGCTGATCGAGGCAGCAACGGGCGCGAGCCTGTGGGCCGACCGTTTCGAGGGCGACGTCGCCGACGTGTTCGAACTGCAGGACCTCGTCGCCTCCAGCGTCATAGGTGCGATTTCGCCCAGGCTCGAACAGGCCGAGATAGCGCGGGCCAAGCGCAAGCCGACCGAGAGTCTCGACGCCTACGACAATTACCTACGCGGGATGGCGAGCCTTTACCGCTGGACGAGAGCGGGACTGGAGGAGGCGCTGCCGCATTTCTACAAGGCCATTGAGCTCGACCCTGACTTTGCCGCCGCACAGGGCGCTGCCGCTTGGTGCTACTTCTGGCGAATGGCGAACGGCTGGATGACGGACCGGCAGAAGGAGACCGCAGAAGTTTCCCGGCTGGTCGGCAACGTCACCATAGCCGGCCAGGACGACGCGGTAGCGCTGGCTTTCAGCGGCCTCGCACTGGGCTATGTCATCGGCGACTACGAGGCCGGTTCGGCACTGACCGACCGGGCGCTCGTGCTTAACCCCAACTGCGCCGCCGCATGGAGCGCCATCCAACCTCAGGCACCGGGTGGGGCAGATCAGGCCGGCCTATTTCGTCAGATATGTCGAGGCATTGCGGCTAGCCGGCCTGCCCGATTGAGCCGGGGGAGGCCTCTCCCTGACCGCCGCGCACCCTCTCGTCAATGTGATCGGCACCATCGCCCGGCAGGTTTGAAAGCCGGCTTCCTCTCGTAGCATGACGGCCCGACAAGGTTCCCTCCGCTGCCGAGAGGATACCCAGACTCGGCCTCACCCTGGGACCGGCGGCAATTCAGGCGCGTCCAATCCGTTGAAGGGATCGCGCCAGGCCTCGATCTCTTCAAGCCTACGATACCAGCGGCCGACAGAGGGATAGTCATCGAGCGGCAGTCTGGCGGCCTCGTTGAACGGCAGAAAGGTCGCCATGCGGAAGTCGGCGTAGGAAACCGAATTTCCGACCAGCCATTTCCGTGCGAAAAGCTCTGCCTCGAGTATTGCCGCCGCCGTGCGGAAATGCGTCAGCCCCTCCTCCACACGCTGTTGATCAATCGGGCCTATGCCGTACCGCTGTTTGGTGCCACGTTCGAAATGCACTGTGTCGCAAGCGAATGCGAAGTGCTCCTTGCCCCAACTCAGCCACCGGATCATCTCGGGCTCGTCATCGCCGGTGCGCCAGAAATCCGAACGCACGTCGCGCGACAGCCGGCAGGCTATTGCGTCTGCCTCCCAGAGGCTTTTTCCGCCGTCGTCCACAAGTATGGGCAATGACAGATTGGGGTTTAGCAGGCGATATTTCTCGGCCTGCCCTGGAGCGAATGGCGAGGCGAATTCAAATTCGACATTCGCGTCGAGATAGCGTGCCACCGCGACAGCGAGCCGAGGATTGGGATTGCGGCTGAAGTATAGCTTCATTGGACACCTCCGGTGTGGCTGGCCAATGCTATTGCCTGAGCTGTCGATGACGGGCGTCACAGCAGCCGGATTTGATAGCTCAGCACGCGCTTGGCGGCCGGTGCGATCAGCATCAGGCCCGGCTTGTCGACAAAATCGCCGTCGAAGTCCACCGGACTTGCGATGCCGTGCCAGGGCTCGATGCACAGGAACGGCGCGCCGCCCGGCTTTGACCAGACGCCCAATTCCTGAAATCCCTGCCAGGCCATCTCGATCGCCGGACCACGCTCGCCGGCATAACGCACGCTGGTGCTGGCGGGCTGGTCGAGAATGACCGCGTCCTGGTCGAACAGCCGCTCGGAGAGCGCGAGGATATTACCTTCGACGGGCGTCGGCTGCGGCGTCTTCAGCAGCAGGCCGTCCTTCAGGCGACGGACCGGAGCAGGCTCGGCAGCAGCGAAAGTCAACTGGTAGTCCGTCTTGGCCAGGTCCGGCAGCAATGGCCAATTGAATGCCGGATGCGCGCCGATGGACGCCGGCATCGGCTCTTCGCCGGTGTTGGTTATGTCGAACGTGACGCCAAGCTGCCGGCGGTCCAGCGTGTAGGTCACGGCGAGGCGGAAGGCGAATGGATAGTGCATGCGGGTATCGGCGTCGTCGGTGAGAACCAGCGTGCTGGATTGGGGGCCGCTCTGCGCCCAGGCAAACGGCTTGTCGCGCGCGAACCCGTGCTGCGTCATCGGGTAGGTCTGGCCGCGATGGCGCAGCTGATCTCCGTTCAGCCGACCGACGATCGGAAACAGCACCGGCGAATGCCGCCGCCACTCCGGCCCGGCCTGCCACAGGAACTCAAATCCTTCTGCGTCTTGCAGCGAAACCAGTTCGGCGCCATGCGCAACGATGGTCGCCGAGATGCCGTCGCCGTGAAGCGTTTGGCTGTCTTGTGCCACATATCCTCGCGCGGTCGGTATTGAAGGGCGGTGCGGTGGCAGACTAGCAAAAGCTCTTGAGGACTCAAGGTGTAGCCGGTCCTGCCAGAACGAATTGTGGCCGGAGGATCTCCCTCCGGCCACCTCCCCGCATCAGGGGCGATAGTCCTCGCCCCTGCCCGCAGCGGACAGTCGTTACTCGCGTTCGCCGGTGAAGTTCAGCAACAGCTGGAAGATGTTGATGAAATTCAGATAAAGCGAGAAGGCGCCGAAGACGGCCAGCTTCTGGCGCGATTCCGCGTCGAAATTCTCGGCATACTGCTCCTTGATCGTCTGCGTGTCCCAGGCAGTCAGGCCGATGAACACGGCGATGCCGATCACCGAGATGGCGAACTGCAGCGCGGTCGAGCCGAGGAAGATGTTGACGATGCTGGCGATCACCACGCCGATCAGGCCCATGATCAGGAACGACGAGAACTGGGTCAGGTCACGCCTGGTCGTGTAGCCGTAGAGGCTGGTGGCGCCGAACATGGTGGCGGCGATGAAGAAGGTGCGCGCGATGCTGGTTCCGGTGAAGACCAGGAACACCGAGGCCAGCGACAGGCCCATGACCGCGCAGAAGGCCCAGAACATCGCCTGGGCGCTGGCCGCCGACATGGTCTGCATCTTGAAGGAGAACAGCATGACGAAGGCGAGCGGCGCCAGCATCACCACCCATTTCAACGGGCTGGAGAAGATCGGCACGTAGAGCGCCGGTGTCGATGAGATCATGAAGGCGACCAGGCCGGTGACCACGAGGCCAACACCCATATAGTTGTAGACGCGCAGCATGTGCTGGCGCAGGCCCTCGTCGTAGACAGCTCCGGTTTGGGCGCCGGCGCCGACGCGGTATCCCAGATTGGGGATGTTCATATAAATTCTCCTTTGTGTATCGGTCAGTAAAGCGTGGGCCGGTCAGTAAAGCGTTTTGGCGAGCGTCTCGGCGGCGCGGTCGAGGTCGTGGACCTCGCTTCGCCCGACCACCGCGTAGGCAACCTCGCCGATCTGGAAATAGGCCGATGAAATGTCGCCCGAAGGCGCGACGGTCGGCTTGACGACGTCGAAATTGCCCGGCCGGATCGCAAACAGCGAGACCAGGCCCATCTCCTTCGTCTCGACAGCCATCTCGACGCTCGGACCGAAGCGCGACGGATAGATCTGCACGTCGCGCACCTTCCAGCCCTTGGGCAGCGACGGCATGACGATGGCGGTTGCGGCGCGGATCTCGCCGGCATTGTAGTTGGGTGCCTCGGGCTGCGACGGCATGGTCTCGCGCACCAGCGTCGTCCTATGGGCGCGCACCGCTTCGTCGACATAGGCGGGCGGCTGCGGCGAGGCGACGACCTTGGTCACCGACATCGGCCCGATAATGCCGTTTGCCAGCCAGCCGGCAGCGACAAAGGCGGCCACTGCCGCCGCACGCTGCAGCACACCGAAGATGCGGCCGCGGAAAAGCCCCCTCTCCAGCCGCCGCGCGGCGTCGGCGGTCGCCGGCCGCGCCATGCCCCTGGACCCGGCAAGAGCCACACGCAGTTCGTCGCGCGTCCGCAGATCCGACATCACGCGCGCCGCCGCCTCCGGACGGGTGGACAAAAACGCCTCGACCTCGATGCGGCGGGCGACATCGAGCTGGTCGTCGACATAGGCGTCGAGGTCGGCATCGGCCACGGGATCGACAGTTCCAGTCATGACGGTCCTCCAACGATCCTGAGGTGGTTTTTCGTCTTCGAGGGCGCCGCGTCCTCCATTTCGCGCAGTGCGGCGCGCGCCCTGCCGATGCGCGACATCAGCGTTCCCAGCGGCACGCCACTGGCATCGGCCGCCTGCTGATAGGACAGCCCTTCGATGGCAACGAGATGCAGGGCCGAACGCTGTTCTTGCGGCAGGCTGAAGAAGGCTTCGCGAACCTGGGCCAAGCGCACGGAATGTTCCTGCGGCGCCGGTGTGCTGCCATCGGCAAGATATCCGGCCTGTTCGAGGCGAGCGGCTTCGGATTTGCGAGAGCGCATTTTGTCGATGAATGTATTGTGCACGATTGACAACAGCCATGCGCGCAAATTGCCGCTAGAGCGGAAAGTGGCGCGCCGTTCATAGGCCCGCACCAGCGTGTCATGCACGAGATCCTCGGCGTCCGTGCTGTCACGCGTCAGCGAGCGCGCGTAGCGGCGCAGCGAACCGAGCTGTCCTATGATGTCAAAGCGCGGCATCGACCGTTTCATGTCCTGTTTACGGAGCATGTGGGGATATTAATCCCAGCCGCGCCATTTTTTTCGCGGATCGCTGGAGGACAATCGCTCGCAACCGCCCTCGCCTCGCCGGCAAAACCGGGCAATCCCGCAATACCGGCGCAGGGTGCTGCAAAGCAGGTGGCACACGGCCGAGTGAACGATCAGGGCCTTTCGCCGCGCCGCAGCTTGCCTTCAATCGCGGCAATCACGGGCAGCAGATCGGCGACGCCGTTGACGACGAAATGCGCGCCGGCGGCCGTGAGCTTGGCCGTTGCCGCGGCCCGTTTCATCCTGAACACATCCGCAGCCATAGCCTGCGTCTCCGCCAGCGTGTGACCAAAGACATTGCCGGTCACAGCCACGCCGACGGTCCAGGCGCCCGCATTGATCCCCTCGCCGATACCGACCTCGGTGTCATCGACCTTGACACACAGCCACGGCGGATAGACGCCGAGTTCGGTCAGCGCTTTCCAGAGCATGAACGGCGTCGGCCTGCCGTCGGGCGTATCGCCGGTGCAGACCAGGCAATCCGGCGAAAAGCCCTGCGCGGCGGCAACCGGCAGTATCTCCGCCATGATGTCGCGCGTATAGCCAGTTGTCGTGCCGATCTTGAGGCCGCGCTTCCGCAGCGCCTTGACCACGTCGACAACACCGGGAATGACATCCGAGAACCGCGCCGCCACAGCCCGGTTCTTCGGCACGAATACGTCATAGATGGCGTCGATGTCGGCATTCGTCGGCGCATGACCGTGCTGCTCCGTCCATGCGGCGGCGATCCTGGGCTGTGCCAGCAGTGCTGCGATGTGCGGGCGCTTGGCCATTCCCATCGGTCCCCTCGCCTCATCGACGCTGATCGCCACGCCGAATTCGGCGAAGGCCTCGACAAAGACACCCATCGGCGCCAGCGAACCGTGATCGACAACGGTGCCGGCCCAGTCGAGGACGACGGCGCGAAGCAAACCGTGAGTGGACATCATGCGATCTTCCTGGCGTCGGCCGTGGTTGAACCGAAAAGCTCGTCGACCACCTCTTCGGCGATCGCGAACGAGGTGCTGGCGCCGGTACCGCTGGTGATCATGACCAGCCGCACGCCCTCCCGCGGCGCGTCGGCGAACATTGTTTGGCCGGTTGCCGAGGCATAGATGCCGGTCCAGCGCTCCAGAACGGGCGGCGGCGGGCCACCAAAAACGGCGCTGAACTCCTCAAGGATGAGGTCGTCGACACGCCCCGAGGCGAACGGATCGGGCGTTGTCGCATAGTGGTGTGAATCGCCCACCACGAGCGTGCCATCGGCACTCTGGACGACGATCAGATGAACGCCGTTGTCGAGCGCGTCGCCTTGCTCCACTTCCAGCCGGCTTCGCAAAGCAGCGGCTTCTGGCAAGGCGGCGTAACCGCTGTAACGCGCCAGCCCAAGATCCGACATCACCGCTGCCGGCAACCGGAAGCCGGGATCGGCAAGGCGCATCATCTGCAATTTGCAGCGGGTGACGCCGTATCGCGCGATGCGATCGGGGTAAAGCGTGGCCAGGTCGTCGCCCGGGCAGACGATCGCCTTGTCGGCGAAAACCGGACCCCGGCTTGTCTCGATATCGGGCGGCTCGATCGAGCGTACCGCCGTCTCGCGCCGGAATTCGACGCCATGCTTTTCGGCGAGGAAGGTTGCCAGTTGCGGGATGGCCTGGCGCGACTCGACGCGCACATCGTGCGGACTCCACAAGCCGCCGGCAAAATTCCGGCCCGCCAGTTCGGGATGGTCGCGGCGAAGCACATCGGGTTCGAGCAGCAGGCAACCCTCGCCCATCTCGGTTTGAAGAAACGCCTCGACCACCGAGAGCGCTTCCGGACGGCGCGCGACGACGACCAAGCCGCGCTGGATGACCTTGATGCCGGCGGGCGCGGCCAGTTCCAGCCAGATGTCGCGAGATCGCATGGCACGGCGCCATACCTGGCCGCGTTCCTGTCCACTGACCGTAACAAAACCGAAATTACGCACTGAAGCGCCGTTGGCCTGAGCGTCACGGTCTATGACGACGACGCTGAGACCACGACGGACGGCGGCGAGCGCATGGGCGAGACCGACAATGCCGGCGCCAACGATGGCGAGGTCGAATTTTTCTTGCCGGCGCATCGTTATCTCACACCATCATTCTCAGGCTTCGTGCTGGAAAGGCTATTCAGACTACGCCGATGTGACAGTAGCGTGTAGGTCCTGATGGCCTTGTCGTCTCGGACAACGTCCATGCACAGCCACGCCGAGGCGCCAGGAAAAGCTCTGGCGAAATACGTTCGATTTGCGTATCACTCCGCCGCGTCAACGGAACCTTTGCCAATGTTCGAAGATCTGCAGCCCGCCCCCGCCGACAAGATCCTTGCCCTGATCGGCCTCTATCGCGCCGATCCGCGTCTCGACAAGGTCGATCTCGGTGTCGGCGTCTACAAGGATCGCGACGGCAAGACGCCGGTCATGCGCGCCGTGCGCGAGGCCGAAAAGCGCCTGCTGCAGGGCCAGGACACCAAGACCTATCTCGGCCTGGCCGGCGATGTCGGCTTCAACGCGGTGATGGTCAAGCTTGCCTTCGGTCCAGGCGCCGACATGACGCGCATCCGCGCCGCACAGGCGCCCGGCGGCTCCGGCGCGCTGCGCCTGGTGGCGGAATTGCTGAAGCGGACGCGTTCGGACGCGACGGTCTGGCTTTCGGACCCGACCTGGCCGAACCACATGCCGGTGATGCGCGCCGCTGGCCTGCAGATCCGCGAATACCCCTATTTCGATGCGGCTTCGGGTGCCGTTCGCTTCGACGACATGCTGGCAGCGCTGCGGACGGCAAACAGCGGTGACGTGGTGCTGCTGCATGGCTGCTGCCACAACCCGACCGGCGCTAATCTGGACAGCGCGCAATGGGCCGCCGTTGTCGATCTGGTGGTCGAGCGCGGCCTGCTGCCGTTTGTCGACATCGCCTATCAGGGCTTTGGCGATGGCCTTGAGGCCGATGCTCTCGGCTTGCGCCTGCTGGCCGCGAAGGTTCCGGAAATGGTCGTCGCGTCGAGCTGCTCGAAGAACTTCGCCGTCTACCGCGACCGCGTCGGCGCCGCGATGATCCTGGCCAAGGACGGCGCCCAGGCCGATCTGGCGATGGGTCAAATGCTATCGGCGGCGCGCGCCATGTATTCGATGCCGCCGGATCATGGCGCTGCCGCTGTGCGTATCGTGCTGGAAGACGCCGCGTTGCGCGCGGACTGGGAGGCCGAACTCGAGGAGATGCGGCTGCGCATGCTCAGGCTTCGGGTCCAGTTCGCCGAGGCGCTGCGCCGGCAGTCCAATTCCGACCGTTTCGATTTCGTTGCCAGCCACCGGGGCATGTTCTCCCGCCTTGGCCTCACGGAAGCGCAGGTCGAGCGGCTGCGTGCCGAGCACGGCATCTACATGGTCGGTGACAGCCGCATCAATGTCGCGGGTCTGCCCGAGGACGGGATGGACGAACTCGCCAAGGCGATCGTTTCCGTTCTTGATTGACAGGCCGGGTACCCAGCGCCTGTGGACAAGGCCCCCTCGCCGGCTGACAACGTTGGCCGCGCGAGTGGCCGCGCGGTAGCATCGGTCGCATGACCCCATCGAAAGACATTTCGCGCCTGATCGAGATCATGGCGGCGCTGCGAGCGCCGAAAACCGGTTGTCCATGGGACATCGAGCAGGATTTCTCGACCATCGCGCCCTATACGATCGAGGAGGCCTACGAGGTGGCGGATGCCATCGCGCGCGGTGACCTCGACGATCTGCGCGACGAACTCGGCGATCTTCTGCTGCAGGTCGTCTACCACGCGCAAATGGCCGAGGAGGCCGGTGAATTCGCCTTCGGCGATGTGGTCCGGTCCATCACGACGAAGATGATCCGTCGCCATCCGCATGTCTTCGGCGACGAGGAGGCCCGCAGCGCCGGCATGGCCAAGGGCATGTGGGAAAAGATCAAGGCCGAGGAAAAGGCGGAAAAACGAGGCGCCCGCCTCGCCCGCGGTCTCGACCCCGAGGACAATGGCAAGGGGTTTCTGGACAGTGTTCCGGTCAACCTGCCCGCGCTGACGCGAGCGCTGAAACTGCAGGAGAAGGCCGCCCGCGTCGGCTTCGACTGGAGCGAAGCAGCGCCTATCCTCGACAAGATCGAGGAAGAGATTGGCGAGTTGCGCGAGGCGCTGGCCAATGGCGAGACCGCGTCGATCAAGGACGAGTTCGGCGACATGCTGTTTGCCGTCGTCAATCTCGGCAGGCACCTCAAGCTCGATTCAGAAGCCGCGCTGAGCGGCACCAATGAGAAGTTCCGCTCACGCTTCCACTATGTCGAGCAGGCTCTGGAAAAGTCGGGTAACACGCTGGACAAAGCGAGCCTGGCCGAGATGGAAGCGCTCTGGCAGGAAGCAAAAACCGTGAAGTAAGCGACGTTACCCTTTGGTTTTGGCGCGTAATTTGCTTTCGATCTCTTCGCGCGCGCTTTGCGTCGCCTTGAGCGAGATGGTGGCGCTGCCGTTGTCATTGTCGGTTCGCGAAACGACGTCGCCATTGCGGTAAAGCCAGTCGACAAGACCGAACTGTGCCGGCTCGATCGTCACCGTCAGGTCTTCGAGTTCGCCCGCCATGCGCGTTTCGATGATCGCCTTCAGCGCATCGATGCCCTCGCCGGTCACCGCCGACACCGCGACCGGCGGCGCCTTACTGGCGTCGGCGCCATCGGCAAGCAGCCGGTTCCTGTTGCCTTCGTCGAGCCTGTCGATCTTGTTCCRCACTTCGATGACCCGCTTGGCGTCGCCGGCATCGACACCGAGGTCGGCCAGGATGCGCTCGACATCCTCGGCCTGTGCGGCTGTATCGGGATCGGAAATGTCGCGCAGGTGGATGACGAGGTCGGCCTCGACCACCTCTTCCAGCGTGGCGCGGAAAGCGGCGATGAGATGCGTCGGCAAGTCCGAGATGAAACCGACCGTGTCCGAAAGGATGATCGGCGTGCCATGCGGCAGGCGCACGCGGCGCAGCGTCGGGTCGAGGGTGGCGAACAGCATGTCCTGAGCCAGCACGCCGGCTCCGGTCAGCCTGTTGAACAAGGTCGACTTGCCGGCATTGGTGTAGCCGACGATCGCCACCACCGGGAACGGCACCCTCTTGCGCTTGGCGCGGTGCAGGTCGCGGGTGCGGCGCACGGTTTCCAGTTCGTGCTTCAGCTTGATGATCTTGTCCTGAAGGACGCGCCGATCCGATTCGATCTGCGTTTCACCGGGACCGCCGAGGAAGCCCGCGCCGCCGCGCTGGCGCTCGAGGTGGGTCCAACTGCGCACGAGACGGCCCTTTTGGTAATTGAGATGGGCGAGTTCGACCTGCAGCGTACCTTCCTTGGTGCGCGCGCGCTCGCCAAAGATCTCAAGGATCAACCCGGTGCGGTCCAGCACCTTGGCATTCAGTTCCTTTTCGAGATTGCGCTGCTGCACCGGCGTCAGCGGATGGTCGACGATGACTACTTCCGCATGACCCTCTTTGACGATTTCGGCGAACTCGGCGACTTTGCCGCTGCCGAGCAACGTCGCCGGGCGCGGATCGTTGACGGTTACCACCGCCGTGTGGATCAGATCAAGGTTGATGGCGCGGGCAAGGCCGACGGCCTCGTCGTGACGAGCGTCAGCCGAACGCGTCAGCCGCGGACGGTTGGTATCGTCGTCACCACGCGGCTGGCGCGTAAGCACCGGCACGATGACAACGGCCCGGGTCGGGCCCTTGGCTTCCGTCCCGGGATGATGTGCTGGTTTTCCGCGAACTGGTGCGTCCGCGTCTTTCTCACGTGCCAATCAGGCGCCCTGGCTTTCCTCGCCATCGAACATCTGAACCGGCTGGCTCGGCATGATCGTGGARATGGCRTGCTTGTAGACGAGCTGGGAATGACCGTCGCGGCGCAGCAGGACRCAGAAATTGTCGAACGAAGTGACCACGCCGGTCAGCTTCACGCCGTTGATAAGGAAGATGGTGAGCGGGTTCTTGCTCTTGCGAACTGAATTCAGGAACAGGTCCTGAAGGTTTTGCGATCGTTCCGCCATTGTTCTTGTCTTTCGCCGATCCCCTTCGGTTTGCAAGCCAATGCGCCAAATTAACGGGCACATGTCAAGCGCGCAAACACCCTCTTGTCGTCAGTAACGACAAGCAGAACGAGATAAATTGATGTTCATTCCACCTGTGCGGTTATCAGGCTGGACTTTGTTCCGCAATGTCAAAAAAGGCCTTACGCAAGGAAAGTGTTACTGAGCCGGGGTGTCCATTGGCAACCGGATCGCCGTCGATGGCCACCACCGGCATGGCAATTGTGGTCGCGGAACTGATGAACGCCTCACGCGCTGCCTTGGCCTCGGCGACGGAAAAACCACGTTCCTCGATCTTCAAGCCAAGGCTGGCCGCCACCTCGAACATGGTCGTGCGGGTGATGCCGCGCAGGATGCCATGCTCGGCCGGCCTGGTGACCAGAACGCCATCCGTGGTGACGATCCAGGCGTTCGACGAGCCGCCTTCCTTGACCATGCCGTCGCTGTCGACGAACCATGCCTCCTGCGCACCGGCTTCCTTGGCCTTCTGCTTGGCCAGCACGTTAGGCAGCAGTCCGACGCTCTTGATATCGACCCGGTTCCAGCGATTCTCCGGCACGGTGATGACCGCAATGCCGGTTTCAGCCCGCTTTGCTCCGGCGGCAGGATCGGCTTTCCTGGCTGTGACCACCAGGGACGGCCTGGTGTCCGCCGACGGGAAGACAAAGTCGCGGCTGGCGACGCCACGCGTGACCTGGACATAGACCAGGCCATTGGCGACATGATTGCGGTTGACCACCTCGCGCAGGATGAGCGGCAGGACACCGCGCGTCACCGGCCAGGCAATCGACAGTTCGGTCAGCGAGCGGTTCAAACGGGCCAGATGGCGCGGCATATCGACGATGAAGCCACGCGCCACCTCGCAGACCTCGTACACGCCATCGGCGAACTGATAGCCGCGGTCCTCGATATGCACGGAAGCGTCCGCATGAGCGACGTAGCGCCCGTTGACATAGGCAATGCGCGGCATTGGCGACCCCTGGATAATTCTCGGGCTTTCTTATGCGATTCCGCCGCTGCCGTAACCGGCAAATGGTTGGCCCAAGCGCGGCCGATCGGACGTCGCGCCTGTCAGACGCCCAGCGACTTCAGCTTGCGGTGCAAAGCGGAGCGCTCCATGCCGATGAACTCGGCGGTTTTCGAGATGTTGCCGCCAAAGCGGTTGATCTGGGCGATCAGATAGTCCTTCTCGAACTGTTCGCGCGCCTCGCGCAGCGGCAGCGCCATGATGTGCTGGTCGGATTGATTCGGCGTGCGCGGCATGACATCGCCGATTTCGGACGGCAACAGGTCGGCGGTGATCGGCGCATCGACGTCATCGCCGCGCGCCAGGATCATCAGACGCTCGACATTGTTGCGCAGCTGGCGGACGTTGCCCGGCCAGTTGTGCGCCTGCAGCACGGCCAGCGCGTCATCGCCGATGCGGCGCGGCTTGATGCCGGCCTGGCGGGCGATCTGCTTCATGAAATTGTCGACGAGGTAGGGAATGTCCTCGCGCCGCTCGGCCAGTCCCGGCACCATGACCGGAACCACCGCCAGGCGATGGTAAAGATCCTCGCGGAAACGCCCGTCGGCAATCATCGCTTCGAGGTTCTGCGAAGTCGAGGAAATGATGCGGACGTCGACCTTGACCCGCTTGGTGCCGCCTACCCGCTCGAACTGCTGCTCGACCAGCACGCGCAGGATCTTGTTCTGCGTCTCGCGCGGCATGTCGGCCACTTCGTCGATGTAGAGGATGCCGCGATGGGCCTCCTCGAGCGCGCCGACCTTGCGCTCGACACCGTTCGATTCGGTGCCGAACAGCTCGATCTCCATGCGCTCGGGCGTGATGTTAGCGGCGCTCAGCGTGACGAATGGCGCGCCCTTGCGCGCCGACAGCGTGTGGATGGCGCGCGCGGCCAGTTCCTTGCCCGAGCCTGACGGGCCGATGATCATGACGCGGCTGTTGGTCGGCGCGACGCGCTCGATGGTCTGGCGCAGCTGGCTCATCGCCGACGACATGCCGATCAGATCGAAGGTTTCGCCGCTGCGCAGCTTGAGGTCGGAAACCTCGCGCCGCAATTTCGAGGTTTCGAGCGCACGCTCGGCAATGAGGATCAGCCTGTCGGCCTTGAACGGCTTTTCGATGAAGTCATAGGCGCCGCGACGAATGGCGGAGACTGCCGTTTCGATGTTGCCGTGACCGGAGATCATCACCACCGGCAAGGTCGGGTGCATTGTCTTGATCTCGTCGAGCAGCGCCAGGCCATCCAGACGCGAGCCCTGCAGCCAGATGTCGAGGAAAATCAGCCGCGGCGCCCGGTCGGCGATCGCCGCCAATGCGCTGTCGGCATCGAATGCCGTGCGGGTTTCGTGACCTTCGTCGCTCAGGATGCCCGCGACGAGTTCACGGATGTCTTCCTCGTCATCGACGATGAGAATATCAGACGCCATTACCGACCTTTTCAGTTTCTCGTTCGTTTTCCGACCTGCTTTCGCCACGCGGAAGCGCGACCGCAACAGGCGGCAAGATGATGCTGATCATCGCGCCGCGCCCGCCGTGGAAATCCGCGGGCGCGTCATGAAGTTCCAGCCTGCCACCATGGTCCTCCACGATCTTCTTGACGATAGCGAGACCGAGCCCGGTGCCCTTCTCGCGTGTGGTCATATAGGGCTCGAGCAGCCGTTGGCGATTCTCGCGCGGCAGCCCTTTGCCATTGTCGATGACGTCGATGCGAATCGCGCCATTCTGGCGGCCGGCTTGAATCCGGATTATGCCGTGCGAACCATCCTTCTGTTCCAGCCCATCGATCGCTTCGGCGGCGTTCTTGATCACATTGCCGAAAGCCTGCGCCATCAGCCGGCTGTCGAACGTGCCCTTGAGCGGCTCGCTGCCGAATACCCGCTCGAAGGTAATGTCGGCGCGGCTGACCTCGACCAGGAACGAGGCCTCGCGCAGTGATTCGCGCAGGTCGATGGCCTTCATTTCGGGCTTCGGCATGCGCGCGAACGCCGAGAACTCGTCGACCATGCGGCCGATGTCCTCGACCTGCCGGATGATGGTGTCGGTGCATTGGTCGAAAACCTCGCGGTCCTCGGTTATGACCTTGCCGTAGCGGCGCTTGATCCGCTCGGCCGACAGCTGGATCGGCGTCAGCGGGTTCTTGATCTCGTGCGCGATGCGCCGCGCCACGTCGGCCCAGGCGGAGGAGCGCTGCGCCTGAACCAGATCGGTGATGTCGTCGACCGTCACGACATAGGATTTTTCCTCCGCGCCGTCGTCGCCGGCCTCGATGGTGATTTGCACGTTGAAGGTCCGCTCGGCACCGGCGCGATAGAAAGTGACCTGTTCGCGGTAGACCGGTTTGCCGGACTTGCGGCCGATCTCGAAGACGCGGCCGACATGCGGCAGCACGGCGGAGAGGTTCTGTCCAAGTGCCGCGTTGGCGGATATCGCCAGCATCGCCTCGGCCGAGCGGTTGACGATGGTGACGATGCCATAGGGGTCGACGCCGATGACGCCGGCGGTGACACCGGCAAGCACCGCTTCGGAGAAACGGCGCCGTTCGTCGATCAGGTCCTTGGCGGACAGGATCTCGTTGCGCTGTGATTTCAGTTCGAGAAGCATCTTGTTGAACGTGTCGCCGAGCGAGGCGACATCGCCGTCCGATGGCCTGACGGGAACCGCGACGTCGAGATTGCCGGTCGCCACCTCGTCGGCGGCGCCGATAAGCTGGCGAATCGGCCGCACCAGGCGATCGGCAACGGCAATGCCGGTCCAGATCGCGGACAGGATGATGATCAGCGTCAGCGACAGATAGGGCAGCGCGAAGGCCACCTGCGACGTGCGCCTGTTATCTTCCAGCCCGCGATATTCGTCGGTGTTGGATCTGACGATCTGCCGCGCCTTGATCACTTCGGGATCGACGAGGCGAATGGTGTAGAGATAGAGCCCATCGATCTCGCGCAGCTTGACGATGGCGCCCATGATGTTGCGCGTTTTCGGCTCTATCAGCACCGGCTTGCCGTCGGAGGCACTGGCCACGGCGCCTTCCGGCGGCTCGGGCATGGCGAAATCGGTGTCGGTCTTGGCGCTCATGACGAACGAGCCGTCGGGTTTGATCAGCGCTGCATGGGCCAGCGACCGGCCCACGGCTTCCTTGTTCATCAGGTCGAGAAAGCCAGTCCGATCAAGGCCATAGAGCGTCCTTGACGCGTCGAGATCATAGGCCATCGACAGCGTCGTGCCCTGGAGGTTGCGGGCGTTTTCCTGGACATAGGCATCGGCGATCGACAATGACGAATTGACGATCGTCTTGGTGCGGATTTCGAACCAGCGGTCGAGGCCGATGTCGAGCGTGATCGAGGCGATGATCGCCACCATGATGGCGGGAATTGCGGCGACCAGGGCAAACATTGCGACGATGCGCACATGCAGCCGCGAGGCCGCCTTGCCGTGCCGGCGAGCCATCAGGATGCGGTGTACTTCGCGTCCGACCAGCGCGATGAGGAACAGGACGAATATGGCATTGAGGGCGATCAATGCGAGCGTCGTCGACTCGTTGGGCGTAATCGGCGTGGCGCCGACGAGGATGGTGAACGAGATCGCCGCCGTCACCAGCGCGCCGCCGACCGCGACCACACCGGGCAGCGCAAGCAGCCTGCGCCCGTCGCGTGCGCCGGGTTCGCTGAAAAGCGGTTGGTTGAGTGTCGGTGCCTGCGGAGCCATGTCGCCGTCTAGAGCCATCATTGCGTCGGATGTATGCAACGCATTGTGGCGATTATGCAACAAGTGTGACCGAGACGGAAATCTTTCGCGAGATGGTCCCCTGAAAAGAGCCCGGGCTCGGATCAGGGCTCAGGGCTGTCGCGATGATTTGTAGACGTTGACGCCGAGGTCGCGAATCTTCTTGCGCAGCGTGTTGCGGTTCAAGCCCAGCAGTTCGGCGGCCTTGATCTGGTTGCCGCGGGTTGCCGTCATCGAGGCCAGGACCAGCGGATACTCGACCTCGGACAGAATGCGCTGGTAGAGACCGGCAGGCGGCAAATCGCCGGCAAACGAGGCGAAATAACGCTGCAGGAAATGCTCGACCGCCTGGCCGATGGACAGGTCGTCGGGAATGAGGTTGCCGCCGCCCGGCACCACCGGGCGCTCGCCGGTCTTGAGCTCGGCTTCGATGATCTCGGCCGAAATCTCATCCTGCGAATAGAGCGCGGCGAGCCTGCGGACGAGGTTTTCCAGTTCGCGCACATTGCCCGGCCAGGGGTAGCGCTTCATCAGTTCGATGCCGCCCGACGAAATGCGCTTGGTCTGCAGGCCTTCCATCTCGCCGAGCTTGAAAAAGTGCCGCACGAGGTCGGGCACGTCCTCGGAGCGCTCGCGCAGCGCCGGCAGCCTGAGCGGCACGACGTTGAGGCGATAGAAAAGATCCTCGCGGAAAAGCCCCTGGTTGATCAGCGTGCGCAGATCCTTGTTGGTGGCGGCGACGATGCGCACGTCGGTCTTGATCGGCGTGCGTCCGCCAACGGTCGTGTACTCACCCTGCTGCAGGACGCGCAGCAGGCGCGTCTGCGCTTCCATCGGCATGTCGCCGATCTCGTCGAGGAACAGCGTGCCGCCTTCGGCCTGTTCGAAGCGACCGGTGGAGCGGTTCTGGGCGCCGGTGAAGGCGCCCTTCTCGTGGCCGAACAGTTCCGACTCGATCAGGTCACGCGGGATCGCCGCCATGTTGATGGCGACGAACGGGCCGCCGCGGCGGCGGCCATACTCATGCAGCGCACGCGCCACCAACTCCTTGCCGGTGCCGGATTCGCCAGAAATCATCACCGTCAGGTCGGTCTGCATCATGCGCGCCAGCATGCGGTAGATGTCCTGCATGGCCGCCGAGCGGCCGACCAGCGGCATCGCGTCAGGTTGCTCTTCCGGCCGCGCATCGATCTTCGGCCGCCGCGGCTCGGAAAGCGCCCGGTTGACGATGTTGAGCAGTTCGGTCAAGTCGAATGGCTTCGGCAGATATTCATAAGCGCCGGTTTCGGATGCACGGATCGCCGTCATGAAGGTGTTCTGGGCGCTCATGACGATAACGGGCAGCTCCGGCCGCGCCTTCTTGATGCGCGGCAGCATGTCGAAGGCGTTCTCGTCCGGCATCACCACATCGGTGATGACCAGATCGCCCTCGCCCGCCGCCACCCAGCGCCACAATGTCGAAGCGTTGGAAGTGACGCGCACCTCGTGACCGACGCGCGAAAGCGCCTGGTTGAGGACGGTGCGGATCGCCGCATCGTCGTCGGCGACGAGAATATTGCCGCGAACGGTCATTTGCGGTCTCCTTCACCGTCTTCATCGGCGCCGTATGGCACCTCTTTCCAGGCCGGCATCAGAATGCGGAATGTGGTCCCGCGCGGCGTCGATTCGCATTCGATGATGCCGCCATGCTCGCCGACGATCTTGGCGACCAGCGCCAGCCCCAGCCCCGAGCCGTTCGGCTTGGTGGTGATAAAGGGATCGAACAGGATCGGCAGGATATCTTCCGAGACGCCGGAGCCATTGTCGCGCACGCAGAATTCCAGCGGCAGCGATACGCGATCCTGCGTGCCCGGAACGGAAACACGGATGCCCGGCCGGAAGGCGGTCGACAGCACGATCTCGCCCTGCGGGTCACTGCCGATTGCCTCGGCGGCGTTCTTGACCAGGTTGAGGAACACCTGGATGAGCTGGTCGCGGTTGGCAAACACCGGAGGCAACGAAGGATCATAATCCTCCATTATCTTGATTCTCTTGGCAAAACCGTTCTTGGCAATCGCCTTCACATGGTCGAGAACGACGTGGATGTTGACGGGGTAGCGATCGATCGGCCGCTCGTCGGAAAACACCTCCATGCGGTCGACCAGCGACACGATGCGGTCGGTCTCGTCGGTAATCAGCCGCGTCAGCGCGCGGTCCTCGTCGGAAGCCGACAGTTCGAGCAGCTGGGCAGCACCGCGGATGCCGGAGAGCGGGTTCTTGATCTCATGGGCAAGCATCGCCGCCAGGCCGGTCACCGAGCGCGCAGCGCCGCGGTGCGTCATCTGCCGGTCGATCTTGTCGGCCATCGRCCTTTCCTGGAACATCACCACGACGGAGCCTGGAAATTCCGGCACCGGCGCGACATAGAGATCGACGACCTTCTCGATGCCCAGGCGCGGCGACGACACGTCGACCCGGTATTCGTTGACTGGAGCGAGGCGTTCGCGCACCTGATCGACCAGCGTCAGCAGCGGGCTGCCGAAGGGAATGAGTTTCGACAGCGTGTTGCGGGCGAGCATGGTCGCGCTTGAGCGGAAAAAGTCCTCGGCATCGGCATTGGCGTAGGTGATGAACCCTTGCTCGCTGATCATGATCACCGGACGCCGGATGGTGTTGAGCACGATCTGGGCGGCATCCGCCATTTCAACACTCTGGCCAGCGGCGGCGATCATGCGGCGCTCCGCAGGTTCGACGGTTGCGCATCGTGCGAAAACACATCGCGCAGCATGGCGATGACGCGCGCGGGCTCGAATGCGGTCAGTATGGCCTTTCGGCTGTCGTCAGCCATGCCGCCGGCATGACGGTCGAGATACCAGCCAAGATGCTTGCGCGCCTGGCGCAGGCCACTTTCGACGCCATAGAGCGCCAGCATGTCCTCGTAGTGGGCCACGACATAATCGGCCAGCGCTATCCGGTTCTGCGGCACCTTGGCCGCTGCCTCGCCCGTCGCGGCCGCCGCGATGCTGCCAGCGATCCAAGGCGCACCGTAATGCGCGCGGCCGATCATCACGGCATCGGCACCTGACTGGTCGAGAATGGCAGCCGCTTCCGCCGGCGAAGAAACATCGCCATTGGCGACGACCGGGATCGACACCGCTTCCTTGACCCGGGCGATGGCGCGCCAGTCGGCCTTGCCCTGATAGAACTGGCAGCGCGTGCGGCCGTGCACCGTCACCATCCTGACACCGGCCTGTTCGGCGCGGCGCGCCAGCATCGGGGCGTTGAGTGCGCCTTCGTCCCAGCCCAACCGCATCTTGACCGTGACCGGCACCTTGACCGCGCCGACCACGGCGTCGATCAGCGACAGCGCGTGGTCGAGATCCAGCATCAATGCCGAGCCGGCATAGCCACCGGTAACCTTCTTGGCCGGGCAGCCCATGTTGATATCGATGATGTCGGCGCCCTCGCCAGCGGCGATCCGCGCGCCTTCCGCCATGTGCGCCGCCTCGCGGCCGGCAAGCTGCACCATGTGAACCGGCAGGCCGGAATGACGAATGCGCAGGTCGCAACCGGCCCTGCCCTTGGCAAGCTCGCCGCTGGCGACCATTTCGGATACGACAAGACCGGCGCCATGCGCATGGGCGCGCTGCCGGAACGCCTCATCGGTGATGCCCGACATCGGCGCCAGGAACACGCGATTGCGAATTTGCACACCGCCGACGTCGAGCGGCGCGGCCAATTTGGTCAAATCAGGCATGCACAAAAACCAAGCATATTCATTCGTTGCACATTCTCTAGCCAGAACCGGCGCAATGTGCAACGCGGAATGACGCCACATTAAGGCGCAATTGGGAAAAATGCTGGCCTTCCAAATTGGCGCCAGACGCCCCTTGGAAGGCGCAAAGGACGCCTTCGAAGTTCATATTTGGCGCACGATCTTTTCCGAAAACCGATTACACTTTCCGGGATCGTGCGCTAAGCCAATCTGCATGACTGACGCAAGTGAAAATTCGAGTGACGATGGCAAGGTCGCCGTGGTGATCGTCGCCGCCGGCCGCGGCGCTCGCGCCGGGCAGGCCAACGGACCCAAGCAGTATCAAAGTATTGGCGGCCACGCCGTCATCGCCCACACGATTGAGATTTTCCTGGCCCACCCGCGGACCAGCGAAGTTGTTGTCGCCATTCATGCCGATGACCACGAGCTGTTCCAGCAGGCAGCAGGCGCCAACGCCGGGCGGGTCATCGCCATCATGGGCGGGGCGACCAGGCAGGCTTCGGTGCGGCTCGGACTGCTCGCACTGAGAGGCCACGCGCCGGGCCGGGTTCTGATCCACGACGCCGTCCGCCCGTTTGTTGATGCGGAGTTGATCGACCGGACCATCGACGCCATCGGCGAGCGCGAGGGCGCGCTGCCCGCCCTGCCCGTCGCCGATACGCTGAAGCGCGAGTCGGCCGCCGGCGTCGTCGGAGAAACCGTTTCCCGCAGCGGACTTCACGCCGCGCAGACGCCACAGGGCTTTCCGTTCTGGCCCATTCTTGCCGCGCACGAGAAAGCCCATCACCTGGGGAAAATGGACTTCACCGACGACGCCGCGATCGCCGAATGGGCGCATATTCCGGTAAGGATCGTTCCGGGTTCACCGGACAATGTCAAACTCACCTGGGCACGGGATATTGCAATGGCGGACCAGCGGCTTTCCGGCGACCGTGCGCGCTTCCCCGATATCAGAACCGGCAATGGCTACGACGTGCATGCCTTCGAACCTGGCGACCATGTCACCCTGTGCGGCGTCGCCATCCCGCATGACAAGAAACTTTCGGGCCACTCCGACGCCGATGTCGGCCTGCATGCCTTGACCGATGCGCTGCTGGCGACCTGTGGGGCCGGCGACATCGGCACGCATTTCCCGCCGTCCGATCCGCAGTGGAAAGGCGCTGCATCTCGTATCTTCGTCGAACATGCGGCAAAGTTGGTGCGCGAGCGCGGCGGTCGCATCGCCAACGCTGACATCACGCTGATCTGCGAGGCGCCGCGCGTCGGCCCGCATCGCGAGGCGATGACGGCAGCCCTGTCACAGATGCTGGCAATTTCCCCTGATCGCATCTCGATCAAGGCGACAACCAACGAAAAGCTCGGCTTTGTCGGCCGCGAGGAAGGCATAGCGGCCATCGCCACCGCCAGCGTGGTGTTTCCCGGCGAGGTGCCGGAATGACCAACGACGAGCTGGCAAACGCGCTGCTTCAGGCCTGCCAGCAGCGCGGCATCATGCTGGCAACGGCGGAAAGCTGCACCGGCGGCATGATCATCTCCGCGCTCACCGACATTGCCGGCTCGTCCGCCGTGGTCGATCGCGGCTTCATCACCTATTCGAACGAAGCGAAGATGGACATGCTCGGTGTTTCCCCCGCCACGCTTGAGGAGTACGGCGCGGTTTCACGCGAGACGGCGATCGAAATGGCAAAGGGCGCGCTGGCCCGTTCGCGCGCCAAGCTGACGCTGGCGGTCACCGGCATTGCCGGCCCCGGCGGCGGCTCGGCGCAAAAGCCTGTCGGCCTAGTCTGGTTCGGCGTCGGCTTGGACGGCCAGGCCGTGACCGCAGAGCGCCAACTGTTTGCCGACAAGGGTCGCGATTTTATCCGCCGTGAAACAGTTGGGCATGCGCTGGAACTGGGACTGCGTGCGCTCGGCCAGCGTTAAAGTGCGACGCGCTTTAAGTCTTTGTATTTATGCCTATCGTTGTTCCGCTGCGCACTTTTGGGCGACATGCATCAGGCCGACGATGCAACACCATAGATGACGTCGGCGCGCTTCTCGAAAGCCTCGGCGAACATGCGGAAGGCGCGATCGAACATGGTGCCCATCACCGCGCCCAGAATGCGGCTCTTGAATTCATAATCGATGAAGAAGCGGACAATACAGCCTCCGCCATCGGGTTCGAAGCGCCAGACATTGCTCAGATATTTGAACGGGCCATCGATGTATTTCACGTCGATGGTGTTCTCGTCGGGTTTCAGCAGCACCTGCGTGGTGAAGGTTTCGCGGATCGCCTTGTAGCCGATGCTCATGTCGGCGACGAGAACGGTGCGTCCGTCACGCTCCTTGCGCGAGCGCACCGTCAGCGC